>JAIVJJ010000052.1 GCA_020200095.1 Acidobacteriota bacterium | reverse complement strand
TGTTGACCGCTTTGTCTTTTGGACTTTTTATCCCGCCGGAAATTCGTTCATCGTCCGAAATAATATTTTCGTCATTCCCAATGATATGAAAGTCTTTGGACCTTTCGTGAAACCTGCCGGAGATGTTCGCGTCGCTACTCGCAGCACTATTGGCGAGCATCCGCACGATCATAATCTGTATTATTCGCCCGGCAATCCCGACCCGATAGGCGTTCCCGCCGGAAAGGGAGATATTATTGCAGACCCGCTTTTTGTGGATTATGAAAACCGAAATTTCCGTTTGAAAGAAGACAGCCCTGCGAGAGACAAAGGAGTAAAGCTGGGATATACGGTTGATTTAGATAATTATCCGTTGCTCGGTAAAAATTCTACGGATATAGGCGCTTATGAATTCTAATTCGGCGGCAATTTTAATTGCGCGAAAACTTCTGCCCGACACCGTATTTTTTGCGGTTGTGAAAAATGCGGTATTGAAGTAAAAATCCATAATTGGCGTTTAATATATTAGACCGAATCGGTTAAATCCTGATTTTGTTGTTTTTACTTTTATTTTGAGGTATATATTACAAAATTAAACGGAAATAATTCGGTTTAAATCAAAGTTAGGCTATTCGCGCTTCGGAATCTGACACATTAATAGGAGGTAATCTTATGGCAACAGAGACACCGAAATTCGACCCCATAAAATATAAAGACACCACGAAGCAGCAGTGGCAAGCCGCTGCCGAAGCGTGGCACCGTTGGGGTCAGATCCTTGCCGCGTGGCTTGGTCCGGCTACGGAAATTATGCTGGACACGGTAGGCGTCGGCTCCGGCAGCCGCGTCCTTGACGTGGCGGCAGGGGCGGGCGAACAAACACTTGTCACAGCAAGTCGCGTTGGCGCTTCCGGCTATGTGTTAGCCACAGACATATCCGCTAATATCCTTGAGTTTGCGGCGGCAGAGGCGCGCTCAGCCGGCTTAATGAATGTCGAGACGCGCGTGATGGATGGTGAGAACTTAGACGAATTGGAAACGGATTCGTTCGACGCAGTCATCTCGCGCGTGGGTCTCATATACTTCCCTGACCAGCAGAAGGCATTAATAGGGATGCGCCGCGTGCTTAAGCCGGGAGGGAGGGTCGGGGCAATTGTCTATTCAACAGCCGAGAACAATCAGTTCTTTTCAATCCCGATCTCGATTATTCGTAAGCGCGCACAACTGCCGCCACCATTGCCGGGTCAGCCGGGTCCGTTCAGTCTCGGCAGTCCGGGCGTTCTTGAGGCGGCTTATCAAAGAGCCGGGTTCCATAACATCCAGACCCACGTCGTTTCAGCTCCTCTGCGCTTAGCCTCGGCATCCGAGTGCGTGCGCTTCGAGCGGGAGTCATTCGGGGCGCTGCACCAAATGATGTCGGGCTTAAGTGAGGCGGAACGAGAGGAGACTTGGCGAGAGATTGAGCAGGAGTTAAGGCAATTTGAGAGCGCTGAGGGGTTCGAGGGTCCGTGCGAGTTAGTCGTCGGGTCCGGCGTTAAATAGATGGATAAATCTTGCAGTTAACCACATCCTAACAACGGCACGCACCCGATGCCCCGCCACCGTGCCTCTCATGAATCTTGAACTGGGACCCGGGTGATGCTGAGCGTTGGATTGCTTTTCTATGGTGAGCGCAGCAGAAAATCGGTCGTAGTGGTATGAAAATTGCAATTTCCGGTGCTGCCGGGCTTGTCGGAAAAGAATTTGCGCGACACTTTTCCAATGAGCATCAAGTATTGGCGCTTAAGCACAGCGACCTTGATATTACAGACGCCCAAGCGGTCAGTCGGTTAATCTTTGACGAACGCCCCGCGTTAATTATTAACTGCGCCGTGCTTGGTGTGGATGCTTGCGAACTTGAAACGGCGTTAGCGTGGTCTGTAAATGTTGCGGGCGCGGAAAATCTTGCTAAAGCGGCAGCCGAGATTAACGCGGAGGTTTTGCATCTCAGCACTAATTATGTTTTTGACGGAAAGCGCAAAGGTGATTCATTCTATACCGTAGAAGATGCTCCAAACCCAATCAATGTTTATGGACAAACAAAACTCGCAGGTGAACGCGCGGTGCGTGCCGCTTCGCGCCGCAGTTTCATCATTCGGACATCATGGATTTTTGGCATCGGCAAGAAAAACTTTTTCAGCACGGCGCATCGCTCTTTGAAGGCGGCAAGACAAGTTCGCGCAATTACAGATGTTTGGGCAAGTTCAACTTATGTCAGGGATTTAGTGTTAAGAGTCGCTGAAATTCTGCCTCGCCGACACTACTCCACTTACCATGTCGTGAACGACGGTCTTTGCTCGTATTATGATTTTGCTTTGGAAGCAGCGCGTATATTGAAGTTTTCGGATGCAGAGGTGATGCAGTTAATTGAGCCAGTGAAGTCATCGGCGACACGGCAAAATGCTCAACGCCCGCGCTACACACCTATCCGATGTATAGTGTCAGATGAACTTGGGTTTTCCGCATTGCGCGATTGGCGTGAGGCGTTGGCGGAGTATATTCATAGTGACTGCACTCTTAATGAATAGCGAGAACACCAGTCTTCATCTGATGAATAGGCTGAATAAAGGCGTTAGATATTTTTTCGCAATTGATGCTTTCAACGAAGGCGGCATTAGTCAGGCAAGAAAAATTGTCACTTTATAATGACAAAAAATAAATTTTTATCCAGCAAATTTATTTAAGACGCGGTTTTTTCGACTTTAATTTCAGCGCGTCAAGCGGAATCCAGCCCCAGCGTTTGTCGCCCGCGACACCGACGTAGCCGTAAACGAAAATCATTTGGGCGACGACTTTTTCGCCGTCGTGTACGGCGTCTTTCGGATAAAAAAGGTCAATCAGGGCGGTTGCGTCGCCTTCCGACGAACGGTGAAAAATGAGCGGACGATTCGCGCCGTCAATTCTGAAAGTGTCATTGCTGACACCGGCGACATTAAAACCCAAATTGATTACCGCATCGCTGCGTTTCAGATAATCGGTTGAAGCGATACTTTGATTGCCGTCGAGCGGAATTTTCGGCAGAACTTTGTAAGCGATGAAATTTCCGTTTTTGTTGGCGTAACCGAATTTATATTTCGCCGCGCCGTTTGCGTCTCTGCCCATAGCTTCCTGCGGATTGCCGCCCGTGATTTCGTATTCGGCGAAAGTGTCGTTTGCCGCCGTCGGCATCTGCATTTTTTTGACAAAATCCGTATCAAATTGCGGGTCGTTGCCCGCTTCAATCGCTGACGCTTTAATCCAACCAGACGCTCCGATTATTTCATTTCTAATCTTTAATTTTGTTGAAAAAGCGTAGTAATAAGTTTCACCTTTGATTTCCTTTTGCAAACCGTAATTCAAACGAACCAAATCGGCGGCAAGTTTGCCGCGCACAATGCCTGTGCCGTCGTAAAGGTTGTGTTCGCCGGCTTTAATCGGAAAACTGAACCATCGCCCGGCTTTGATTTCGTCCGATGATTGCATCAGCGCCCCGGACAATATGTAACCTTTGTCTTTGACGTAAATATACTTACGCATTTTATCATCGCTCGCCTTAGCCGTTTTTGTTCGCGTCAAATCAACATTGACATTTAATTCGGGTAAAACTCCTTTGTCTTTCAAGTTCTCGTCAAAATAATGCGTATAGGCTTTAACATTCAAAGCAAAATAATAATGTCCGTTTTCTCTTTTAACATATTTTGGATTAACGGCGCGGTAACGGTCGGGGTCGCCTTTTCTGCGATCGGTAAAAGGTATCAAATCAAAGCGACTCAAGCCTTTATGTCGCCTGTCTGCCGGAATGTAAATCTCTGGTTTCGAGTTAAAAGCTACCGATCGCGCGAAATGTTTTTTAGGTTTTTTATTCGCCGCTTTTATTAAAATAATCCTATTTGATTCAGGGTCTGATTCTACATTTTTATTCTGAATAGTATATTTATTTGTCGCAAAAACCGAAGGTATATTTGGTTTATAATACTTCAAAACGGGCAAAGATTCTTCCGTTTGTCCAAACCCGATTAACCCGCAATAACCGATTAAAACCAAATTTAGAAAACTTTTCATATGTTGCCTCGAAAGGTATTGTAGCCTAAGACTTTAAAGGACAGTTATTAATGATTTACAGTGCTAGAAATTAAGGCATTAAATCAAACTCATTCTAACACGCCTATTCACGCCGTTGAATTACATTTCACGCATTTACAACCGATTGGTTTAATGAACTGATTAAAATATTCTTTTCCGTAATTGTAGGTTATCTCTTCACCTGCCTTTATTTTCCGTTTAGCAACGACCCATATCTTGCTCATAGTAGTGATTGTCTCGGCATTCGGACGGCACGAATGATTTACGTAGCGAGCTAAATTTGTTCTGCTCTTACCATCAATCGTCCATTTATCATTAAGCGTAAATAGATACCTGCCTTTATGTTTCGCAGTATCATTTTTAAGGATACGTGTTCCGGTATACTGAATGATTCTACTTCCTTTTGGAATATCCGTAGTTGCGAATAAACCAAGCCCGATTTTTGAACGCTTAACAATTACCATTTCACTTGCCATACATTTATATTTTGTGGAAAAGTTTCTTTTTCGTAAAGAGTCAATTTAAAAGGCATCGAGTTAAGGTTATAAGTTCGAGCTTTACTTATCAAAGATTTTTATCCATTACACTTTTTAAGGTCAGCAAATTTAAGACAAGTGTATCAAGTGTAAAAAGCAAGGATTTAACAGATAAAAAAGTTTAATAAGTTCCTGTTCCTGCTGCTCTAAACGCTTCTGATGGTAGTTTGGTTTGATAAAAAAAGTTTTCGCAAAAAACTAAAAATTTTCAAAAAAAAGCGAACCAAATAACATAAACTAACATCTGAAAATCCATAAATCCCCTTATTACATGAAAAACTTAAGTTTTGGCAATTAGAAAAGATTCCATCTGGATGCTTAGCTGTGTTATTATAATAAGAATCTTTTTGTATTCGCATAAGTCAGTGCTTTTGCAATTTGAATTTTAACCGTGTAAAAAGGTTTAATTGCTTGTCCTGAACAAATACTTGACAGTTTTCTAGCTTTAATAATTTCGCGCACCGCATAGTGAAGTAAAGTTTTGCGCAACCGTATCAAAAAAATATGAAAAAACTTTCCCTGATTTTTATTGCTGCGTTTATTTGCATAGCTTTAAGCAATCTTTTTTTAACGCCCTCTAAGGCGCAAATCTCCAATCCCGATTTACCGGCTCAATTGCTAAAGGAGAAAACTTTTAACAAACTTATTAACTCAGCTGAACAAACCGGAACGGTGCGGGTTATTGTCCGTTTGCCGTCCAATTTTCGACCTGAAGGCAAACTATCGCTTTCGGAAATCAAAAAACAGCGTTTTTCTATAAAACAAAAGCAAGGCGATTTTTTGAATCGTTTTGAATCTTCCCGCGTTACCGGAGTAAAGCAATTCGAATCTATTCCGTTTGTCTCATTTGAAACAGATGCCGCGACTTTGGAGAAAATGAAGAACGATCCGCTTATTGAAAGTATCGAGGAAGACGAACTTTCCGAACCGACACTTGCCCAAAGTACAGCGATTGTCGGCGCACAGGCAGCTTGGACAAGCGGCTTTTCGGGAAACGGTTGGGCTGTTGCCGTGCTTGATTCGGGCGTAGATAAAAATCATCCTTTCCTGAGCGGTAAAGTTGTTTCCGAGGCGTGCTACTCGTCGAATTTTCCGGGAAGTAATGCTACAAGTTTCTGCCCGAGCGGTGTAACCCAATCAATTGAACCGGGCTCCGGCATTAATTGCGACCCTGCCATAAGCGGCTGCGCTCACGGAACGCACGTTGCAGGTATTGTCGCAGGACGCGGTTCGGGTTTTAGCGGTGTGGCGAAAGACGCTAACATTATTGCCATCCAAGTTTTCTCACGAATTGAGAACGCCACTCGTTGCGGCGAAAATCCTTCTCCGTGTACCAGTTCATATGCTTCGGACCAAATCAAAGGATTGGAGCGGGTTTTGGCTTTAAGCAGCTCGATGAGTATTGCTGCGGTGAATATGAGTTTGGGTGGCAATCAATATACTGCCAACTGTGATACTTCACAATCTTCACGCAAAGCCGCGATTGATAATTTGCGGTCGGTCGGTATCGCAACAGTAATTTCTTCAGGCAACGACAGCTATACAGATTCGATGGGCGCCCCGGCTTGCATTTCATCAGCCGTGAGCGTTGGCTCGACTGATGACGGAAGTTCTGGAACAACTGTTGACGCGGTTTCGAGTTTCTCCAACAGTGTATCTTTTTTAAACCTATTGGCACCGGGACGCTGGATAACATCATCAGTGCCGAACAACGCTTATAAAAGTTATTCTGGTACTTCAATGGCAGCTCCGCACGTTGCCGCGGCATTTGCGATTTTGAAACAGCGCGCGCCTACCGCTTCAGTTTCTCAGATTCTCAATGCTTTAACGAATACTGGAAAGCCGATCATCGATTCGCGCAACAATCTTACAAAACCGCGTATCAATATTGCTGCCGCGCTTAACGCGGTTTCAACGCGCAGCACCTTATATGATTTCGACGGCGACGGCAAAGCTGATTTATCTACTTTCCGACCCGATAACGGAACGTGGTATCTGCAACAATCAACTTCGGGTTTTACTTACATTGCTTTTGGACTCGCGACGGATAAAATCGCTCCAGCCGATTTCGACGGTGACGGCAAAACCGATTTCGCTGTTTTCCGCAACGGAACGTGGTATCTGCAAAGAAGCAAAGACGGATTTACCGGAATTGCTTTTGGCAGTTTGAATGATATTCCTGTTCCCGCTGATTATGACGGCGACGGCAAAGCTGAGATTGCATTGTTCCGTCCCTCGGACGGCACTTGGTATATCTTGAATTTATCAAATAATCAAGTATCAACTTTAGCATTTGGTCAAACAGGAGATGTTCCAGTGGCGGCTGATTTTGATGGAGACGGTAAAGCCGACATAGCCGTATTCAGAGACGGAACTTGGTATCTGCAAAAAAGCAAAGACGGATTCGCGGGCATCAGCTTCGGACAAGTGGGCGATAAGCCTGTTCCAGCTGATTACGACGGAGACGGTAAAACCGACATTGCCGTCTTTAGACCGGATAGCGGAACGTGGTATCTACTGCAAAGCGCACAGGGATTTAGCGGAGTTCAATTTGGTTTATCAACCGACAAACCCGCTCCAGCTGATTACGACGGTGACGGTAAAGCAGATATTACCGTGTTTAGAGACGGAACCTGGTATATTCAGAGAAGCAGTCAAGGTTTTACGGGAGTATCGTTCGGTTCAATAAATGATACGCCTGTTGCCAACGCTTTTGTTCCTTAAACAACTCAAATAAAAAAGAGACTGCCGCTTGATCTTTAACGGCAGTCTCTTTTTTATTCTTCAAGTAGATTCAATACATTAAGGACATCCGGTGCGATGTCCTTTTTAATTTTGCCCACTCACAATTTTTCTATAATTTTCTAAAAAAGATATGTTTTATTCATTCCTTTGCCAAATGATGAAACTTCGCTACTATTTAACTTTAGTAAATTTTTATTAATTTTTTTGAATGCCAGAAGTTTTAGAATTGAATAACGTAAATAAAGTTTAAGGTGGAGAAAATGAAAACAACAGAATTTTTTATACTTTTAGTCGCGCTCGCCGTTTTTTCGGCTTGCAGCGCTATAGAACCGAGCCATAATATGAATCCGGGCGGACATACGGGCGAGAAAAATATAAGAGACGCTCCGGTAAACCCGCATGACCCGGAAGATAAACATACAACGGATAATCACGCTGCCGAACATAGTTTTTCGGAAATAGAAAGACCGCAGAAAATAAAAGATATGATGGGGTCGCGCGGCGAACAGGATATGGCAAATCCGACTTTAAAGTTTATCGAACCTACCAATAATGCGACGGTTAACGGTTCAACCGTTAAAGTTCGGCTTGAACTTGGCGGCGATTTAAAAGGTTACAAACCGATGAAAGACCCGCAGACGCAGATGGGTAATCATATTCACATTATTCTTGACAATCAGCCTTATGAAGCGCATTACAATCTCGACACAGGTTTTGAGCTTCGCAATGTCGCCGACGGCAAACATACTTTGCGCGTTTTTCCGTCGCGCCCGTGGCACGAAAGCTACAAAAACAACGGCGCGTTTCAAATGATTCGCTTTACGGTAAAAAACGGCGGCGCTGGACGCGGGGCGTCCGCTTTTAACTTACAGTCGTCCGAAAGGCGAATACAAAGGCGCGGACGCTGAAGAAATTATGATTGATTTCTGGCTGGCAAACGCAAAACTTGCGGGCGACGGCGGCGAATATCACGTGCGCTATTCGGTTGACGGCGGCGAAGCAAAGATGATTGATAAATGGCAACCGATTTGGCTTTCCGGTTGGGCGGACGGAAAACATTCAATTAAACTCGAACTCGTTGATAAAAACGGAAATGTAGTTGACAACGGCGGTTACAATTCGACAACGCGCGAGATTACCGTTGTGAAATAAACAATTGCCGATGTAAGAAAATTTATAAGTTATGTTTCCTGTCTCTCCAATTATAATTTTTGTTTCTTTATGTATAATTTTGCTTCTCGGAGCGTCTTTAGGATTAATTACTGGCTTGGTAATGAATCGGCAAATGCCTAGTAGTAAGTCAAAGGTATTTATTGATTTGATTTTCGGTGTAATTGGATTTTCGACAGGTTTTCTTATTTCTGCTTGGGCTTCAACTCACACCTTTAATCCGGGTTTATCAAGAGAATATTTTATTTGGGACGAAAACGGACGTGCAATAGATTGGAGAACAGCTTTAGCTGATAATCAATTGTTACTATCTTTTTGTGGAGCAATCTTTTCAGTCATTTTATTAAGAGTAGTTGTAGGAACTTACAAAAAAAGGAAACAAGAAATCTTGAAATAACTTTTATTTGTAGAGTGAATCAATTTAGAAAATCAATACATTTCGTTGATAATTTTCTTTTACTTGCGGTCAAAATCATTTTCCTTTAACCTCACGTAATTAAAATATTATGCAAACGCTTGGAGTTAAAAAATCTATGCGTCGTGATACGACATCCTGGTTTAGCCATAATCTCGGAATGGAAATGCCGCTCGTGTCTTACGGAGACGCGGGCTATCCGCTTTTAATGTTTCCGACGGCTGCTGCCGATTATCTCGAATACGAAAGATTTTTACTCGTTGATGTTATTAAACCGTTTATTGAAGCTGGACAGCTTCGCGCTTTTTCAATTAATTCGGTTAATCGCTACAGCCTCTTGAACGAGCAGGCTTCACCGCAATGGAAAGCCGAGCTTTTAACGCGCTATGACCGATATATTATGGAAGAAGTTTTGCCGCTCATTCGCAATGAGTGCGGGCAGAACGCAAGACCTTTAACGACGGGCGCGAGTCTGGGCGCATTCTTAGCGGCAAACTGTTATTTCAAACACCCGGACAATTTTCGCGGCACGATTGCGATGAGCGGAAGCTACGACATTCGTAATTATCTGAAAGGTTACGCGGATGACAATGTTTACTTCAATAACCCGATTCAGTATGTCGCTAATTTAAACGACGATTATTTTCTGCCGACTTTGCGTAAAGCTGATTCAATCGTCATTGTTACCGGACAAGGAGCGTTTGAAGCGCCGGAACGCACCCGTGATTTTTCCAGAATTCTTTATCAAAAAGGCATTCCGCATCTGTGCGAAGTCTGGGGACAAGACGTAAATCACGATTGGGATTGGTGGCGCAAGATGCTGCCCTTTTATTTAGGTAGATTTTTCGGACAATAAGAGATGAAAAATAAGAGATGAGAGATAAAATATGAAACTTGAAATAAAAACTGAGAAATGAAAATGCTTATTTCTTATCGTATTTCATCTCTAAAGTTTCATATTTCATCCCTCAAATCTCATGCCTTATTTTTCATCTCTTATATGTTTGCTAGGCGACAAACTTCGAGTGATTTATCCTGATAAATTATTAAATTACCCACACCGTTATCTGAGGTAAGAGTGGTTTCCGAAACAATAGGTTTTGACTGGGAAACACTCTTACAACTCGGTTTTCTAAATATAAAATTTGTTTCGTAAGGCAAAAATATGCAGAGTGTTTCTTCCAATATATTATTTGTAGATGATGACGAAGACTCTTGCGAGTTGATGAGTATGATGTTACTTTGCGCTGGTGCGGATTGTGAAACTACCGCGGTGGCGACACCGTTGGAAGCACTCGATTTAATAGCTCAAAAGCCTTTTGACCTACTTGTAGTTGATTACAAACTTCCAGAAATGAGCGGCGTTGAGCTTTGCCGTCGAATTCGCAAAACAGATAAACAAACACCGATTCTATTCTTTACTGGAATGGCAAGCAGCAATGATCGGAATGTCGCAATTGCGGCGGGCGCAAGCTCTTATTTAGTAAAACCGAACGACCTCGATAAGTTTACCGATACAGTCAAACAATTATTAAGCGAAAAACAATCGGCGGCGTTTTAGCGAAAAGGTATTTCAGCATTAACATACGGCTTTCCGCCGGGGAAATTAGCCGATTAGCTGAATCTTCCTGTGAGCAAATCCGCAAATATACTTATCGTGAAATACATTCGGGACTTTACGTTTTATGCGGCGATGACGCGCGATTCTTTAATCACTGTGCTAAACCTAACTGCCTGGATTTTTATCACAACGCGCAGCAGGATTTAACCGTCGCTAGCAGAAACATCAATGCGGGCGAGGAGCTAACTTGCAACTATGCGCTTTTCGACTTGGATTTAGTTGAAGGAAGATATATACTATACCATTAATTGTCAATTGACTGCTTATTTAAATGATGCAGTAAAACCGCAATTTTTACCTCAACATCTATCTATTAAAAAAGTTGTAAAAATGTGAGTGTTAGGTTCGATAATGGACACAGCAAATTAACTTAATGTCTCTTGCCGTCTGCTGTTTTTCAAACAAGCGAGACTGGAATAAAAGCAGTTAAAAAATGCACGATACATCACAGGAGCCAATCAAAACGTCGCAAGATTCTATTAACAATACAATTCTGAAAAACCTGCCGACTGCCGATTTTAAACGCCTTTTTTCTAAACTTCAGAAGATTGACCTTCCCGTGTTCAAATATTGTTATCACTCAGAACAACCTATTACGCACGTTTATTTTCCCGAATATGCAGTTGCTTCCGTTGTATCTAGCACATCCGATGGGCATAATATTGAGATTGGCATTATCGGGAATGAAGGTATGGTCGGAGTAGATGTTTTGCTCGGAGTTGATTCTTCACCCAACGCTTGCTTTATTCAAATACCGAACGGTGGGTATAGAATGACCACGCAAGCCATCAGAGAAGAATTCGAGCAGGGTGGAGAACTGCAGAAATCGCTGCTTCGTTATACTCACGCCCTAATGACACAAATAAGTCAAACGGCGCTTTGTAATCGTCTGCACTTGATTGAGCAAAGACTTGCTCGCTGGCTTCTGATGTGTCATGACCGGACGAAAGGCGATGTGATAGACCTGACGCAGGAATTTCTCTCCCTGATGCTCGGCGTCAACCGTCCGACGGTTACAGTTGCGGCGTCTATTCTGCAAGGTGCAGGATTTATTAAATATTCTCGCGGGAAAATTATCATGCTTGACCGTGAAGAATTGGAAGATTTTACCTGTGAATGTTACAAAATCGTTAAGCCTGAATATGACCGTATTGCGCAGTAGATAATGCATAAAAAACGAAGGCTTTCTCCCTTGAGAAAGCCTTATTTATATTGATTCAAACTACAAGCAAACTCACCGCTTATTGTTCGCCGTCGCCCTTTTTGCCTTTTCGTTTAGTCGCTTCATTTTTTGGTTTTTCCGCCGCCGGCGCTTCAGGTTTCTTAACCGGAGTGCTTGAAGTAAGAGGCTTCGGCGGAACTACGAAAGGCGGCGGAGTAGCGCTCGGTTTTGCGGCGTCATCCGGTTTGATTGTATCTGTTAGACCCGTTGCGTCCGTTGAATCGGTAACAGGCTCTCCGTAATTGTCCGATGAAATTCTTGCATTATTTTGGCGCGGTTTCGGTCCGGGAACAAAGGCGACACCAAGTTTCCTGCCTTCCATTTCGGCTTTTTCAAGTTTCTCTTGCTCTTCACGCTTCCGCTGTTCGGCGAGCGCTTTTATTTCCGAAGGCATTGGCGGAGGTTTCGGAAAACTTTCGCGCTCTTTGTCTTTCATAAACTGGCTCATAAAGGCATTAAAATAGGGCAGCGCACCGACACCGCCAGTCATTCGCGCGCCGAGCGATTCTTTTCGTTCGGGATTTCCCATCCAAACACCGGTTACATAACTTGGCGTGTAACCGATGAACCAAACGTCTGTCTGGTCGTTAACCGTGCCGGTTTTTCCTGCAAGTTGATGCCCGGCGGCATTTGCTCCCGGGGCTGTCCCGCCGGCGCTCGTGACGCCTCGCATCATTTCAAGCATCGTCAAAGCAACGTATTCGCTTGTAACCTTATAAGTCGTACCTTTCCATTCTTCCAAAAGACTTCCGTCGCGACTGTAAACTTTTCTAATCAGATGCGGCTGAACGCGGACGCCTTTATTAGGAAATGCTGAATAAGCCGAAACCATTTCAAGTAGCGACGCTTCGCTGGCACCGAGCGCCGACGGTAAACTCGGCGACATTGGATTGGTAATTCCAAACCGACGAACCATCTGCGCGCCTGTCTGAACGCCAACTTGTTCGAGCAGATGAACCGCCGCTAAATTATAAGATTTTGCTAAAGCGGTTTTCATCGGCACATTCGGATGGCTCAAACTGCCGTCGTAATTATGCGGCATCCAGTCACCGCGCCGAACGGGCGCGCCGCTAACGTTTACGTCCGGCGTCATTCCCCATTCGACCGCCGCAGTGTAAATAAAAGGTTTATAAGCCGAACCCGTTTGTCGTAAGCCTTGCGTAGCGTTGTTAAATCTATTGGTATGATAATCGTATCCGCCGACCATCGCCACTATTTCGCCTGTTTTGGCATTAACGACGGCTGTATATCTACCGAAACGAACCGTTGCTTCGTCTTTCGCCGGATCAATTTTCATTACCAAGCCTTTAATAAACTCTCCTTTTTCGTATTCGTCACCGTACCAATCGGCGTGTTTAAAGCTGATGAGTTTACGATCAACTTCTTTTTGATCGGTAATCGGTTGATCGTTTTCGTCTGTCAAGATATTTTGGTAATCGGAACGCCAAGCGCGATTTCTGTCATATTGACGCAAACCTTCACGGACGGCTTTGGTCGCTAATTTCTGCGCCTCGACATTAATAGTTGTATAAACTTTAAGACCACCCTGCGCCACGCGGGTTGTGTATTTATCTTCCAGATACTTGCGGACTTCTTCAACCGGATAATCCCAGGCAGTTGATTTCGGCAATGATTGATAGAAAGCGGTATCCGCTAATTTGATTGGCTTGGCTTTCGCGGCATCAGCTTCCGCATCCGTAATGTAACCGTATTTCGCCATTTGCTCGAGCACAATATTTCGACGTTCTCTTGCTTTTTCCATATTGCGCGTCGGCGAGTATTCGGGCGATTTTGGGATTGCTGCTAAAAGCGCGGCTTCTTCCAAATTCAAATCTTTCAGCGATTTTTGGAAATAAGTTCGCGCGCCGGCTTCAAAACCATACGAACCCGCGCCTAAAAAGACGTAGTTCATATACATTTCGAGAATTTGCCGCTTTGTGTATAAACGCTCGATTTGCAGCGCAACCATCCATTCACTAATCTTGCGTGTGTAAGTTTGATCTCTGTAAAGAAAAAGATTTTTAGCTAACTGTTGCGTAATCGTCGAAGCGCCTTCGGTTTTTCCGGTGACGATATTTTTGAAAACAACTCCGGCGATACGATACGGGTCAATACCGATGTGGTTGTAAAAGCGGTAATCTTCAACGGCAATCAGCGCATTCTCGACGTTTTTCGGAATATCCTGTTCCTTAATCGGAATGCGTTTTTCCAGTGCAAATTCAGCTAGAATTGTTTCACCGTCGTCAGCGTAAATAGTTGTAACCTGCGGCGGGCGATATGTCGCAAGCGCTGAAACTTCAATCGAATAACGAGAATTATTAAGGTAATACGAAGCTAAAATACCGGACAATCCGCCAGCGGATAAAGCTAGTAAAAGTGCCGTCGAAAACCAAATGAATTTCCAAAAGCCTCGTTTTTTTGGCTCAATCGATTTAATCTCTTGCTCAACAATTCTTCTTTCTCTTGCCATTTCTACCTCATTAAAATATTCAAAGCTCGATGTTTAGGTTTAGGGGTTTTTATTTGACTTTGAGCCTAAATCTTGAAACTTAAACTTTGAAACTAATTTACAAACCTTCTCATCTTGATGCTGATAACAAAACCGATAGCAATAAATGTTGACAAAACCGCCGAAAGACCGGCGCTCATCAAAGGCAGCGGAACACCGATAACCGGCAGAAAACCGAGAGTCATACCGACATTGATAAAAATCTGAAATGTCAGTGAACCGACAATTGCCATTATCACAAGCATTCCGGCGCGGTCTCCGGCTTGTTTCGCGCCTGCCACCAATCTTGACAAAAGCAGCGCGTAAGCCAGAAGAAGCGATATGCAGCCGACAAAACCGGTATTTTCCGCCGTTACCGCAAATATAAAGTCCGTGTGCGGTTCGGGCAAAAATTTTAGTACGCTTTGCGAATTGTCCGTGTCGCCTTTAATACCTGTCAAACTACCTTTGCCAACCGTAATCATTGATTGAACCGTGTGGTAACCGTAGCCGCGCGGGTCTGCAGCTTCCGGGTCTAGAATAACTTTGATGCGTTCTTGCTGGTAGCCTTTGATTTTTCCCGTTTCGACTCCGATGTAATAAGCAAGCGGCACGAAAATCAATCCTGCAACAATTGTTAATGCGACGTATCTGATTTTTACCGCCGAAAGAAACAACACGACAGCTAAAATTGGGAAATACGTCATTGCTTGTCCGGCGTCAGGCTCAAACATAATCAAAGCTAACGGCACGGCTAAAATCCCAACTCCGACAATTACTTCTTTTAACCTTAAAGTTCCTGCTTTGCGCGAACCGAAATATTTTGCCAGCATCAAAACGACCGGAATTTTAACAAACTCGGACGGCTGAAACTGCCCGACAAGTGGCAGTTTTATCCACGCCTGTTGCCCGTTAATACGCATACCAATTCCCGGAACTAAAACCAATATAAGCAAAATCAAACCAATGCCGTAGAAAAACGGCGCGGCATCAATAATCCGGCGGTAATCGCTTGTGGCAACGACAATTAAAGCGACTAACGCGATAAACAAACCGGTAATTTGTTTTGACCAGTAAGTTGTTTCCGGCTGCGCGTTATAAATTTGCCATACGCCAAAACAGACGATTGCCACGGCTAACAATGCTACTAGCCAATCAAAATCTCTAAAATTACGTTTTTCGATTATCGCAACCATAAATCAGTTCGCAGTCGGCAGTTGGCAGTGAGCGCTTTTCCGCCGACTGCCAACTGCTGCCGCCTATTTCTTTGCTATTTGCTGTCCTTCAAGAATATTCGGATGATTTTTCAAAAGATATGCGTCATAAACCCCTTTTACTGCGGGTACAGCGTGTGATGCTCCGAAGCCGGAATTTTCAATCAGCGCTATGATGGCGATTTCCGGTTTGTAAGCCGGAGCAAAACTGACAAACCACGAATGGTCTTTGTTTTTACCCACGTCTTTGCCGAGCGCTGCGACCTGTGCCGTGCCGGTTTTTCCGGCGATTTCGAAATTCGCCATTTTCAGCCGCGCCGCCGTTCCGCCCGCATTAACCACGCCCCACATTCCTTCAAGTACTAATTTATTTTGTTGGGGAGTCATTTCAATAATTTTTGGCTCGGCATGAGAAAAACCAAAACTTGCACGCTCGGGAATAAAATTCGGCTCGGCTTCTTCGCCGATTGCGCTGACCGGCTTAAATTCTTTTAATAGATGCGGCACGAACATTTTACCTTCGACGCCAACAACCGAAACGGCGCGAAGCATCGAAATCGGTGTTGCTTCAACCGTATCCTGCCCGATAGAGGCGAAGACCGTTCGGATGTCGCTCCATTTTCCTTCACGCTTTTCGACGTAAGGTTTCCAATATTTCGGCGTGCGCGTTGCCTTTTCATTCGGCAAATCAACGCCGGTCGGTTTGTCGTATTCAAACTCTTCGACCATTTTGATTAATCCTTCAATGCCCATTTTGAGTGCAAGCCGGTAATAGTAGCCGTCGCACGATTTCGTAATTGCATATGGCAAAGCCGGCGAACCGTGATTACCCATACAGCGCGTGTGTTTATTACCAATGGTTATACCGCCTCCACAAACGATGTTTGAACGCGCTACCGTAATAGCGCCTTGTTGTAAAGCAGCAACCGACTCGGGAATTTTCCAAGTCGAACCCGGATGATAGCGTCCTTGAATTGCTCGATTAAGCAGCGGTCTTTGTTCGTTTGTGTAATACCCGGAAATTTCCTTGCGACCTTCGGGCGTTGTGCTTCTGGTGACAAAAGTATTCGGATCAAAACTCGGTGCCGAAGCCATCACTAAAATTTCGCCGTTGTTTGGATCCATCGAGATAATCGTTCCGCGTTTTGTTACTGAATTAGCGAGTTGTTCTTCGGCAGCTATTTGCAAATCAAGGTCGATAGTCGAAATTAAATCTTGTCCGGCTTGCGGAGGCACAACCTCTATCTCGTTTTGCACTCGTCCGCGACTGTCGACGACAACCTTTCGGTGTCCGGGTCTTCCGCGTAAAAATTCATCGTAGTATTGTTCGAGTCCGCCTTTGCCGACAATGTCACCGGGACGAAAACCCTTTTCTTTTACTTCCGGTTTTTCAAGTTGTTTCGGACTAATTTCGCCAACGTAGCCTAAAACGTGCGCCATCATTTTGCCGTGCGGGTAAAAGCGCTGCGGTTGTAGTTCAATGCGAAGTTCCGGGTATTCGGAATTGTGAGATTCGACCCAAACTATATCTTGAATAGTCGCGTTTTCCTTCAAAACTAGCGTTTCAAATTCGGGTTGCTTCTTTATGAAGTTAAGACGTTCAATCAAGAATTGACGGTCAACATTTAGTCCCCGCATATAGTCTTCAATGCGGTCGCTGACGTCAATTCTTTTTATCGGCTCGTTTGACAACGTGACGTTGTAGATCGGGCGCGAGTCAACCAGAAGTTTTCCGTTGCGGTCAAAAATCGCGCCGCGCGGAGCAGGAATCGGAATGAAACGGATGCGCTGGTTTTCGGCTTTTTCGCTGTAATACTCGCCTTTAACAATTTGCAAATAGTAAAGACGCACTCCTAATATTGCCAGCAAAATAAAAGCTAACACTTGGATTACGCCAACTCTAAAACCTAAATTTTGCGCTTGGTCGTTTAACTTCATATTTTAGTGGAGAGTGGAGAGTTAAGAGAGAATCGGGTAGTTCTCGCATCTTTAACTCTCCACAGATTTATCTTCTATTACCTAATCGAATCGGATTACGCCGGCGAGTTTGGCGGCGCGGCGCAAAAACCTCGCGTTTTCGCCGGATGGTATTTTCAGCAAAAAAGCTGTCTAACAGCAAATAAATAATTGTTCCCGCAATAGTGGTTCCGATAAGCGTGTAAGCAACCGTCGGAATAAACTCTCCGACGAGTTCTTGTCCTAGAAGATGGTGCATACCGTAATAAATCAAATCATCCAGCAAACATGCACCTGCTATGACGGGAATCCGAAGTAAGAGGTTGTCCAGATAGACGCGCCGTACAAGCTCCGAAACCATATACGCAATTAGTGTTTTAGAAAAACCGTTGGCTCCCAAAAGCCCGCCGCTTAAAGCATCAACGGCGATGCCCGCAAATGTGCCGTATAACAATGCTTTGATTGAATTTCGTCCGAGCGCGGCGTAAATGACAATAATTAGCGGAAAATCAATATATGCAAAAGGTTCGGCAACATTGCGCAGCGTCCACTGAAGCAATATGGCGATAATCAACGCAACTGTGATTTTTACCTGTTCCATTTGATTCGATATGGCAACGCTGAGATGTGGCAACAAGGAGACATTTCTCTTTGCATTGTCTTATTGTACTTGGACTTTAGCATTGATTCTCCCTCTTTCTCAGTGTCGCCGCCGCTCACCGTCGTCGCGTCATTTTTTATTCGCGCCCTTTTCTTTTTTATCCGCGTTGGGCAAAAATTTATCATATTCCGGACGCGCCGGAGGTTTATAAAGCACAACAGCAACTTCTTGCATCGCCGAGAAATTAGCGCTTGGTCTAATAAAAATTTGATGCGGAACGGTTGCCGCGCCCGGGCGGACTTCGATGACTTCGCCAATCTTCAAGCCAGCCGGATACATTCCTTCTTGTCCCGATGTATAAACTGTCTCGCCCACTTTCACTTCTACGTCGCTAGGAACATAACCCATTTCAAGAATTTCTTTTTTTCCCGTGCCGCTAACAGGACCAATTGCGTTTGACGAGCCGAGTTCACCAATAACGCCGCCCTGACTCGCTTTATCTTTAGTTATTAGTCGAATTTGCGCCGTTAAAGGACTGACCGCCTCAACTCTGCCGACCAAACCGCCTTTATTAATAATCGGCATATTCAATTTTACGCCGTCGAGACTTCCACGATCGATAATTAAAGTATTGAACCAGACAGATGGGTCGCGTCCGATAATTTGAGCAGGCAAAATCCTATATTTCGTTTGCTCTTTTAATTCAAGAAGCGATTTTAATCGTTCATTTTCAGACGTTAAATCTTCCTTTCGCTGAACTTCGACTTCAAGTTCCTGAACGCGCTGCTTGAGAACGTCGTTGTCGGTTTGCGCGGTTCTAAGACTTGAAAATGATTGAAGGTAATTTGTAAGAGCGGAACTGACGGTGGTTACTGGTGATTGGGCAAAATCGGCGATTGTCTGGAACCAAACACGAATTACTAGCTGTTGAGTATTCGTCTCACGTGCATCTAACGCCATCAAAACAAAGTTAACCAAAAGCAGAACAATCATTAGCCAAGGCGCTAATCTCCAAACTTCTTTCTGACTTCGCTCTGCCATCTTCTTAAAAGGATAAAGGAGAAGGGCGGAAGGATAAAGTAAAAAACAATTCCTTATTTTTTCGCCTTTCTCCTTTCGCCTTTCTCCTTTTAACTACCTGTCATCAATGAATTATCCCATTTAACGCGCTTCAGGAGTTCAAAATCCGAAAGCATTTTTCCGGTTCCAAGCACAACGGAAGAAAGCGGATCATCCGATATAACAACGGGCAAACCCGTTTCAATTATCAAACGTTTATCGAGATTTTTCAGAAGTGCGCCGCCGCCGGTTAAAACGATTCCGCGCTCGACAATATCGGCGGAAAGCTCCGGCGGCGTTCTTTCCAAAGCGACGCGCACGGCATTAACGATGGTTGCCACCGAATCCGAAAGCGCTTCACGAATCTCTTCATCGGTTATCGAGATTGTCTTTGGAATTCCTTCGATAAGACTTCGCCCGCGAATGTCCATCGTCAGCGGTTCTTCCAACGGAAAAGCTGAACCGAGCGCGATTTTAATCGCTTCCGCCGTGCGTTCCCCGATTAACAGATTGTATCTGCGCTTGATAAACAGCGTAATGGCTTCATCCATTTCATTTCCGGCGACGCGCACCGCCCGCGAATAAACAATGCCCGAAAGCGAAATCACGGCAATATCCGTCGTTCCGCCGCCGATGTCCACAACCATATTTCCGTGCGGCTCTGTAATCGGAAGCCCGGCGCCAATTGCCGCCGCCATCGCTTCTTCGACCAGATAAACTTCGCTTGCCTTGGCGCGATACGCAGAATCTTCAACCGCGCGACGTTCAACCTGCGTAATTTCCGAAGGAATTCCGATAACCACACGCGGGCGCACCCAGGATTTTCCGTTATGAGCTTTGCGAATAAAGTGCTGTAACATTTTTTCTGTTACTTCAAAATTCGCAATCACGCCGTCTTTCATTGGACGAATCGCCACAATGTTGCCCGGCGTGCGCCCGAGCATTTCCTTCGCATCGCGTCCGACGGCTTCAACCTGATTGGTAACTTTATTGATTGCAACAATAGAAGGTTCAGAAACGACAATTCCGCGACCCTTTGCATAAACAAGCGTATTTGCCGTCCCGAGATCTATCGCCAAATCGCTCGAAAATAAACTAAATAAAGACTTAAATGCCATTTTGTTAAAATAATCCGCTAAAATTTTTTATCTTAAATATGCTTATGTTTAAAAGAAAATATAGTTCTCAAAAAACTGCTTGAGCCTCGCTGGGGGACAGACTTTCGCACGACACATTTAACCTATTAGCATACACCTAATTTGCATTTTTTTTCCAATTGTAAAAGGGAAAATTAAAATTTTCCGTTAATAAATAAAATAGCACTAGCGCCGAATTGTTACCGCCAATTAATTAACGATGTATAATGCACAATTGTTAATTGATTTTTGCTATCTGTAACAACCCGAATTACTGTCTTTAGGTTACGTTCGTTTATGAAAATTCAGCCCGTAAAGTTCTTAGAAGGAAAAATTTCTTTACCCGGCGATAAATCCATATCACACCGCGCCGCAATTTTGGCTTCGATGGCGACGGGTGATACGCGAATCGAAAATTTTGCGACCAATGCTGATTGCGCTTCGACACTCGATTGTTTGGAAAAACTAGGCGTAAAAGTCAGAAGAGAAGATACGACAATTTTTGTAAAAGGCGTCGGCAAAACAGGTTTTCAAAAACCGGAAACTGAAATTAACTGCGGCAATAGCGGCACAACAATGCGCCTTTTAGCGGGAGTTTTAGCGGGACAAAATTTCGATTCGGTTTTAACCGGCGATGAATCTCTTTCAAAACGCCCGATGCAGAATTTGTTCATCAAGTTTCAATTAGCGGAAGCTCAAAACTGACGGCAAAAAATCTAAAAGTTCCTTCCGATGTTTCTTCGGCAGCGTTTTTTATTATTGCTGCGGCTTGCTTAAAGAATTCCAAAATCGTCTTGCAAAATGTCGGTTTAAATCCGACGCGAACGGCAATTATCGAAGTTTTACAAAACTTCGGAGCGCAAATCGAAATTCTAAATCAAAAGGAAATTTGTAACGAGATTGTCGGCGATTTGCGGGTTACGGGCGGCGAAACTTTTGCGCCGAAACTTACTTCAAATAAAATCGGCAGGGAACTCGTCGCTAATTTGATTGACGAAATCCCGATTTTAGCGGTTTTCGGAACACAGCTTGAAAACGGCTTGGAAATACGCGGCGCGGAAGAATTGCGCGTCAAAGAATCTGACAGAATTGCGGCGATTGTCGAAAATCTCGGACGTATGAACGCTGACGTAGAAGAATTTCCCGACGGTTTTCGCGTCAAAAAATCAAAATTAAAAGCTGCAAAAGTTGACTCTTTCGGCGATCACCGAATCGCAATGGCATTTTCGATTGCCGCACTTTTAGCGACAGGCGAAACGGAAATTGTCGGCGCGGAATACGCGGGCGTTTCGTTTCCCGAGTTTTTTGATACGCTTAAAAATGTAGCAAGATAAATTTGTCCGCAGTCCGATATATTCGGTTGAGATATTCGATGAATAGGGAAAAGCGCATAGTTTTAACGGGTTTTATGGGTGTCGGCAAATCAACTGTTGCGCGTTTTCTCGCCGTTTTGCTCAAGTGCGAGAAAATTGACCTGGATTCGTTCATCGAAAAAAATGAAGGAAAAACAATTGACGAGATTATCAAAACCGAAGGCGAAGCGTGTTTTCGGCAACTCGAAACCGAAAACCTGCAAAAAATTTTATTGGAAAGCGACGCGCGGATTATCGCGCTCGGCGGCGGCGCGTGGACAATAGAAGAAAATCGAAAGCTAATCAAACAACACGAATTCACTACTGTTTGGCTCGAATCTTCATTTGAACATTGCTGGCGAAACATTTCCTCTTCAAAACGCGAACGCCCGCTCGCGAAAAACAAAATTTACGCGCGAAAACTTTTCGACGAAAGAGAAAGACTTTACTGTCTTGCTGATTGGCATTTTGTGATAAAACCTGAACTAAATTCGCTTGAACTGGCAAAAAAAATTGCCGAAGAGGTTTTTTCAGCCAAGTTTGACTGAAATTTTTATAAAAATGTTTTAGAATATATTCCTTAAATCGAAACTGTCCGAAATTTCTTCAAATTAGTTTTGAGGAAAATTTTGGTGAAGACCGCTAAAGAGTGAATAGAATTTTTTACGGCTCGGTTTAGTAAAGTATAAATTAAATTGATTTTGAAACGTTTCAGGAGGAAAAATGAAAATTAAACTTTTAACAGTTTTAAGTTTGGCTGCTTTTTTATGCTTAGGCGGTTGCCGTAGCACGAGCAATACAAATACAAATACAGTTGTTACTAATACCACTGCAAACACAACTGTAACTACTACCACTCCGATGCCGACAATGGCTGCGACTGACAATGCCGCTAAAGCAGCGGTTGAAGACGCTTTAAGAAAAAAAGGCATTACCGGTGTTTCGGTTGAAGCGACAGCCGACGCGATTACGCTACGCGGAACTGTCGCCAAAGGCAAAATGACCGAAGCTATGATGGCGGCAACAGATGCCGGAAAAAGAAGAGTCATCAATCAATTGACTGAAAACAAGTAATAATTAGGGAGGAAAACGAAAATGGCTTTAATAGAAAAATATCAATCGTTAATTGATATGGCAAATCGACTTGGAATATCCGGGCTTAATATTACGGAAAGCGACGACGTTTTGAATATTGACGGTGTTGCCGGAAGTGCTGAAGCCAAACAACAGCTTTGGGATGAGTACAGTCGTCTCGATCCGGATTTTCGTTCGGGCGACGTAGTGATGAACATCTCCGCGCCGGAAGGAACAGGAAGTTCAGCAGGTTTAGGTTCAACTTACACGGTTCAATCAGGCGACAGCCTGAGCCGCATCGGTTCAAAATACGGAGTGAGCTGGCAGAAAATTTATGAAGCCAACCGCGACAAACTCGATGACCCGGACAAAATTCGTCCCGGTCAAGAACTGACCATTCCGCAAGAATAAAAGTTCTTCAGATATTTTACTAGAAGCTATCTCATAAATACATTTGGTTCTATTTCGAGCCAGTGTTTGTGCGGTGGCTGAACTAGCAAAGGGTATTTATGAGATAACTTCTAGGCACTTTGATTTGTTAGTGATATGCTGGCAAATCAAAGTGCTTTTTCTTTTAAGGAGTAGTTTATGCGTTTCTCTTTTAAGATTATTGTTTCGCTTTTTCTTTTTGCTTCAATGGCAGGCGCGCAGGGGTCAAACCGCGAACAGAAATTACAAAAAATTGCCGAGTTGAATAATCAAATCAGGGCGTTAGAAAACGATGTCATTCTGCCCGATGCAAAAGATTTAAAGGCGGCGCAAAGGGAAGGTTTTGATGTGGTCAGACTTCTTCCGCGCGAGCGATACGACTACAAACCTACCCTTCAAGGCAACGGTTCTTTTTATTCTTTTACAAACAAAAGTCACGATTATCAAAAAATTGCTCAAATTGGTTTGGAGCAAAATAATTTGAAAGTAGGGTTTGCGGGTGCAGATTACGGTTTTATCAATGATTTAGGTGAAATGCCGCTTGCAGATGTAACAAGGGAAACCGCCGCCGTAAGTTTTCTTGTTGATTACAAGCCGCCGACAGACGAACCCAAAGTAAGAGTTGAGCAGCGAAAGTCATGGAATTACGAAGTTGACGGAATTTCATATAAAAGCAACATTCCAGCCGTTGTTGGTCATTCTTACGTTCTGCGAGCGATAAGTTTTGACCGCGCTGATATACTCGTCGCTTTTAAAGTCCAACGAAAAGATGCGGACGGAAGTCTGATAATC
>JAIVJJ010000293.1 GCA_020200095.1 Acidobacteriota bacterium | reverse complement strand
GGCAAGCGTGCAAGCGTGTGGTAAAGGGCCATTTGGGCGTTTGAAACCGACTTCAAACCATAGGCTTTTCTGATAGTGAGTTTTGCCTTAAGGTTTAATCCTTCGACGATACCGCTGGAAAGCATGCCATGTGCTGCAAACCAGTTAAGAATCAGAGGCTCATGACTGCGTAGCATGTTTGTAATGCGTTTCATTGGTTTGATTCTTGAACGCATGGTTCTGGCATTCCAGTCTTGTAGAAATTTACGAGCCCAGGTTGAAGATCGGTACTTCCAGAAGCGCTGGAAATCCTCGCGCAAGAGGTATGCGCGCGCGGAGTTAAGGTTTGATCTGAGAATTTCGGATAGCTTGCAGACTTGATTCTCATTAAGTCGTACTTTTCGTTTTAGGAGTATCCATCGACTGCCCAAGAGAATAGTCGGTCGTCCTTCAGCGCGCCGCTTTAAGATCTTAACTTCCTGACGACGAACCTGATCGATCGCTTCATTAAATTTCTTCATAATGTGGAAGCGGTCCAAAACGTGAAGAGCCTGCGGAGCCTTTTTGCGGACGACATTAAGGTAGGCCTTCCACATGTCACTACAGACGAACTTGAGTTTTTGCGAGCGTTCTTTTCCGAATTCGTGAAAGAATTTCAGCAAGGTTTTGATCTTACGGTCCTGCCCAGACCAGAGAAGGCGCTTGCAGTGTTTATCGATTTGATAAACCAGGGTCAAATATTTATGGCCGCGAAAAACAGCAAGCTCATCGATTCCGATGGTTTCGATTCCATCCAGGTTTCTGTTGGCCAGGCCAAATTCGACAACATACTGAACGGCCCGAAAGACGCTGTCCCAGCTTGTTTGGAATATATCGGCAACTTCTTTCCAACTCAGACGGCGCGCCCATCTGGCGAGAAAAACCTTTAAAGTACGGGTCTGGCGATCCTTTCCTTCAGCCCATGGAACTCTCTCGATCCGGACTCCATCCTCAGGACAATTTACCCGCCGAGGAGTATACCGAAAAAAGACTTTAAATCCCCACAGAGGAACGTACTCGTAATCGCGTGTCTGCACCGTATCGTAGAATCGACGTTTTCGTCCGCAGATAGAACAAATCGGTTTGGAATTACTTCGCGCTTCCACCCAAACGATGATCGCTTCGATTCCGGCGATTACTTCAAAACAGGCCTTGTAATAAACGAACGACTTGAGTTTTTCCACGCGATTCAATAAGGTTTTGATGAGCATTGCCGTTCCTCACAGTATTTGATTTTTTTTCCAAAACCTATCTTATACGGTTTGGGAGGCAATGCTTCTTTGCTTTAGGTAGGTCGGCGATCAATCAATGGAATTGTGCAAGCTGACGCGTTTGACGTCGACTGATGGAAGCGCATGGAAATTTTGAGGACAAAATTCCCACACGCTCCCACAATCGACTTTGAAATCGTAGGAACGATTCCAACAAACGCTTTGATTCTTAGGAAAGAATCAACAGCTAGCACAATACCACCACTGCTGATCTGTTTCCTTGGAAAATAGAACAAAGGAAGAACAGCTCCGGAGTCAAAAAAGACTCTAAAGCGTTACCACAAATTCTGCGGAAGAGGCATAAAAAATTAACGAGAAAGGCAACGCCGGCTAAGAAATAACCGTGTTTGAACATGAGTCCCCTTAATCCTGTTTGGGATTTAGTTTAAATGCTATGCAAAATACGGATCAGTTGTGTAGCAAGAAAAGCCATCCTACAAATATTCGCCATAGATTGGAATCAGCTGATAACTTTTCTAGATTTAATTCTATTCCGATATCGATTGATTTAGTTTGATGAGCACGGCGGAAAATGCCGAACGCTCTTTCTTGTTCAGTTTAGAAATAAGTTTACCAAGATCTTTTCCGTGTCGCCTCATCCAGGGATCATCCGACAATACCGCAGAACGTTTTCCGGTCAGTAGCCAATTGACATCCACATCATTTTCGGCCAACCTCTGAAAAAAATCGTAACCAGGATCATACTTTCCAGCGATATAACTGTGAAGCGTTGGCTGTGGGATTCCAATTTTGCGGGCGAATTCCGAAGTGTTATCCCCAACAACCTCTTTTAGTCTCGTTCGAAAAGCAGAATCAGACATTTATCAGCATACGGATTGACATCTATCCGTTTTCATATAGAATTGGAACACTCATAATCAGGTTCGTTCATGCATAAAGAAGAGTTCCGAAAGCCATTGTTTCACTCCGTGAAACAGAAAGCAAGGAATCAGCCGCGGCAGTATCACGCTCGTCCTTTGGAACATGGAATCCTGATTCTGGAGTGTCTCGCCAAATCAGATGGCCGCTATCTCGGTGTCCGAGAGATCGCCAGTGCCACTGACGTTTCTCCGGCTACGGTCAGCCGAATTTTGCGAATTCTTTTCGCTGCCGGGTGGATTACTGCCTCGGGAACAAACAGAAACCGCAAATACACGCTGACGGGCCGTCCATTCATCACAACAAACCACACTACGGGAAAACAGAACAAAGCAAGCTCTTGCTCATGAGACAACACCACAACGGTTTTTTTAGATTCGTTTGTCGCCGTCTCTGTTCATCATTCCACTCACATGTTTTTCAAAGGGGGTAAAACATGTCTAAGAAACAGTGCTGTTCGCTTTATTTTTTGGTATTTCTGACTGCTTTTCTGCTCGTGAATACGAGTCAAGCGGAAACTATTTTCAAAGAACTTTCCGATGACCAGGGCAACATCTTTTTAATAAGGGCGGTCTCGCCTGTCGGAATAACCGCCGATCCGCGAGTTCTTGAGGACTGGGAAATATCCAATGACTCAAACAGCAACATTAAGAAAGAAAAAACTTCCATGAAATTCCCGGAATTGCCGGTCGATCTCAGCGGATATCACATCATCATCGAGCCCAAGCAACTGTCCAGTTGCACGGCGACATGGAAATTTCTGAGAACCGCACCCTCGTATTTAGGCCCCGGCCAGTTCCTTCGCGTTGATTGTCGCTATGCCGAGCATGTAGACGCGGATGTATATCCGACTGCCGGCGATGTTGATCTCATCCTATATATCGGGCCCACCGAATGCGACAACTCGCTCAATGGAGCGGGAAGACTCGATTTTGTAGGCTGCCATGACCTTGACTGTTTCAACAGCACCAATGTTTGGCGGGCCAAATTCCAAAATGCCTCTTCAACACGGTCGTCTACTTTCGTAGGCAGCGTCAATGCTTTTTATATCAACAACTGAAGTAAAGGAGGTCGGTATGAAAACGTTGATAATACGAAAACCCTTGATTTGTCCGGTTAAGTTACTTGTCGTAATTGTTTTCAGTTTTTTTCAATTTTACTGTGGCGGCGATTCCGGTACTACTACACCTATCAACCAGCCTCCTTCAGTGAATAAGACGGAGGTAGCCGATGCGATCCGCTCCGCGAGAGTCGCTATGGATGCATTGGGAAAAGCGCGGCAGGCGTTTGTCATAGTTCCATTTCGGAGCAACAATGCGCGGTCCGGAGATTGCTACGATCATCAAACTAACGACCTGAGTATTCGCATATGTTTCGGTTCCTCGGGAAATTGGAGCTTAACTGCAACGGGCGTTTTCACGATTAATTCGGTGACCTATACCATGCATTTGGAAGAGGTCGTAAATGGTTCGTGCAATCAGTCTTCCTGCCGTTCAAATGCGACTATCCGCATCAGTCTTGATGGCAGTGATTCGAGTCGTTACGATTTTGATGGGGATGCCGACGTTTCGATACAGTTGTCGAATTATTGCATGGACATGGATATGGGTGGGGAATGGTCATATAGATTCTCGGACGGCCGCAGTATGAATGGCTCTGTTGACGGTGAGCTTCGTTCCTGCGGAGGGGATGTTTCCGGTGAATGGCAATATCGGGTCAACTATCAGTCAGTCACGATTGAGTATAGTGTCAACTTTGATTCGTCGTCCGGAACAGGCAAGGTTTATTTAAACGGAGAAGAAGTTGCTACGATCAGAGTTTACGGCCAGTGTTTCGAAGTAACTTATCGAGACGGATCGACGGAAACGTTTTGCTGAAGGCTCCAAAAACGCCTCTTCAACACGGTCGTCTGATTTCGTAGTCATCGTCAATGCTGTTTACATCAGCAATTAAGAGAAAAGCAGGAGAAGAAATGAAAATTAATAAACTCGGCGTCTTTTCTTTGGTCTGGATTTTCATGATGAGCTTTGTCTTCGCGGATGATAGCCCGAAAGATATCATGAAGAAAAAATTGGAAGCACGTTATGAAAAGCAGTTCATCCAGTTTATTCAGCCTGATCTGTATGTAGGCGAATATCTCGAAGAAGGGTTGACGGGATCTCTCATTGGCGCAATGGGCGGGATCCGATACAAGATGTCCACAAAATATTATCGTGTATCTGGGAATTTGCCTGAAAAAACAACAAAACAACTGAAGAACTGTTGCATGCCTTTACCAGATCTTATGACATATCAACACTCGACTGGAGCATTTCAGGGTGATCCAGCGCAGCCCGGTGAGACCATGCGGGTTCTAGATCTAAAAGTCGATGATGATATGGTCAGTTTTTTCATTCAGGCTGACCAGATGAAGCACGGCGGCGCTGCTGCAACGACAACGCGACGCGCCAAAACTGAAACCAAGCAGGATCGATACGGTACTCAGCAAAAGACGTCGGTATACAAAGGACAATGGGGTCTCGAATATCACTTCTTGCTGGCAAAAGAAACGGTCAAAGAAGGAAACTATGATGCCGTTGTTGCAGAGATCAATAAGGCATTGCTGCCCTTACCAGAAGCGGCAGAGTTTAACAAGACGTCAGCGACTATACGAAGTGAAAATGTTTCCACGCAAGAGATAAAAGTCGGGATGACGAAAGATGAAGTCCTAGCGATTATGGGAGCACCAAAAAAGGCGACGCAATTCGGGGCGAAGGAATTTCTCGAATACCCGAGCTTTACGGTGGTCTTGCAAGATAACAAAGTCATTGATCTTAAAATCTGAGGAGAAAAGCTGACTTTGCTGCAACATTTCGTGAATCCTCGGGTCTAATGATATAGTGGTGCTCAAAAGGAAAAGATTCCCTCCAAAGGAGGTCCTCATTATGTACCGCAAGGTAATTTTTTCGACCATCGGCTTTGTTTTGTTTTCATTTTTTTCTTTTGCTGATTCTCAGCCACCAACCACACCGTCACCGGCAGATGCAGTCGTTACCGTCTCAAAAAATACTGGAACGAATTCCGTTGATTTTTCTTGGACGGCCAGCGCTGCCCCCTACGCTTTAATACGGAGCACCAATCCGAATTTCAACCTTACTTCGCCCGCGCCGAGCCCATTGGCCGGCGGCCTGACCGGCACAACGACCGCCGATTGGGACTCTCGATGATAACGTGACATATTATTACCTCATCTTTGATGCCTACGGCAAAACCGATACGGGCGGCGTGGTCATTTGGAGTTTGAATCCATCCACCGCGGCCCCAGGAACCGTTATCAACGGCACCGCCATTGCTCTTGACCCCGTCGCATCGGATAACAAAATTTGGATTAACGACGTCATGGTCCCTGCTACGTCAGTAGGTACGGTGAGTTTTTCTTTTACAGTGCCTGCAAATGCTGTGTCCGGATTTCTCGTTTTGGAGAACAGTTTCGGTTCAAGCAACCCTGTGTACTTTACGGTTTATGAAGGGAGCTCCACTTATGCCAACATCAGTTCTGTTGCTGTTAGTAGTGCGAATACCGTGTTCGTTTCGGATACGGGGACAGCGGGTACGAGTGATCGAGTTTTTAAGATCAATTCTGACGAGACCCATACCCAGGTTGGCGCGTTGAATGAAGCTACAGGGATGGCTGTCGATAGCTCTAATTCGGTTTATTACGGGAACGCCTTGAATGATGCGGTGAATAATTCTGGGACAATTGAAAAAACGGATTTCTTCGGAACGGAATTGTTTCATGGTCGCGGCGGCTGCATTTCACCTTTTACGGCATCCTGGGTGTTCGGAATCGGCGTTGATAAAGATTACAGCGGCGGAACGCCGAGAATCTACCAGTGGGACCGGGCTAACAATAGCGTGAGGCATGTGCCATCCGGCGGTAGCTGCGGGACATCTCCAGTTCTGATCTCAGGCTTTACAGGTTTGGCTGGCCTTCCGCAGGGTATCGCTGCAAACAACAATTTATCGAGTTCGCACTTTCACAACCTGACGGTCACGACCGGCAATCCGCAGGTCAGAGAATACAGTTCTAGTTACAGCCTCTTAAAAACGTATACGACTTCCAATCTTAATCTTTCGCAGCCTTCTCAGATCGCACATGTTTCTCAGCCGGCAGAGCGGCTTTTGATTACCAATAAGAGCGGAAACAATGTTGTGATGTTAAATCAGACAACGGACAAATACCTGACATTGGACTGGCCGTTAACGAGTCCCCGCGCCATCGGCATTGATCCTGTTTCGACGACCAGAGCTGATACCGTTGTCGGTGAACAGTTTAGGATGAAGCGCTTTCCGCTCGCTTTTCATACGGTGTATGTCCAAGTTTTCCGCGAAACAGGTTCCCAGGCAGATCAGAATGAGATTATGCTTTGGTTCAACCGTGCGCGGCAGTATTTCATGCGCTGCCGGGTCAACCTGGTTCTTCGAACTATTACGGAATTTACCGATGCTGCTTTACGAGATATTGATGCAAACGACCCTCAGAGTGACCCTTACAGTTTTACATCAGAGGAACTCTCCCTTTTCTCAATGCGCTCGTCGACAGCGACCGATCTGAATGTGTATGTCGTTAGATTCATTATTGATCCAGACACACAAACTCAAGAAGTTTTGGGCTATGCGGTAGTAGAAGATTCCTTCAGCAATGTAACTGACATTTCGAATTCAGGGATTGTTATTGCCGGTGGTAGACTTGAGCATCCGAACAACCGAGGGCAAGTGCTCACGACGCTAGCACATGAAATTGGACATGCTCTCATATACAAACCCGCCTGGTCTTTTAGTGAGCATATGAATTTGGGTGGAACCAATTATGTGGTAAATGATAAGAACCTTATGATCAGAGGTAAGGATGCTAAAAGCACAGACTTAGATGCGGATCAGTGTAATAACCTTGGTGGGAATATTGCCAGCATCGACTTCCGGAGTGATCCGTGAGAAGACGAAACCTAGTCTTTTGTTTTGCTCTGCTTCTTTGTTCCGAATCAGTGTTTGCAAATGGCTCAAATCTCTGTCGTTCGGAGAAATTTCATGACGCGTTCCTGGGGACGATGTCTCCGACAGCGAAAAGAGACATAATTGATGGCTTTGAAAGATACATGCCGAATGCTGTTGACTGTTTCCGGCGCTGGGTCGAAGACGGCGGTGAGCGAGATGGATTGCCTATTCGACAAAATTTGCTCAGCATGTATCGAGTTTCTGGACACGACGAGAGCCGGTTGTTTTACCGAATTAATACTATGCAGGTAGTTTATGAACTTTACTTCGCTTACGGTAGTTTGCCAAAAGAGACGAACATTCCTGATCGTCGACCTGCATTGCGCAGCATGGCTCCTTGGATACGGGCCAATGTAGCAAAATGGCCGGAGCGTCTTCGCGATACGAGCCTATACACTTTGGCGATAATGAAAGATCGGGAAGCACTTCCACTGCTTCAAAAAGAAGCACGGAGAGCAGGAGATAAAGCCAGACAACATCGATTGTGGATGGCGTTGGCTATTCTTGATCCACCAAGCGTGTCGCAGGTGCTTGAACCTCTCGTTGGGGAAAATGTTGAGGATTTACGCATTCTCTATGATGCGATTGACGGAATAGACAATACTACGGTCAACCAAAGAGCAATGGAGATAGCAAAAAAAATCAAAGCGATTGAGTCCCAAAAATCTCAAGAATGATCGGAGGATCTATGCGAAGTGGAATTTTGTCGATGCTGTGCCTAACGTTCTTTTTTGCGAGCGCTGCTTTTGCTGATAATCCCAGCCCTCTCTGCCAGGATCAAAAATTTGTTTCTGACTTTCATAACTGGTGTACAGATCCGAACAGTTTTAAAAACAGAGAATTAAGGGAGGCTTTTTCTCCGTTTGTGAGCTGCCTGCGGGACTGGGTAGAAGACGGCGCCGAACGTGATCAGCTTCCTTTGGCGAGATGGACAAATGGTTCCCGGCTAGTCTACCGAATGCAGGCTATGGCTTTGATTGATCTATTGATTTTAAAAAAAAGGGTCTTCAGCAGAATTTGTGGTAGTGAAGAGGCGGTTCAGGCAAGCGTGCAAGCGTGTGGTAAAGGGCCATTTGGGCGTTTGAAACCGACTTCAAACCATAGGCTTTTCTGATAGTGAGTTTTGCCTTAAGGTTTAATCCTTCGACGATACCGCTGGAAAGC
>JAIVJJ010000167.1 GCA_020200095.1 Acidobacteriota bacterium | reverse complement strand
CGCTGCCTCTCAACTTTTATTCTCATGCTTTGTTGTTCTTCGACAGCAGTATGAGCGGCGGCAAGCTGGCTGGCACGTTTAGTCGAATTTTCGGCAAGGTCTGCACCTAACGACGGAGTTGACATGGGGCGAAATCGCTACGGACAAGTTTAGGTTTGACGAACGACGTGCTAAGAAAGTCGCTGTTTCGCTCTCACGTCCAATGATTTATTCGGCGCGTTTTCACAATAATCACTCTTGCCTTTTCGACACCGTAAATGTCATTTTGTTGTTCAATTGCCTTTAAGGTGCGTTTCAAAAAACTTGACGATTGAAACCGTCGAGCGAATCCGATTTGGTATTTTCCGCCAGCCATGTCCTTCGTCCGCGAATAAAACATATTCAACCGGCACATTGCGCCGCTTCAGATTTTCGACGACTTGTTCAGCTTCGATGACCGGAACATTTGTGTCGTTCGCGCCATGCAGCACGATGGTCGGAGCTTTGATGCGGTCAATGCGATGAATCGGCGAAAGTTTGCGAAGCATCTCGACTTCCGTTTCAGGATTGCCGTATTCGATTTTCGAGATTGCCGCCATCCACGGCTGCGTGTGTTTAAAAAATGTTTCAAAGTTTGTGATGCCGAAAAGATTTGCTCCGGCGGCGAACAATTCGGGATATTCGGTCAGCCCAGCCATCACCATATAGCCGCCGTAACTGCCGCCCATTATGCCGATTCGTTTCGGGTCGGCGACTCCGCTTTTGACCACAAAGTCAACCGTCGCCTTGATGTCTTTGACTCCGTTTTCGCGTAACGCGCCGTTGTCGAGATTGACAAACTTTTTGCCGAAACCGGACGAGCCGCGCACGTTCGGCGCAAAGACCGCGATGCCGCGCATCAGCAACGCTTGATACGTCGAGTTAAAACCGGGTCGCTCTTGCCCTTCGGGACCGCCGTGAAAACTCAACACAATCGGTAACGCGCCTTTTGCGCCGTGCGGTTTGTAAAGCCAGCCGCTCAATTTTAAGCCGTCGTGCGCCGCGTATTCGATGAGTTCCGGGCGCACCATTTTCGTCAAATCAACTCCGGCGTGCGGGCTGTCGGTTAATCGTGTGAATTGCCGGATTTTCAAGTCGAGCGTCCAAATGTCGGCGGGCGATGCCGCACCGGAAAGAACCATCGCAAGTCTGCCGCCATCGTCGGTGAAATCAAAACCACCGGCAATTTCGGCGGGCAGTTTCGGTCCCACCGTTATTCGATTATTTTTCAAATCATAAAACGCGAGTTCGCTGCGTCCGGCGATGTTCCAAATCAAAACCATCATCGCGCCGTCATCGCTCATCACTCCGCCCGATAATTCGCCGTCTTCTCTGGCGGCGACCGTTTCAATCGCGCCGGGCTGTCCGTTCTCGTCAATTTTGACGCGGGCAAGCGCGAGCAAATCGCGGTCTTTGTTTGAAGCGAAATAAATTGTCCGTCCGTCCGGCGTGAACTGCGCCCCGCCAAAACTGCCCGGTCCCTCGTGCGGCGTGAGCAACGCTTCTTTGCCGGTTGCGACATCAATCAAATAAAGATTGTTGTCGCCGCGATTGAGCAAACGGCTGACGATGGCGCGGCGACCATCACGGCTGACATCGCTGATGCCGCCCGTGCCTTTGTTTTCGGCAACCATTCGCATCTCACCCGCTTTTACGTCGAGCAAGTACGAATCGGTTGAAGCCGGATTGCGCCGATTTGACGAGAAGAAAATATGTTTTCCGTCGTCTGTCCAATCGCCCAAAAAGTTGTTTTCCTTGCCGCCTTCAGTCAAACGCCGTAACTCGCTGCCGTCGGGACGCGCAACGTAAATCTGCTCATTAAAACCGCCGCCCGGAGCGACGTTAAAGGCAAGCCAATTGCCGTCGGGCGACCAAGTAACAAATCCAACCGGGTCATCAAAAGCCGTAACTAATTTTGGAAATCCGCCGCTCGCGGGCATCGTCCAAACTTGCGGAATGCCGT
>JAIVJJ010000051.1 GCA_020200095.1 Acidobacteriota bacterium | reverse complement strand
CCCGAAAATTAGTCGGTCAAAGCACCGACTACCACGAATTTTTTTGAACAAAGCATAACGCCCTTTCAGGGCTGATAAGGAAACCCGCACTGCAAGCAGATGGGGAATTCTTTTCGATTAAAAGAACTGATGAATAAAAACAACTCACCGAGTTATTTTTTATTATTAATAATTTTCGAAGTAAGTCGAAAAAATTGAAAGAATCCGATAACTGCGCCTAAAACAATGCCGCCGACTACTCCCCACGGTGAAGTTCCGACAAGCAAATCGAAAAACCAGCCAAGAATCAACATAAATACGATTGCACCGAAAAGCGTAATCGCCGCCGCATAAGCCAGACCGCTTTTACGAATGGTTTCCGCTTTTGATTCGGGTTTAAAGTCCGCTTGAAAGATGGTTTCTTCTTTTTTCTCTCCGCTCGTAGACTCTTGGATTTTTATCTCTTCGTTTCTGATTTGTCCAAATTGTTCGCTGTTTATGAACGAATTATTTTCTACAACTGTAAATTCTCCTTCAGATTTATTTTGCAATTCGTCCGATTTACTTTCTGTTGAAGACTGGTTTTCTTCTTGCTCAAACAAATTTTTAATCATATCGAACTCTCGCTTTTTAGGTAATTTTCGGGATTTCGCGCAAAAGAAATTTTAGCGATTTGTAATTTTATTCGGCATTATCCGCTATAATGACAGTTTTATTTGGCGATTTCAATTCGTATCCGATACCGCGCCAGACAATTTTTCGTGACAGTAAAGCGCAAAAACAGTTGTAAAAATAAAGAATCGGCGAAAGTGTCCAAATCGTTATGTGGGATAAAAATTGGCGATCCAATTCTACTCGATAATCTTTCAAAACAATTTTTACTGCCTTCAAACGAAGCCACGCCTTTGCCGCACCAAGAGCAAAAATCATTATTGAAAGCGCCAGTGTCAACCAAAAATGCCAACTTGATAGAAAAAACAAAGCGGTAAAACCGCTCCAGAATGTAAAACTAAAAAGAAGCGAACCCGCGAAAGACGCCTTCCACAAATGCGGAGCATAAACTCTTGTGATTTTCATTTGCCGCGTAGTAAATTCAAGTAATTGGGAAAAAGAACAATTTTCAATTGAAGCCATTAAACATTGCGGTACAAAATAAATTTTTAGTTTCGCTTCTTTCAACGCCTGCGTGACGGCAAAATCGTCAGACAGAGTTCCGCGCCATTTTTTTCGCATATCGAGTTTTTCAAAAGTTTCACGTCGAATTGCCGTCGACCCGCCCCAGCAAAAATTGTTTTTTGCGTTTGCGCCTAAAGCCGAAGCAATCGAAGCGTTCCAAACCGAAAGAAACTGCGAAAATAAACCGCCGCGTTTTGAAACGAACCAGCGATAACCTGTTGCCGCGCCGACGCTTTCATCTTGCAAAGGCGCAATTAAATTTCTTAACCAATCTTCGTTTGGTCTCGCGTCCGAATCTACAAACACAAAAACTTTTGATTCGTCGGAAACTTCCAAAACCGCTTGCCGAAGATTGTGAACTTTTTGTCCGCTTTCGATTGCTTTTCCGGCAATTATAAGTTTTGACTTTGCGTGTTTTGCGCCTTTACGTGAAACTTCTTCAATTACCGAAATGGCTTTATCTTTATCTGAATCAACCACAAACAAAATTTCATACTTCGGATAATTTTGCCGAAAAAGCGCAAAAAGATTTTCGCTCAATTCTTCGTCAAGTCCGCGACACGGCGCGATTATCGAACAAAACGGCGTAAAATTCGATTTGGGTTTGACTAATTCTTTTTTAAAATAATTGAGGTAATTGATTCCGCTACGCATAGATTTGTAGCCGAGAAACGTTAAAATCAAGGCGAAAAAATAAAATATAAAAATCATAATTTTTCGCGCGTCAGTAGAAATGATTTGAGATGTTCGACTGTTTTGCGGCTTGCGCCGCGATTATCCTGCGCGAAGGCAAAGGCTTTTTTGGCTAGTTTTTCACGCAAATCCGCATCCTGCAACAATTGCAAAAAAACTTCGGCGAGTTTTTTTGCGGCTTCTTTTTCGCTTGATTCCGGTAATTGAACAATAGCGTTTTGCTTTAAAAATTCTTTAACAATCGCCTCAAAATTCATTGTATAAAAGCCCGTAACAATCGCCTTTTGCGCCATTGCCGGTTCTAAAACATTTTGCCCGCCGTGTGAAATAAGGCTTCCGCCGACAAAAACAATTTCCGCTAAAGGAAAAACGGCGCGAAGTTCGCCGACGCTGTCGAGCAAAATTACTCGCGCGAGTTTGTCTTTTTCAGATTCTTTTTCGGAGCGCCGCGCAGATTGAAAACCGCTTTCTTCTACCAGTTCGGCAACTTCCTTGAATCTTTCAGGATGACGCGGCGCAATTAAAAGACGCGGCAATTTTTGGGACGAATTTTCCCAAGTCTCTTTGAAAGCCCGCAAAATGATTGATTCTTCTGGCGCGTGCGTGCTTGCCGCGATTATTAACGGCGCATCTTTTGAAACGTCAAAACGCTCGCGTAATTCTTTTGTCAAATCGCTTTCATTTTCGTCAAAATCCTGATCGAATTTGACATTTCCCGTAATTTTCACTTTATCGGCGCGAATGCCAAGCTGCGTCAAGCGCTTCGCGTCTTTATGTTCTTGCATCAAAGCTAAATCAATATAATGCAAAACACTTGATATTAATTTTTTGATGTATGAGTAATGTTTGGCTGATTTTTCTGACAATCTTCCGTTAACAATGGCGATTTTTGCACCGCTTTTATGTGCTTCGCGCAGAAAATTGAACCAAAGCTCGGTTTCCATTATTAAAACAATGCTCGGTTTGATTCGTCGCAATGCGCGGCGAACGGTAAAACGCCAATCAAACGGAAAATAAAAAACGAGTTTTGCTTCTTCAGCAAAAAGTTTTCGGGCGAGTGTCTGACCTGTGTTAGTTGTGGTGGAAACGACAAATTGAAAATCGGGAAATTCTCTGAGCAGTTCCTTTACAATCGGACGCGCGGCTTGCGTTTCTCCAACCGAAACGCAGTGAAGCCATAAAACAGGTTTTTCGTTTCGTTCAAATTCAGGCAAATATCCGAATCGCTCCCAAAAACCCGCCGCATACTTTCCCTTTCGCAATGCATCGAAAAGAAAACGAGGCAGCAAAACGAGAAAACCGATGGTGTAAAGAAAGCTGTAAAGGAAAAACATTACCAAGTCCTAAGTCCAAAGCCTAAAGTCTATAAATTGTCACTTTGGACTTTGAACTTAGGGCTTGAGACTTACTCTCTATTTAACTCTTTCCATATATTTCGCTTCGGTCGGATTAACGCGAACGCGCTCGCCGGCAACGACAAATGGCGGAACATAGAGCGTGACGCCGTTTTCCAGCGTGGCGGGTTTGTTAGAATTCGAGGCGGTTACGCCTTTCATTACCGGTTCGGTATCAGTAACCGTTAACTCCATCGAAGCTGGAAGTTCAACGCCAATCGGTGTTCCATTATAAAATTCGACCTGAAGTTTTAACCCCGGCATTAACCACTGCGCCGCGTCGCCCAAATCGGCTTCGCTGATCGCAATTTGCTCGTAATTTTCCGTGTTCATAAAATGATGCTGGCTGCCGTCCGAATAAAGATATTCCATCTCGTGCTGTTCGAGCGTAATGCGGTCAAGTGTATCATTGGAACGAAAACGATGCTCGAACGAGCTTCCAGTCAAAAGGTTTCTTAAACGGGTTTGCACCATCGCACGCAAGTTTCCGGGCGTGTGATGGCGAAACTCCATCACCTTACACGGCGCTCCTTCAAATAAAATAACCATTCCTTTGCGGATTTCGTTTGCCGAAAGTGCCATAAAATTTTTTATTATCTCCGTATATTAAAAATTGTCCGTATTTGCAAAGTTTCTAGTTTAATTTTTGATTTGGAGATTTGTCTAGTCATCAAGCAAAATACACCGATGAAGTTTTCCGTCATTATTCCCGCCTACAATGAAGAAAATTACTTGCCGAATACGCTAGCGGCAATCAAAATCGCCTTGGCTCGAATTGATTCTCCGGCGGAAATAATTGTTGTTGACAACGAAAGCGCAGATAAAACCGCTCTCATTGCCGAGAGTTACGACGCTAAAGTTATTTTAGAAAAAGAACATAACATTGCAAAGGTCAGAAACACGGGCGCGAAAAGCGCCGCCGGCGAAGTTTTGATATTTGTTGACGCAGACACGCTGATTCCCGAAACGCTTTTTCAAAAAATTGACGTGTGATAACAAACGAAAAATGTTTCGGCGGCGCGGTAGCAGTTGATTACGAGCAATTCAAAAGAAAATGGATGAAGTATTATTTGCTCGGCTGGCGGTTTTGGGGAACGCTTTTCAATATGAAACAAGGCGCGGCGCAATTTTGTCGGAAATCAATTTTTATTGAACTTCAAGGCTATGACGAAAGCGTTTTTATGGGCGAAGACGTTATGTTTTATTGGAGACTTTCCAAATTTGCCCGACGAAACAACGGTTTTCTACATTTTATCGAAAATCCGAAAGTCATAACTTCCTCCCGAAGATTCGATAAAATGAGTTTGTGGAAAACTTTTTTGCTGACGCATCCGGCATTTATTCTTCTGACTTTGCGAAAAAAATCTTTTTGGAAAGATTGGTATGAAAAAGCGATTCGCTGATTGTTTTATGCTTTCTTTTTCTCAAATGGCATTGGCTTCGGCTCTTCGCCTTCTTTCGGCGGCTCGCGGTTAATCGAAGCGAAAATTCGAAGAATTTCATCGTGCATATTTTTGGCTTCCTGGTCGTTTGGATTTAGTTTCAAACCTTTGCGAAAATCGCCGAGCGCGGCGCGATATTGCGCTGCATCGGTCAAAGCAAACGCTCGGACAAAATAGCTTCGCGCTAGCGCGTCTTTAGCTTTTTCGTCTTTAGGATTTTGTTTAGAGGCTTTTTCGGCTCGCGCAATTTCCGCTGTCATTTCCGCAACGTCAATTGCTTTTGCCATCGGCGACAATTCGCTTGAAGACGGCTGGTTTGTTTGCGCCTGTTTTGTATTTTTCAATTCTGCTGTATCAAACGAATGACTTGAAACGGTAGCCGAGTCGTTTTGCTTCTGCACAGAAACATTTGTATTCACCGCTGGCTGTGATTGCTGAACTTGCTGCGGCACACTGTTGCAGCCGATTGCAATTAAAGCAAAAAAACTTAAACCTAGAATTTTTTTCATCTTTATAATTTGTGTAATTCAGCAAAAAATTGGAACGCGGATTAGGCTGATTTTTTTAATTTTGAGTGTTGACTTTCATTCAAAATTCAACACTCAAAATTAAAAACTTATAACTTACCTTATCCGCCCAATCCGCGTTCTAAAAATCATTTTTCAAAATAAGGACGAGATTGCAGCAGATAAATTCTGCCGTTCATAATTCCCCATTCGATATCTTGTTCTCTTTTATTGCCGAAAACGCTTTTGACGCGCGAAGCCGTTCTGACCAATTCGCGCACGTTTTTATCGGTCAAAACCCGTCTTTGCGGTGTTTCGTTTGTTTCCACTAAATCGCCGTTTTCTCCAAATTTTAAAACTGTTTCCTGCTGTGAAAGCGTTAAAACCTGAACAGCGTTCGATTGCTGATTAAAAAGCAATTGTTCGGGAAGGAATTTATTTCCCGTTACCGGGTCGTTATGCCCCCAAACCGCGCTGATATAAACGGCGTTTTTGTTGTCCGGATCAAACGGGTCTTTCGTAAATAAAACTCCGCCGCTGTCCATGTTGACGCCGACTTGAATCAAAGCCGACATATAAACCGTGTGTTGATTAACGTAATTGCGAACGCGGGCTTCGTAGGCGTCGGAATTCCAAAGCGAAGCCCAGACCGTTTTTACCGCTTCGATAAGATTATCTTCGGTTTTGACATTCGGCACCGTTTTATAAAGTCCTGCGCCGGAGAAATTTGGCAAATCTTCCGAGTTTGACGAACTGCGAACGAAAACGCCGCGCCCGCCAAGTTCCATTTTCCATTTTTGAATAATCTGTCTCCTTAAATTTTCGTCAAACTTGCCCTTTTGAATGTTCGCGCGAAACTCTGCTAATTTCTGACGGCGAATACGCGGGTTGTGAACAAAATCATTGTCGTCTAAAAATTCATCAACTTTTTTGTCGAAACCGTTGTCCTTCATAAACTTGTAATACCAGTAGAAAGGAACAGTAAAGCCAGAAGGTACAATGATATTAGGAATTTTGGCATTTATTATTTCGCCCAAATTCGCCGATTTCGAGCCGTAAATAATGCTGTCTTTTTTTCGCATTTCCCGCAGCGAGGCGAGCTTTTTGATTTCTAAATTCGACGGCGCGACAGATTCTTCAGTAGTCAGAGTCTTTTCGATTGTATCCGTGGTGGCGCGTTTAAATTTGGGTTCGGTTAAAGTTGCTTCAAATTCAATCCAGTAAGTGTCGAACTCTTTCAAAAGTTTGTCGGCGTCTTTGATATAAACATTCGGAATTCCCCAGCCTTTCGCTAAAATATTGATATGCGAAAGCGGCGTTGAAGGTTTGGCGACGATAATTCCGCGCACAGGCGGCAATGTTATGGGAAGTTCTTTTAAAACTAAAATCTCGTTCTCGCCGATTTCAACCGTGTCGTCGAGCTTTTCAATAATATGAATTCGACCGATGGCTTTGCCTGTATTTAAGGCGAGATATTCCTGATTTTTTGAAATTTCGTCAGCCGAAACGCGACTAATGCCGAGATTTTCCGTCAGTTCGTCCTGCCGAGTTGAGTTTGGTTTATAAGCGACCGGTTCAAAAAAAGTTTTGTTTATTGTGTCGTAAGCGAGTTTAATCAATTCGGGGGAAGCCAAATCGCCTTCCCATAATTCAAAAGTAAATTTTTCGACCGTTTCTTGCCAGGCGATTGTGCCGACAATAAATCTGCGGTCTTGTCTGATATAAATCGGTTCGAAAACATCTTCGCCCCGCGCGACCAAATAATTTGCCAGCAAAAAATCTTTATGAAAACGATATTTTTGCGAATTGACGTAATAAATTTTGTTCTTGTTTTTGCGGTCAAGGACAAACATTGCGTGCGGCAGAGCGTAAGGCGTATTTTGATGATAAACGCGCGCCATCAGGTCAAAATCCGCCTGCGATTTTATTTCGTTTAAGGCACGTACAACCGAATCAGGTTTGTTCGCGGTCGTTCTTTCCCGTTCGTGTGTCGGCGAAGGCTTTCGCGCCATTTGTGCAAAGCTCGGAATACCGATAAACAGCATCAGCGAAAAAGCGAATAAAATTTTTGAGCTTTTCATCTTTTAGTTTCCTTTTCTAGTTTCATTTTTGCTTAGTAAGCATTTTCGCCCGTAAATTTATCAATTCTTTCAAACTGCTAACGGTAACCTGTAAATCTCGAAAAATTCCGTCGGTTAAATAATAAATCCAGCCGTGAATGGCAATGTTCTGTTTTCTTAGCCAAGCGTCTTGCAAAATGGTCGTATCGCCGACGTTCATCACCTGTTCGATGACGTTAATCTCGCATAATTTGTCCAGTTTTTCTTCGTCAGTTTCAGCTCTTTCCAGTTCAATTTTATAATCGCGCCCGACATCCTGAATGTGCCGCAGCCAATTGTCAATCAAACCGAAGCGCGTATTTTCCAGCGCCGCTTTCACGCCGCCGCAGCCGTAATGACCGCAAACGATAATATGCTCGACTTGTAAAACCTCAACCGCAAACTGTATGACGGACAAACAATTCATATCAGTGTGAACGACCAGATTGGCGATATTTCGATGCACGAAAAGTTCGCCCGGCAAAAGTCCGATACTAGTTGCTGGAGTAATCCGACTGTCGGAACATCCAATCCAGAGATATTTGGGCGCTTGCAGCGTGGAAAGCCTCTGAAAAAATGTCGGATCGCTTTTTTTGACGTTTTCTGCCCAGTGTTTATTATTTTCTAAAAGATTTTCCAGTTTGTTCACAATTTACTCGTTATTTTAGCACCTCTTCGATTGCATCACACGCGATTCGCGTTCCGCATTCTGCTTTGACTATTTTTTGCGCTTCGACGGCATTTGCCTTATAACCTAAATCTCCGAGAAGTTCGCGCAATTCCCGCGCCGCGTTTTCGGCGTTGTATGTTTTGCGTGAGATTGTCCGGGCGATGCCAATTCGCTCGCAACGCGCTGCATTATCGGGTTGGTCGTGGCTGTAAGGCATAACGAGATGCGGAACTCCGGCCGCGCTTTCTTCAAAAAAATCTCGCGCGTCCATTACGGCAGCTGAACCTAATGTAAAAACAATGGGCGGCTCGCCGTTTTCCAAAAATTCAGTTAATTTTTCCGGCATTTTTCCCAAATCATCTTGCCCGTCGTAAAAGCAAAACCCTGTCTGCAAAGTCGGACGATGCCAATCAGGTTGAGGCTTTCCCAGAACTTTTGAAAAAAGCGCGAGATGAAGAAGATTGGAGAATTTATCTTTGAAAATAGGGTCGTGATTTTCGCTCAAACCAATTTCGCGCCGAAACGTGCGGTAAGGCTCAAGCCAAGATGCGACAATGCGATGAACCGCCGAATAAATCACGCCGTGAACGCCCGCGCCGAGAAAACGAAAATGTCTGAGCCACTGCGCCGTCGGCGGAACGAAGGGGTCGTACGGCGAGAGAAAAGAAGCGGGCGCGAGCGAAGTTGTAATCCACTTGATTCGGTTTTTTTCAGCAACCGACGCCGCCGGATAAACAACTTCGCCGCTAATTAAAACGTCTGCGCCTGCAACAGAATTCATCAAATCTTCAAACATCGGACGCACATTCGGCAGCAGTATTTCTCTTAAAAGTTTTTCCGTGCCTGTTTTCGCGTCCATTATCTCGCGGGCAAGTTCTCTGTCTTCTTCAGGATTTAGATTGGGACGAAGCGGATAAAATTCAAAACCGAGCGCGTGAATTTTTTCACGGTAAACTTCTAAAGTATTAATAACAATTTCGTGTCCGCGCTTGTGAAGTTCTTTTCCAAGCGCAATCATCGGGTGAAGATCGCCCAGCGAGCCGAATGTCGATAAAACTATCCTTGCCATAAAATCTATTTCACCACCGAGACACAAAGACACGGAGAAAGGAAATCATAAGTATTTTTATTAAGTTTCATTCGGGTTACCGTCAGTTGAATCATTTTCAAAATCTCTGTGGCTCTGTTTCTCTATGGTGAAATTTTCCTTCTGTTTCACTTCATCCCGGCTTTTTAATCTTTCTTTAATCTGAAAGCGAACGCTCAAAAAGAAACAAACCGCGCCGAGAACCGCCGACACAAACACGCCATCGTTATTCTCGCGCCACAAAAAATATGCGGCGACTCCGATGAGAATCACCGCTAAAATCTGAAAAAATCTTTCCATTCTTTTTCGCTTTTTTATTCGCTTCTAATTTCTTCTCGCGCAATTTCGCTGGCTAATTTCCGCTTTTTGCTCTTTCTTAAAAGGTAACGTATCAGTAGATAAATTGGCAAAACAATGAACAGCAAAAACGGCAAAAGAGCAATCAGAGCCGTAACGAAAATTAAAATAAAACTCAACGCGCCATTTAACCCTCGGCTGGTTGCCTGACCGAGTTGATAAAAGAAACCAGACGAATTTCCGGCAAAAGCAGTTGGCGATTGCAGTTTTATTTTAATTGTCGAAAGGGTCGCTTGATTTTCCAAAAAGCGCTTTCTACCTTCGATTTTTTCGATTTCACCGCGTACATTTGCAATTTCACGTTGAACCTTCAAAGCATCTTGAACTGTATTTCCGCGTTTCATTATTT
>JAIVJJ010000166.1 GCA_020200095.1 Acidobacteriota bacterium | reverse complement strand
TTACCGTTCACCATCTGCTGAGCCGTTTGGCTGCCGCCGTATGAGTCGCCGATCACAATCCAGCAAGTTCCCGACGGCTTCAAAACTCGCCGAACTTTGTCAAACACCGTCAGCAGCCTTTCGAGATATGCAGTGAAGTTTGGCTCCAGTCCGATTTGCCCCGGGACGCCGTAATCCCGCAGACGGTAATACGGCGGACTGGTCACAACGCAGTCAACGCTTTCATCCGGGAGTTTTTTGAGAATTTTTAGCGCATCACCACGGATGATTTTATTGATAAATGACTCTATCGGTTCGTGTGAAGTGCTCGCATCTCGATATTGACTCGATTTACCCTTGATGCCGGAATTATTTGTCATTAATTTGAGAGCCGTTAAATAACTTCCATTTTTCAATGCGGATTTTCGGAGCATGCGTGGAATCCAAAACGGTAATGTAGCCCTTTTCCGAAAGGCGTTTGAGATGCCGCTGAATCGTGCGAACCGGATAGCCTGTTTCTTGATGGATAGTCGGCAGGTTCTTGCGGAAAATTCCGGTCGTCCGATTTGTGTAAGTCAGAAGGTACAGATACAGCCAGACAGCCGCTCCCATCGCTTTCCGGTGTTTGCTATCCTTGTCAATTACCAAGCCCTTCCAAATCGGCGTCCACCAATTGCCTTTAATTTGTTTTGATCGAAAATAAGATTCTAGGTTCGGATTCTTATAAGGAATTTTGCGAAGGTTGAAACTAAATTGCCTCATTGCTCATGCTTAAAAATTACGTTCATCAACAGCGTAACAACTTTGAAAATTTGGCGGCAGAGTGAAAATTCAGACGTTTGTGTAGAACAGTCGAAAACAGTTATCCGCAAGGCAAACTCTTATTTTAATTATTCTTTTATTAACTTTAGATAAATAGCTGAACGAAGGCGAAATTCCGCAGAGGTAAAATCGAAATAAGGAAAGGTAAATTATCAAATATGCCGTAATTGACACAGAATACGCCATAGTTGACGTAAGGTTATGCCATTATTGACACAAAGATTTTTGAAGACGATTGATTTTAGACAGATTTATCGAGTTGATACGATTAGTCGGATTGTTGTAGTTCAAAGCAGCGGGTCCGTCTTGTGGAATCGGAGAACTCTCAGCTGCTACCGCAGAAGCCCTTGTGCCAAACTTATTTTCCTAGCCGTCAAACTATGTTGTTGCCAGAGATTGTTGCCGCCTTTGGCAGTCTTTAATAATACTCAGTTTGCTGCAAATAGAACTGGTAGTTGCAGTAGCTGTATTGATCTTGCCGAGCGGCTCTGCCGTCGCCGTCCAGATGCTGGATTGTCCTGCGGCTCGTGTTGTGCGTGGTCATAACGAGTTTGCCCGTCGCGTCATAGTAATAGTTGTTCTCAGGCGTTGATTTCAATGGTCGTTTCTTGTCCGCCCGCGCAACCGCAGTCATCGAAATTAAACAATCTCAATTATCAATTGACGATTACTTTGGATCAACGAGATAGACAACTATTTCAGACTTATTCTCTTTTCCGCCGTTTACTACTTTTATTTTATCTAAACTAATACCGGCAAGTTCTAGATATGTTTTGGCTCGATTGGCTTGTGTTAAACCTGATTCTTTATCCTTTTCATTTTTGTAGTAATAAACCAGATAAATCTGCTTACCCTCAGCTCTTCTCGATTCCTTATCAGTAATTTGCTTTAATCTTTGTTTTTCTTTCTTAGAAGGTAAATTCCAATAGCGGTCAAACCAGTAGGGCGGAAGCTCAACATCATCACCGGCATCGGGGGATTTACAAGGATATGAAAATTGCTCACGTTCTTTTTGCGTCGGACGATAAATAATACTTCTCACAAGTCCTTGATTAGAGAATACCCATACACCCTTTTCAACATTTTCGTAAGCGACGGTTGAAATATCACCAAAAGGTCCTTGAACGTATTTCAACTCGTATTCAAATTCTGCTAATGGATAAGGTTTATAAAGTGAAACGCTTATCG
>JAIVJJ010000050.1 GCA_020200095.1 Acidobacteriota bacterium | reverse complement strand
TGCATCCACATGCCCGGGGTATTGTCGAGGGCTGCCATTCCAACTCTGGCAGATCCGTTCGCGCCTGCAGCTTCTGGACCCTGATGCGAGATGGAGATGCGCACATTCTTGTCCAGATACTTGCCAGTTAAGCCGCCGCCCGGAGTGTCCCGTATTACAGGGCTCGGGCATTTTCCCCAGCCGGTAAAAGTGATATTGGCGAATTCTTCCCATGTGTGTTTGACAGCCTCCCGGACAATTTCCTTTTCGCGGTCGTATCCGTTGTGTAACCAACAAACGGGGACTACGTTATTATTCTCAGTCCAAAGCCGAACTTTTCTGACAGAGAGTCCCGACGTTACTTTTCCGGTTGGCTGCGCGTCGGCGATGTTGGCGAATGTGATTACTGACATCACGACGAGCGCAATGATGCGAAAAAGACAGATGCCGTAACTGTAAATTTTATTGTTCATTGTTTCTTTTCTCCTATGTCGTATTGATTGCCGATTCGATTCAACCGGATAAATAAACCTGCAAAATTTTCTTTGATTTTAGGGGATAAGGAAAACCGGATGTAACTGTTTAAATGGATAGGTCGGGAGGCAGAATTTTCAGATGATTTTCTCGCGCAGAGCTTTGGCGACGGCTTCGGTTTTCGAGTGGACTTGGAGCTTTTCGTAGATGTTTTTCAGGTGAAATGCAATGGTGCTTCTGGAAATGCCGAGTTCGTAAGCGGCGGTTTTGTAATGATGTCCTTCGACGAGCATTCTCAAAATGCGCCGTTCCTGTTCGGTCAAATGATATTCAACTTCCACGGGCGGCGCGAACGTGCGAAATAAATGCACGACGCGGCGGGCGACCTCCGGCGACATGGGCGCGCCGCCGTTTAAGACTTCTTTTACCGCTTCGACAATTTGCGCGGGCGCGGTGTTTTTCAAAAGATAACCGCTCGCTCCGGCGCACAGGGCTTCAAAAATCTTGTCGTCCTCACCGTGAACCGTCAGCACGATAATCGGCACAGCAGGAAATTTACCGCGCAAAATCCGCGTGCCTTCGATGCCGTCCATCCGCGGCAAGCCGATGTCGGTCAAAATCAAATCCGGAAGGTTGTCCGCTTCCAACCCGGCGAGCGCGGTTTCCATCGAACCGAAACTGTGGACGCAGTGAAAATTCGGCGTATAGTTGAGCAGAATTTGCAAGCCTTCGCGCAGCTCGCGCTGGTCTTCGATGACGACGATGCGCGTCGCGGCGGTTTCGGTTTGATTTGAAGCGATTGCAGGCATCCGTTTTATAAATTAATCTTTTGCGCGGCGTTTGTAACCTGTTTATTCGGACAGGTCAAGTGTTTTTGCCAGCGAAACACACGAAATATACGAAAAAGAAAATCGATTTAAAAAATTTCGTGCCTTTCGTGTGTTTCGCTGGCAAAATTCTTTAATTCTGCGGAAAACGAATTTTCAAAATCGTTCCACGTCCCGCTTCCGATTCGATTGAACAATTTCCGCCGTTCTTCGCGGCGCGGCTGCGCATATTTTCCAAACCGTTGCCGCCCGTCATTTGCAAAGTGTCAAAGCCTTTTCCGTCGTCGGTGATTTGCAGAAAAATCGCGCCGCGTTCCAACTCGAAATTAACCTCGATATTTTTGCAATCCGAATGGCGGGCGGCGTTGCTGACGGCTTCTTTGAAAATCAAATAAAGCTCGCGGCGCACGTCCATCGAAAGTTTGATTGCCGCGCCGTCTTCGGGCGCGTTGAATTTAACGCGCACGCCTTTTTCGAGAAAACTTTCTTCGACGTGCAGGCGCATTCTCCTGACGAGTTCTAAAACCGAATCGCGCTTCGGATTGATTGCCCAAACGATGTCGCTCATCGAACCGACCGATTCGCGCGAGATTTCCGCAATCGAATTAAGCAGACGATTGCTCTCGACATTTTGATTGGCGAGCTGTAGATTGACGATTTCACTAAGAAGCGAAATTTTCGATAAATTCGTGCCAATGTCGTCATGCAAATCGCTGGCGATGCGTGTCCGTGTGCGCTCGATTTCCAACAATTTATTCAAGCGGTAACGATAAATTCCGAAAGCCGTCAAACCAATTAAAGCAATCGTCAATGCGACGAACCACGAACGCTGCCAAACGGGAGCGGCGACGCGAAATGCAACGCTCGCCGGATTTGCGCTGTAAATCCTATCGTCGGTGGCGGCGCGAATCTCAAGACGGTTTTCGCCGTTCGGCAGATTGGCAAAATTTAGCGTTCGCTCGCCGGTCTGCGTCCAGTCCGCGTCGTTTAGGCGATATTCATAGCGCAATTTCTCGCCGAGCGTCGCGCCCAAGCCCAAAAACTCAATCGTTACCTGCCGCTGGTCTGAATCGAGATTCAATTCGGGAATTGTCGTTTCGCCCAAAATCGAAACGGGCTGCGATACCGTGATGCGATTGACGCCGCGTCCCGTTCCGACATAGATTCTGCCGAATTCGTCTTCGGTTACGCACGTCGCCCCCGCGCTCGACATTCCGTCGGCGGTCGTGTAGCGGAAAAATTGCAAATTTTCGTCGTTCGGATTATCAACGCGCAGCAAACCGGCGGCAGCGTTAGCGAGCCAAAGCCTGTTTCGACGGTCAACGTATAAATCCCACGTCCAACCCGCGGGCGCGCCTTCGGCTTGCGTGAAAATTCTGAATTTACCGTCGCGGTAACGAATTAAAGCCGCATCTCCTCCGCCCGTGCCGATCCACAAATTTCCCGCCGTGTCTTCGACAAAAGCCGTGCCGATGCGCTCTTTCGAAAATCCGACTTCCGCCGTGTAATTCTGCCAACGATTTGTGCCGCGCTCCCAACGCCAAAGCTTGTTGGCGTTTTCGCTGGTCGCAATCCAGATGTCGCCGCGCGAATCTTCAAACACGCGGAAAATTTCCGCGACTTTCGTTTCGGGATTGAATTTCTGCGGCGCGGCTCGCGCCAAATCCGTAAAATTAATCGCTTCTGGAAATCGAAAAAGCCCGGAGGCGGTCGGAATCAGCCACGCGCCCCGACTGTCCTGCCAGACGGTTTGATTCCAACCCCATCCGAAATAAGTTACTTCGGGCGGCAAATTCGGTTTGACCGCCGTGAACTTTCCGCCGTCGAAACGATGCGTCGTTCGTCCGAAGTCATTGACGGTAACAAAAAGCTCACCGTTTCGGTTTTCAAAAATCGAGTCGGCAGTTTTGTTCTTTAACCCGTCCGCTTCGACGTAAGTCGTAAAACCATAACGCGCCAATTTCTTTGCGCCGCACCGCGAACCCGTCCAGAGATTGCCGTCTTTGTCTTCAGCGATTGTCCAAACGTCGTTATCGCACAAATCGTTTTTCGCCGTATAAGTCTGACAAACCGTCTGCGCGTCGTCGCCCTGCCAGAGGCACAAACCGCCGGTCGTCCCCACCCACATTTTGCCGTCGGACGCTTGATGAAGAGCCGTTACCCAAGCGCCGGGCAAGCCGTTTTCGTTCGTATAATTGCGCGCCGCGAATTTGTCATTCTGATCTGCCCCGGGCGTAATCAAACTTAATCTTCCTTCATTGGAGGCAGAGCGCATTCCCGCCCAAATCCGCCCGCTACGGTCTTCGAGCAGAGAAATAATCCAATCGCCCGACAAACCATCTTCCTCGCGCGACAAACGCCGGGTTTCGCCCGATGGTGACAAATGAAACAAGCCGCTTTTTTCCGTCCCGACCCACAACGCGCCGCGCCGGTCTTGGATAATGGCGGAAACGGGAAGCGTGTCAATTTCCGCCGACAGCAGCGGTTTGCCTAAAGCAACCGTTTCAAGTTTGCCCGCGCCGTTTAATTTATAAACTCCGTCGCTCGTTCCCGCCCAAATCGTGCCGCCCGCGTCTTCAAACAAAACCCGAAAACTTTTCGCCTTCGGATTCTCCGGCAAAAGAGTCGTGAACAACGGATTGTCGGGCGAGCCGCGCAAACCTTTAGGATTCAGCCGCGCCAGCCCGCCGTTCGTGGCGATGTAAATCGCGCCTTCCTTCGTTTCGAGAAAATCGTTCGCGTAACGGTTGGGCAAACCGTCGTCGGTCGTAAAATTTGTAAAAGCGTAGCCGTCAAATCTGGACACGCCTTCCGTCGTGCAGAACCACAAAAAACCGCGCGAGTCCTGTTTGATTTTATAAACTGCGTCGCGCAGCAGACCGTCGGCGACCGTGTAAGTTTTCACCGGCAAGCGCTCGGCGTAAACGGTCGAAACGCACAAAAGTCCGATTATCAAACACGAAATGCAAAAGGGGCGAAACGGCTTGACTGCGCTTCGCCAAACTTTGAAAATTTTTTCGCGCGACGACTTCATTTTCCGATTTGTAAATTGACGAGCGCATTATGACACCAGCCGATTTTTTTGGCAAGAATTTGTTAGACGCGCTTTTTCAAACCCCAAAACCGTATTTGCGAATTAAAATTTAAATGCTTTTGCTAGTTTGCTACTATTTTTGCATCTAAAGCGTTATACTTGTTTATTTGCGGGAAGTCCGCAAATTTACGTTAGGCGGTTTTATGAAAATAGCAGTGGCAATGAGCGGCGGTGTTGATTCATCTTCGGCTGCCGCGCTTCTCAAAGAACAAGGACACGAACTCGTCGGTTTTACAATGCAGTTGTGGAATCAGCGACGCGGGATAAATGTTGACGAAAACGGCGACGCGCTGCCGTCGCGTTGCTGCTCGCTCGACGATGTTTACGACGCGCGCCGCGTTGCCGAATCTCTCGGCATTCCGTTTTATGTTTTAAATCTCGAAAGCGATTTTGAAAAATCGGTTGTCGAACCGTTTGTGCAAAGTTATTTGGACGGCGAAACTCCGATTCCGTGCGTCGCCTGCAATTCGCGTTTGAAATTCGCGTCTTTGGATAAATTGGCGCAAAGTCTCGGCTGCGACAAAGTTGCAACCGGACATTACGCGCGTGTCGAATACGACGCGGCGGCAAATCGTTATCGCCTGTTTCGCGGCAAAAACCATTGGAAAGACCAGAGCTATTTTTTGTGGGAATTGACGCAAGACCAACTTTCTCGCTCTTATTTTCCTTTAGGCGAAATGTTAAAAAGCGAAGTGCGCGACATTGCTCGTGAAGCAAATCTTTACGTTGCCGAAAAACAGGAATCGCAGGAAATCTGTTTTGTTCCCGACGGCAAATACGCCGAATTTATTGATAGATATTTGGAACACGAAAATCGTTCAAGCGAATTGCCAGAAGGCGGCGACATCGTAAACACGAAAGGCGAAAAGTTAAACGAACACGTGGGCATTCATCGCTATACAATCGGTCAACGTCGCGGGCTTGGCATCGCGCACGAAAAGCCTTTGTATGTCGTGCAAATCGAACGCGCCAGAAATCAAATCATTGTCGGCGAAGCGGAAGAATTGGATTGTCTTGAATTTACGGCAAAAGGCGTGAATTGGGTTGCTTTTGATGCGCCCGAAAAACCTGTTCGCGCTTCCGTCAAAGTGCGTTACCGCCACGAACCTGCGCCTGCGACAATTTATGCTTTGGAAGAAAACCGCGCCCGCATCGTTTTCGACGAGCCGCAGCGCGCCATCACGCCCGGACAAGCAACCGTTTTTTACAACGGCGAAGAAACAATCGGCGGTGGTTGGATTGTAAAAATCTGATTTTGATAAACGATTTTATAAAAACGGCAAACTTGAAAGCTGAAAAAGGAATAAACAATGGCGAAAGAAAAAAAGAGATTAAGTAAAAACGCGAAAGCGTCCTTGAAACTGCTAAAAGATTCCAAATTGCTGGAAACTTCAAAAACAATGAGCGATTCAAAAACAGACCAAAATTTTAAGCCGTCCGACGTTTCCGCTAAAACAAGCGTGCCGAATAAAATGCGACCGTCAAAGAAACGTGGATAAAAAAGGAAACAGCAATCTGCGTTCAAAATCGAAGATGAAATAACCACGCTTGGACAAGCGTTAATTTTCTACGACGAAGAAGTTGTCAGCGACGATTGGATTATGCGAAACTCAAGCCAGAGGTAAATTTCATGTCAACTGCAACAATAAACACGGTTACCAAGATGTTGGAAAATTTGCCTGAAGTTGTTCAGGAACGCGCTGTAGAACATCTCCGTGAATATCTTGAAGAGATTTCCGACGAAATGCGTTGGAACGAAAACTTTAATAAGAATTCCGGCAAGCTTTCTGAAATGGCGCGAAACGCGCGAAAGGAAATTGCTGAAGGAAAAGCCGAAGCGATGGATTTTGAGAAACTATGAAATCCGAAACTTTGCCTTCGTTTTGGGAATACTACGCAAACCTCGACAAAAAGACCAAAACTCAAGCGAGAAAAGCATACTTTCTCCGGCGCGAAAATCCGTTTCACCCTTCACTTCATTTTAAATGCGTCAATTCCAAAGAAAACGTCTGGTCAGTGCGTATTTCAAAAGGTTACCGAGCCATTGGAGTTTTAGACAATCACACGATAACTTGGTTTTGGATTGGTAATCACGACGATTACGAAAAATTCTTTGGTTAATGTTATGCGAAAATGACTAAAGTCGAACTCCGCAAAATTTATCTCGCCAAACAGAAAAATCTTTCGTCATCCGAAAGAATCGAAAAAAGCCGTCAAATCACCGGTCAATTTTTTCAATCGTTTGATTTGAGTAAAATTCGGTTTCTGCATTGTTTTATTGCAATAAAGAAATTCAATGAAGTTGATACTTCACTGATTTTCAAGCGTCTTTGGCGAGAATTTCCGCAAGTGCAAGCGCTCGTGCCGCGTATTAATTTTCAAACTCGGGAAATAGAAAACCTAAAATTCACACTCGAAACAAAACTCGTGGAAAATGCTTGGAAGATTAAAGAGCCGACCGAAAGTGAATCAGTTAAAACAAAAGAAATTGATATGGTTTTAATTCCGCTTTTGTGCTTTGATGAAAAGGGTTTTCGCGTCGGTTACGGTAAAGGTTTTTATGATAAATTTCTGAGCGATTGTCGTGAAGACGTTTTGAAAATCGGTTTAAGTTTTTTTGACCCGATTGGAAAAATTGCGGACGCGCAGGAGTTTGACGTGAAGCTGGATTTTTGCGTTACACCCAAAAAGATTGTGAATTGCAAATAAAGAAAAGCAAATATTTCAGCTCTTGTAGGTCAGCCTCTGATTTATAAAAATTACAATTCAGATGTTTGCTTAAAATTGAAACTAAAACCTCGCGGATAGCGAATTATATTGTAGAGAACAACAAAGGGAGAATAAAAAATGGACAGACGAGCGTTTTTAAAATCAGGAATGTTGCTGGGCGCTTTAACCGCTTTTTCAGGCTTTTCGCTTGGCTCGACAGGTGTTGCGGAGAATTTAGCTGATGAGAAAAGCGATAAACTTCCATTTAAAAAGGTCGTTAAGACAGATGCTGAATGGAAACGCATCTTGACGCCCGAACAATATCGGATTGCGCGACAGGGCGGAACGGAAGCTCCTTACTCAAGTCTGCTAAATAAAAATTACAAGGCAGGCGTTTATAACTGCGTATGCTGCAATTTGCCGCTTTTCAGTTCAAAAACGAAATATAATTCGAATACGGGCTGGGCGAGTTTTTACGCGCCAATAGCCAAAATCAACATCGCCGAAAAAATTGATAATAGCTTGCCGGAAACTCGCACCGAAGTATTGTGCAATCGCTGCGACGCGCATCTCGGACACGTATTTGACGACGGTCCGAAACCGACCGGACTGCGCTATTGCATCAACGGAGTGGCGATGAAATTTGTAAAAAAGAGCCCTTAAAGCAGTCGTTCAAATTACTTTTGTAAATTTGCGCGTTTGCGGGAATTTACCTTATTACTTATTTTTCAAAACATCGCGGATTTCCGCTAAAAGAATTTCCGTCGGTGTCGGCGCAGAATTAGCTTCCAAAAATTTGAAATACTTGGTTGCCCAACGTGCAATCAGGAAAATTATAAATCCGATGATTAAAAACACGATGACATCGTTGATAAATTGCCCGTAACGAATGAGCGGTGCGCCGCCTTTGATAGCTTCTTCAATAATTTTTGGGTCTGAAACGCCGTTATATTTTCCGCTCAAATCGTAAAATTTATCTTTGAAATCAATTCCGCTCGTCAACCAACCGAACGGCGGCATAATGATTCCTTCGACAAGTGTCGTTATGATTTTGCTGAAAGCCGCGCCGATGACAACGCCGATTGCCAAATCAAGCACATTCCTGCGACTTATGAATTCTTTATAATCTTTCCACATTTTTTTGCATTATCCGGGTTTTAATTTGTTTTTTGTAAAAGTGTAAGACAAATTATCCGAAATCAAAAAAGCTATGAAACAAAAGATTAGCATCTTGAATTTCATAGCCTATCAAACGAATTAACTCGCTTACATTTTAAGCCGGCAGCAAACCTTTCAATTCTTTGACAATGCGCTGGACATCTTCCTGGTCTTCGAGCGCGAACATAAAAAATTCGTAGCCGGTTTTGAAACAAACCACGCCGTTGCCGAAAAACCAGACGCCTTCGAGAAGCGGATTTCCGTTCAAAATCCAATCAAGCGGCGCACCTGTAATTGTTTTCGGATTGAAAATGTTACTCATCAAAACCGCGCCAGAAGCAAATGAAAACGCGCCGAGAAGCGGTGCGCCGATGAATTTGGCGATGTCGCGTTCAAACTGAATTTTTTCGGCTTCGGCTTGCGTCAGCTCGCCTTTTTGAATAAGTTCGTCCTGGTTTTTTAGATAACTTTGAAATTGTTCGCTCGCCTTTTGAACCGACCACGCGGGCAAAGCCGAGTTGAACAACCAATGAGAACTGATTCCCGTAAATACAACGCCGAGACCTGCGCCGACCACCATTGAAACGCCTGTTGTTGCGGCTTGTAAAGGTTTTTCGGAAATCCAATCTGAAGTTTTTCGCACGGTTTTAATCGTCGAATCAATCGTGCGCGTCCAGCTCGCGCCAAGATTAAAGGCTTTTGAAACGCGATGCGCCGTAGTTTCAAAAGAGCCTCTCGCATCTTCAAAAACCTCATTTGCTCTTACGCTTGCGACACTAAAAACTTCGCTTGCCTGTTTTCCGACAGTCTTTAAGACACTTTCGGCTTCGACGGCTGTTTTGCTAAAAACATCGGCGGCTTTTTCGCCCGCGTCTTCCGCCGACTTGCGAATCGGTTCACTCGCCTGCCAAGCTTTTTTCGCGCCTTCTCCGGCTGTTTTAACGGTTTCTTCGGCGGCTTTTACGGCTTGCTTGCCGACTTCGGATTTTTCGGCTTCGGTTTTGATTTTTTTCGCGCTTTCCCTTAAAGTTTCCGCGCCTTTTTTCGCTGTTTCTTTCGCGGCTTTTGCGCTTTCTTCGAGTTTTTCCTTCAACCCGATTTGTTTGTCGAAATCTTCAAAGCGTTCCTTCGCCTCGCGCTGCCATTTTTCAAATTTCTCTTTATAATCAGCCATTTTTATTTCGTCCTTTGTCAGTTGTCGTTTGTCCGTTGCTTAATACGATATTCTCGCGTTTATTGTTCGCTTTGATGCAAAATGCGTATCTCAATTTGTATAATTATACTATACGCCAAAACAGTCAACCGTTCGATTAAATGCGCTGATTGTTGTTTGCCTGACGCGCGTTAAATTTATTTATCAACAGGTAAACACAATCGGAAATGAAAATTCGTGATTCGTAATTTTTAATTCATAATTAAAAATCCGTCTAGTTTGTGGTAATCTTTGTTTTTATTTTTATGCCGAAAGTAAAATGTCCAACTTGCAAAAGGGAAACCGAATGGAGCGGCAACGAATTTCGTCCGTTTTGTTCCGAACGCTGTAAATTACTAGATTTCGGCGCGTGGATAGATGAAAAATTCGCCGTGCCGACGCAAGATACCGCATTGAGCGAAGAAGATTTGGACGAATTGGAAAAAGTTTTAGCGGAAAAGGAAAACGCAAAATAAAATATGGAAATAGCGGCGATAGGTTTTATAATTTTTTTGGTTGCAATTGCAGCAGTCACATTTTTTCTCTTAAAACGCGCTGTCAAAATGGCGATTCGGGCGGTAATTGTCGTGCTTATTTTGCTTATTGCCGTTGTCGGTGGGATTTCTCTTTGGATGTTCGGTGCTTCTGACAAAACCTCTGACAATCGTCCCGCTAATGTCAAAAAATCTCGCTAAACTCGATAAATGTTTCGCCAAATCAAACGCTTTTTTGCCCGCTACAGAAATCTTTCGGGCAATGTCCTCGCGCTCAGCCTCGTCAGTCTTCTCAACGATACTTCCAGCGATATAATTTATCCTCTTCTGCCCGCGTTTCTGGCATTAACGCTCGGTGCATCGCCGTTTGCAATCGGCTTAATTGAAGGCTTTGCCGAGTCGGTCGCCGCCTTTCTGAAACTTTTTTCCGGTTATTTGAGCGATAAATTCGATAGCCGAAAATTGCCTGTTTTTCTCGGTTATTCGCTGGCAAGCATTATGCGCCCGCTTCTCGCTTTTGTAACAAGTTGGCAACAAGTTTTATTCGTGCGGGTTACAGATCGTGTGGGCAAAGGCATTCGGGGCGCGCCGCGCGACGCAATTATTGCGGCAAGCGTACCGGAAGAAAAACGCGGTCTGGCTTTCGGTTTCAATCGTGCTGCCGACCATCTCGGCGCGGTTTTAGGTCCAATTGTCGCTTTCGTTTTGCTTTCCTATTTTGCCTCTAATCCGCAAAGCCCAACCGCAAGAGAATATCAACAAGTTTTTCTCTTTGCTTCGATACCCGTTGTTTTAGGTTTGTTTGTCATTGTCTTTTTCGTCAAGGAAGAAAAAGCGGAAAAATCTAAAGAAGAACTTTCGATTACTCCGATAAAATT
>JAIVJJ010000165.1 GCA_020200095.1 Acidobacteriota bacterium | reverse complement strand
TCAAGATACTCGACACCAAAAGCGTCTTTGAGAGCTTGCTCTTCAACATGCATACGATACAAGGCGGCCACAGAATACGGTACTACGCTGAGACCAAGACTGAACCAGTTTGAGAACGAGAGGGGCCCAACCCAAGATGCGCCAACAGCGTGCCCGCCTTCGCGGGATGTCGGAGATTTTTATACAATCCGCTTCGGATGAGCCGATGGTCGGTTTTGATAAGAACAGTGACGGTAAAATACTTGCCGAGGGAATAGATCGCTGTCCATCTGATGATGATTCCCGCGAGCAACGACAGGAGACCGAACGCCGGCTTGCGTCGAGCCATTGGAAAATGTCAGCTTAAAGTCCTCGGACAAAACGCGGTTCATTGTCGCCGTGTCTCGTTTTTCATAGGCATCGACCCACTCGCACTCCAATTTTCTGACTTCGCGCTCGGCTTGGCTTAACGATTGTCCGTTCTGCGGTCGAACTGTCGGTTGATTGCTCGTCGGCAATTCGCGCTTCAACTGCTCTTTGTCGCGCTCAACCCACTCAATCAGCATTTCGGAGACAACGCCTTTGCCGTCGCGCACAAACGTAATCTGCGCGTCGGTGTTCAGCGCGAATTTGTCTCTGCCCGTTGCTCGCAATGCCGCTCCGCGCCCGCCAATGCGCTGGTAAAAAAGCTCGCCGTCTTTGACCGAAATTTCTTTGTTTCCATATTTGCCGACGTAATCCTGGAGCGCGGCAAGCGAAACTTGCGCCGCGTTTGCCGCGACATTGTTCGGCATCGCCGTTCCGAAAGGTTCGCCGACAAATTTGTTCGGTTCGACAATCATTTGCTTGCGCGAATAATCGTAGATGACTTTGAAGCGTCGCAGCAGACCGCTTCCCAAGTTTCCATTTCGTCCGTCGTTTCGCCCTACCCCTAATGATTCATCGGGAAAACTCGTCGGCATGTTTTTGAATGTTTGACCGCCCAGCTCAAAATTTTTCACTCGTCCCGTGTAGCCTGTGATTTCGCCACTTCCGCCCCTGCCCAAGACGATCTTCGCCGCTCCATCCGGAAACTTGATTTCCGGCTTCGTGCCGACTTCGAGCGACAGAGCGTGGCTCGCGCCCGTGTCAACCACAAGTTTGACCGGAAATGATTTGTCGCCTGACAAACGGACGTTCGCCATTATGTAAGGTCTCCCGCCTTCGTCAAAAGTTACGGGCAAAACAGTTCCTTTGCCGGAGTATTTATATTTGGCTGGCTCGTAGAATCTAACGACGCGCTTTTCCCAATCAACCTCGACGACGAGAGTTGAAAATACTATCCTCCCGATAACGCCGTCGAAGCCGGCAAGAAAAGGCGAATTTTTCGGCAGCCTTCGCACCGCCAGCCTGCTGCCCGAAAGTTCGATTCCGCCAATGTTAGAGTTGACGTTCTCCGCAATCGAAACCTCGCTGGCTGCGCCGCCGCCCGCACCGCGTACCGGCATCGTTCCGGTAATTTTGAGATTGAGCGAGTCAATAATTTCCGAGTTGTGGAGAGACGTTCCCTGCGCGCCCGTGTCGAGAACGTAGCGCAAAGGACGCGAGCCGTTGACGCTGATGGGAATCACCATCAACTTACTTTCAACTCCAAACGCAACTTCGACAAAACTTTTTCCGGCGGGAAAACTCACCACCGGCAACCGCATATCAGGCATTTGCCGTTCGGGTTGTTGTGTGATTTGCCGACTTTGCCCCGACACAAATAAACTGCCTGAAACTAAAACGGACACGAAAAACATTAAAGATAAAATTGCTTTTGCAGACATAAAAGTTACTCCTTGTTGATTTTTAATTTTTCACCGACTGCGTCCTTTAGCATTCGCACAGAAGAGGCTTACCTTGACTGGATTAAGCAGGCCGGCGAACTGGAAGCTCGATGGAACGTCGCATTTGTGGTCACTTACATTTTTCAATCATCACGGTAGTGACTAGAAATCACGGAACCACCGGAGCTGCTGGCAGGTTGATTAAGGACGCCGCTGA
>JAIVJJ010000049.1 GCA_020200095.1 Acidobacteriota bacterium | reverse complement strand
AAAGTGTCGGATGTAAGAGCTTTGCTGCCCGTACCGTCCGCATTCATTATCCAAATGTTCCGGTTGTCGGTTGCCTTAGCCGTATAGACAATACGTTGTCCGTCAGCCGTCAGAGCCAGACCGCTGCGTCCGTCTTCTTTTCCGTTGCTGATCTTTCTGGCGCGGCTTTCGTCTTCATTCGGGGCGGCGAGCCATATCTTCGACGACCAATCCAGCAAGGTGGTAATTATCGTGCCCGCGTCGGAGGTTATTCCCAGACCGTCGTAATTGTTTAAGTCGTTTGTGATTCTGCTTACCTTGCCGTCCGGGTAGGAGATATGCCAGAGATGCGCCGGAGATGACATTTTTTCGCGGGCGACTAAAATCAGACTGCTGCCGTCTTTGATCCATTGTATTTGTCCCGTAACACCTTCCCATTTGTGGTCGGTAAGAGGCTTTTCCTCTCCGCCTTCGACAGGTATCCCGACTACTGTGGCAGAGGTTCCGCCGGTAATAGTCAAGACAGCACAAGCAACAATTTTGCCATCGGGCGACCACGAAACGTCCCCGAACCAATCGTCTACGCCCCTGCGCGAGCCAATCTTTCTCGCCTCGCCGCTTCCGTCTATGTTGGCAATCATTACGGCATATTCCCCGGATTCTGCATAAATGCGAGTAAACGCAAACTGTTTTCCGTCTGGAGATAAAGAGATTGGGCTGCTAACGTGATCAAGTATCTTCTTTGGCTCTTTGCCTCCGAGCACGGGTATCTGGTAAAGCGAACCGAGAGTATTCGTTTTATTATTGCCTCCGACGAAATAAACAATCTCGCCGTCGTGCGAAAACGTCGTCCCTCCAAACCAGGCTTCTTCGACAGGCGGAAGGATTTGCAAAGAAGTGTCCTGCGAGATTTGCTTGATCCACAAACTCGCCTTGCCAGCCTCATACAATCTGTAAGCGACATATTTACCGTCGGGCGAGATAGAGACGTTGCCGGGTATGCCGCTCAGCCCGCTAATCAGGCGCGTTATCCGCATCTTTCCTTCGGGCATGGACGGTTTATTCTGACCGGCAAACTTATACCAGAGAAAAGCGCCTGCCGGAGCGACGATTAGACAGAGCGCCGCCAGCACGAGCGCGAAGCCTTTTTTATGGCGCTTGATTTCAGTAACCACATATTCCGCACTTGAGGTTGTGTGTATTGTTTGCCCGGTGTCGGGCTGTGCCGCGGAAAGCGTTTGCGTCTGGTTCGCCGATTGTTTATCAGTCTTCTCTAAATCATTCGGCACGAAAGAGCGTTCTGCTTCGGATTCAAAATCCGACCTTTTTTTCAAGCGGCGCAAATCAACCAACAAATCCTTGATTGTCTGGTAACGCTCATCAGGGTCTTTTTCCAAACATTTGGCGAGAATTTCTTCAAGCTTTTCCGGTAGCTTTTCAACCAAACGAGATGGCGGCACAGGTTGTTTATGGATAATGGCGGCAAATTGATCGGCAGCAGTTTCTCCGTCAAAAGGAATTTGTCCTGTAATCATTTCATAAAGAACACAACCCAAACTCCAAATATCTGTCCTTTCATCCGTCTCTTTTCCGCGCGCCTGCTCCGGCGACATATACGCCACAGTCCCCATTACTACACCCGGCGCGGTTTTAACCTGTGCTACAGTTTCGTCTTCGGTGTCAATCGCCGTTATGTTCGTTTCGGTCAATTTCGCTAAACCAAAATCCAGAACTTTTACGAGCCCGTCTTCGCGCCGCATGATATTTTCCGGTTTGATGTCGCGGTGAATTATGTTCGCTTCGTGCGCGGCGTTTAAAGCGGAAGTGATTTGCACGGCAATTTCCAGCGTTTCCGCAGATGTAAAAATTTGATTTTTAAGTTTATCGCGCAGCGTTTCGCCTTTGACGTATTCGGTGGCAATAAAATGCATGCCGTTCTCTGCGCCGAACTCAAAAATCGTCAAAATATTCGGGTGATTCAAAGCGGAAACGGCGTATGCTTCTCTTTCAAATCGCAAAAGGCGTTCTTTATCCAAAGCAATATCTTCGGGCAAAACTTTCAGAGCAACTTTACGACGAAGGCGCGTGTCTTCGGCTAGATAAACTTCTCCCATCCCGCCTTTGCCGAGTTGCCGCAGGATTTTGTAATGACCCAAACTCTGACCACTCGTCAATTTATCTTCGTGATTGACGATAGCTTCGGCGACTTCGCCGACAGCAGGATTTTCCAGAAAACTTCCCGCATCACCGAAAGATGAAAGAAACGTTTCAACCTCGCCGCGCAGTTCGTCATCATTCTCACAGGCTTTGTCGAGAAAACACGCGCGCTCACTCGGCGGACGTTTCAGTGCCGCGTCTAAAACTTCTTTTACCTGTTGCCATCGGTCAGAGTTCATTTTTCGGATTCAAAAACTAGCGAGTCAGTTCTCGATGAAGCCAAACTTTTGCCGTATTCCATTCGCGGGCGACTGTAGCGCGTGAAATATGCAGGGCTTCGGCGGTTTCTTCCAAACTCAAGTCTCCGAAATATCTGAGTTCAACCACACGGGCTTGCTGCGGGTCAATTTCGGCAAACCGCGTCAATGCCTCATCGAGCGCGATTAAATCAACTCCCTTTCCTTCCGTCGAAATCAAAATGGTTTCTTCTTCCAAAGAAATTTTAGCGTCATCACCGCCGCGTTTGCTGCGTTGTTTCGCGCGTGCATAGTCAACCAGAATGCGCCGCATCGCTTGCGCGGCAATCGCAAAAAAATGCGTCCGACTTTCCCATCGAACATCTCTCTGGTCAATCAGTTTTAGATACGCCTCATGAATAAGCGCGGTGGTTTGAAGCGTATGGTCTTTTCTTTCGCGCCGCAGATAGCGCGAGGCTTGCCGATGTAGTTCTTCATAAACGAGCGGCATCAATTCGTCCAGCGCCTGCGCGTTGCCTTCGCTCCATTTTTGCAGCATCTGCGTAATGTTATGTCTTTCTTCCGGTTGATTCATTGCCGAACATTATAACGTTAAAAAGTTTGTAATCAATATATTTCACAAGCGGAAAAGAAATTTTCAAAAAGCGCGAAAAATTTTGAGACTGACTTGTCTGTTCTGTCGCGCTAATTAAGTAGAGGCAAAAAAAGCCTGCAAAAATTCTTTTAGCAAAACCGGTTGATTTTATCGCTCAATTGGCACGCAAGCAATATATGTCGCGCCAGAAACAACAACGAAGAATTAAATTTAATGACAGAAAAAAGGAGAACAAGAAAATGAAAAAACTAAAACACTACTTAACAGCCAGCATCGGATTGATTTTATTTGTCAGCGTCATTGCTTTGTCGCTGCCGCAAACCGGACACAGCAATGTTGCCACTGACAAAGATGTCAGAGTAATAAACACGCCAGCCGAACCGGTTCCGGTCGTCGCGCAAGGGACAACCAATGTCGCCGTGCAGAACACACCGACAGTTAAAGCGCAGCAGAACGGAGCGTGGAATGTCGGTCTTACGGGAACGCCAACCGTGCAATTAGATGATTCAGCAACGAATCCGGTTTTAGTGCGCGATGTTGACCGTCCGACAGCGCAGCCTTTTCAATACCAAGCCGAGGTTACATTTGAAGATGGTTTTGGCGGTCAAAACGCCGCCATTCCCATTCCGCAAGGAAAGCTGCTGGTCATCGAGCATGTTTCAGTGTTTGGTACGGCTCCAGCCGATCAGAGAATAAACACGTTTTCGATATTAACGCACGTTGCTCCCGACAATGTTTACCGTTTTCACTATTTACAATCCACGAAAGAGGACATGGGTAACGGTACTAATCAATATATGGTCAGTCAACAAGTGCGCCTGTATGCTGATACGCCAAATGCAAATGTGCACGTAAGCCGCGCCTCCATAACTGGCACGTCTACTTTTAGATTTGTCGTTTCTGGTTACTTTGTAAATAAATAACAGAGGTGGAAAATTTACCTTCAGAAAAATCTAACAAACTTATTCAAAAGGGAGAACAAAACTAAGAAAAACTAACTGCAACCGTAATTTTAATAATCATTTCATCCGTTTTGGTTTTCGCCTAAACAAGCAAAGCCGAAAAGTAAAACTTGGAATGCTGAATATATTGATTAATAAAATTACGTTTTAATCTTTGGTGAATTTTGCGGAAAATTATTTCAATCGCAAAATTCACTATTTTTTGCAACAAACGGCAACATCAGTCAAATAAGTAGCAGGCACGTTCATTTGAACTTTATGAAGGCTTTCTATTTCAACATTTAACAAAAATAAAGAAAAGATAAAGAAATTTTCAGCTAAAAATAAGCAATTACAAAAGATTTCAACGACAAAAACCTATTGTGATACTCATTGGGTCAAATCTGAAATTTTTTGAGACTGGTTTGTCAGTTTTGTCGCGCTAAGTAAGTGAAGGCAAAAAATGCAAAAGCTCTTTTAGCAAATCCGGCAAGTAACGCCGAAAAGCTAAAAATCATGAAAAAAATTATAAATAAATCTAAAGGAGAATTATTATGAAAAATTTAATAAGCAAAAACAAACAGCTAATTTTAGCGGCAACCGCAATATTGCTGATTTGCGGCTGGACCGTAGCGGCACAGACGGTCGAGATGAAACCCGAGGTCGTTCAAGCTCCGCCCGCCAACGACAGTTTCGCCAACGCGCAATTACTCGGTGAAAATTTCGGATCTATTTCCGGCACAACTCTGGAAGCAACTAAAGAAGCGGGCGAACCGAATCACGCGGGCAAGCAGGGCGGTCGTTCGGTCTGGTTTAAGTGGACACATCCGTCCACGTTCACATATTCGGCTGGCAAAACTTTCACGCTGCGGAACAGTTCGACTAACTTCGATACTTTATTGGCGATTTATACGGGCTCAAGTGTCAACGCGCTGACGCAAATCTCCGCGAATGACGATTACGGCTCAACGCCTACGTCTCTCTTGGTATGTCAATGCTCTCAACGGCGGATTTCGCGCTGTCCAATTCGGACAATCGGGCGACATTCCCGTGCCGGCGGATTATGACGGTGATCAGGTAACCGACTACGCCGTCTTTCGTCCGTCGAACGGCGCCTGGTATGTTTTGCAAAGTCGCACGGGAACAGTTCGCGGTGTAATATTCGGACAAAGCGGCGATAAACCCGTGCCGGGCGATTATACGGCGAACGGGTTTGCGGATTTCGCCGTCTTTCGTCCAAGCACCGGTACCTGGTATGTGCTTGAAAGCCAAACCAATCAATTCATTGCCGCGCCATTCGGACAATCGGGCGACAAGCCTGCCGTGCGTGATTATGACGCGGATGGCAAATTGGATTTCACGGTTTATCGCCCGTCAAATGGAACTTGGTATATCTTGAACAGCCTCGACAATTCTTTCAAAGCAATTCAGTTCGGCGCAAGCGAAGACATTCCCGTTCCGGGTGGATATGCTTCGACCGGCAGAGCGGACATTGCCGTTTGGCGACCGAGCAACGGGACTTGGTACGTTTATTTTAGCCACAACAATCAATTTCTCGCCAAGCCTTTCGGACAAAGCGGTGACATTCCGCAGCCGATTGATTACGGATTTAATGTCGGGCTTTCCGACTTTGGCGTGTATCGTCCAAGCACGGGAACTTGGTATATCCAAGACCGCAGCACGAATCAATTTTGGGCAATTCCGTTTGGCGCGAGCGGCGATATTCCGACGGCAACGGCTTATCCGATACAGCCGTCCCAGCCCCTTCTAGCGAATATACCGCAAAGCAAAAGTGATTCCGTTATGGGCGATTGACAATTGTCCGGCGAGCAATTTAACCATCTCGCGTTGTACTAGCCGACTTGCAGGGAGCATATTCTTGTACCAATGCTCCCTGCATAGCAATAGGCGTATACAAGCTGGAGTCTGGACAGTGACAAATTGGTTTTGTCAGCGGTTCATAATCGCTCGCTCTGCTAATCGGCAACTGATCTTAGCGGCAAACTCACTGCAGAAGCAATAAACCTGCGTGATGTTAAGCCTTTTGGTTTCTAAACATTTCACAAACCGACAAAGAAATTTTCAAAAAGCGCGAAAAATTTTGAGACTGACTTGTCTGTTTTGTCGCGCTAATTAAGTGAAGGCAAAAAGCCTGCAAGAATTCTTTTAGCAAAACCGGTTGATTATCGCTCGATTGCCACGTAAGCAAAATACGTCGCGCCGGAAACAACAGCAAAGAATTAAATCTAATGACAGAAAAAAGGAGAACAAAAAAAATGAAAAACAAATTTTATGTCTTGGTCAGTATGTTTATGTTCGCGTTTGTAAGTGCAGTGTCCGCGTACGCGCAAGAGCGAACCGATTTAAGTGCGCGCGAGGCGCTATATTTCACTGGCGCGAAAGCCGACAAGATTGACCTTAAAAATGATAAATACGTCATTAAAGGCGGAACGATGGAGCTTAAGACAAGCCAAGCGACAAGTTGCAACGGCGATGCTTGCTATTTCAATATCGGGTATATCGGCTTTAGGTCGGGAAATGTAACCAAATATTTGGTTACCTACGGAAATCTTGAAGCCGAAAAGGTCTGGAATGTCGGAAACGGTATTTATTTTGCTGCGGGCGAAAAAACCAAACAAGCCGTTCATCCGCTCAAACTGAAGACGGGAATGAACAAAGTCATATTCACCATTGACCCCGATAAAAAGACTGCGGAAACGGACGAGAACAACAACAGCTTTACGGTGAATTTCAAAGTGACGCCGGAACTGATTGTCATACCGGGAAAGAAGATTAAACCGAATGAGGGAAAACCCTAAAGGAGAAGTGAAATGAAAAACAAAAGAAATATCTGCTTACTGAATTTAATTTTGTCGTTTGCGTTGCTACTGACTGCTAACAGTGCGACGCAAGCGCAACCAAAACCCGATTTGATTATTACGAACGCGAGCATGACAAAGCAAAAGCGAGGCGATTTGGTCTATCAAATCACGGTCACGGTTACCGTGGCAAATTATTGTCTTGAAACTACTACCAGTGACAACCATATATTACTGGACTTTTATACAGACGAAGCAAAGCCACCGGCTCGTAGCATATACGATTACAACACTGTCCAAAGCATCCCATCCTTAGCAGGCGGGGAAAGTAAAACGACGACGTTCAAAATCACAAAACATTCTGGGGCAGGTATTTTGGGTGGCGCACATTCACTTTTCCAGTGGCTCAACGAGACCGGAAAGCTTCCGCGAGCCATTTTTAAGGTGGACATAGGAAATCAGGTTAAGGAAGCCGATGAAAACAACAATTGGCGGCGGCTCAATCCAAATGAAGCACCGCCGAAGCTAGGTGGGCAATATCAATGCTCACCGAAGGTGTAAAGGAAAAAAGCCATAAATAGAACAAAGAGAAAAAAAGGAGAAAAACAATGAAAATTAAAAATATGTTGACGAAATATAATTGGCGGAGCGCAGTTGCTTTGAGTTTAGCAATCGCTGCTCTCTTGTTTATAGGAATTAATTTTAACAGTAGCAGCAGTGCTGCTCCTCGCGCTGAAACACCGACTGAAAATACCGCGCCCGAAAGTGAAACGCCACTTGTTGCGGCGGTTGATTTAACGGGTGCTTGGAAAGGTGACGACGGCGCGACTTACTACATACGCCACATTCCCAGAAAGCCGGGTGTTGCAGCCATATTCAAAGGCGTGAATGCAGAAGTAAAAGATGATGTTTATTGGTTTGGACAGGGCAAAGGCTTCGGCAACGTCTTTCACGGAATGATTAGCAAAGGGAAAGTTGACCAAATCATGGGCGAATGGGCGGATGTGCCAGTCAGCGGCGCTAAAAATAGCGGGTTCCTGACGATAACCATTGCCAGCAAAGATCGTTTGATATTGATGGGCGAGCCGGGAAACTTTAACGCAAGAGAGTGGAAGCGTCAGAAATAGGGCGAAAGCATAGTTGTAAATACCGTCAAGGATAGCCTTTGTCACTTGCGTAAAATAGCAAAGGCTATCCGACTTAATCAAGAATCTATTAGCGATATAAAGGAGAAAAGAAAATGAAAAACAATAGAAGCAATCAAATGAAATCAACAATCTTTTTCGCCGTTGGTCTGTTCGGTTTGATGCTTTTGTGTCAGTCGTTTGTCTATGGACAAATTCCGCCAGCGGAAAAAGCGCCGCCGACGCCCGTAGCACTACTACCCGATTTATACGTTATCAGCGCGGTTGTAAAAGACGCCGCCAAAGGTTTTGTCGAGGTGCGCGTTGCCAACAAAGGCAACGCTGACGCGAAAAATTGCCAGATAAAAATCTCGGTTTATTCAAGCGATTGGAAACATCTTTTGAGAATCGTCGAGGTTAATCAAACTCCACTTAAAGCCACAAGAGAATTGACAATGATGCTTGACGCGGGCGTAGCGCTTTGGGACAGAAAATATCGAATTGTTACCGACGCGGGCAAGAGCATTAAAGAATCCGACGAGATGAATAACCATCTAAGCGGCTACGTCGCCAATTAAAAACCTTCTGAAATAAAAGGAGAAAAGAAGATGAAAAACAAAAGAGATTTTTTACGCACTAAATTTAATTTTACCTGCGATTTTGTCTCTGGTATTTGCCTCTGCGGCAAAAGCGCAGTCAACCGATATGGACAATCCAACCGTTTTGACTTCAAACGTCATTGAGGGCGAAGACGCCGGTTTTCGGAAAGCGCGAAATTTTTTTGAGACTGATTTGTCCGTTTTGTCGCGCTAATAAGTGAAGGCAAAAATCTTTATAAACATAAAAGAAAAGACCCCAACAAGAATTAAGGAGAAAATGAAAAACAATAGAAACTTTAACGCACTAAATTTAATTTTGCTGATGATTTTGTCTTTGACATTTATCAGCGCGACACAAGCACAATCAACCGATATGGACAGCCCGACCGCGTTAGGTTCAAACGTTATTGAAGGCGAAGGTGATGGAAAAGGGGAAACCGTTTATTACTCTTTCACAGCTACAAAAGGTGACGTAAAAGTCACGGTTGACGCAAAGACAGATTATTACTCGACGCCGCTCAGAGTTACATTGATGGACGAAGACGGCAATGAACTATTGCCAATTTATGTTGTGGCTAAAGGCGCGGGACAACGCGAAGTGAAAACAAAGCGTTTCGTCCGCGATACGAAAGTTATCTTGAAAATTGCGACGCAGGATGACAAAGACGTAAAACTCTTGACCTACAAAATCAAGCTCGACGGCGCGGTAAAGGTCGAAGAGCCTATGATGTCACTGACTGAAACTACTCCAACGACCAGTGAGCAATCAAATCCAAATTCGTCAACCGAGCAAACTCCGAGCGCGGATTCATCTGCCGCGCCCACTGACGATAAAGAGACCAAGAAGATGACGTTGAAAGACAAAATCAAGAAGAAAGTTAAAAAGGAAGCAAAGAAAGTAGTCGACAATAATTTAGATAATTAAGCGCGTAACAATCGAGCGGCGCAGTTTTCCTAACTAGCCGCTCAGTTTTACATTTTGCAAACTAAATTCTGACTAATTTGAAAGGAAAAAATAAAAAAGAAAGGAGATTAAAATTATGGAAAACAAGATATTTATGATTGCTTTGATGTTAGTTTGCGCCGCTTTTGCTAACGCACAAGCCGGCAGCAATCCTGAAAAATCAACTGAACCTAAAATCGTCTATATGGATTTATACACTGGCGGCGTAAGTTATAAAACGCTCGATGAGAAGCAAGTTAGCGTGTGGGTCCATAACGTGGGCAACCGTGATGCGGGCGATTCCGTCTTGAAATTCGCTTTAACCAAAGGCGATAAAACCATTACAAAAACAGTTTCGGTCGGCGTAGTCAAAGCCAAAAGTTCCATTTTAGTGCCGGTTTGGCTCGGCGAAAACCTTTATTTATCGAAATTCTGCGTAAAGGCAGATTCGACAAATCTGGTTCTGGAAACCAACGAAAAAAACAACGGGTGGTGCGGCGAGTTTGGCGGCAAACCGTAAAAGAAAGGAGAAAAATTATGAAAGCAAAATCAATTTTAGGTCTATTCGTTTTGATTTTATTCGTGCTTGGATTTAGCGCAGTAAAAACGTCTGCCCAAGAGGTCGAAAAAGAAAGAGGGAAATTGATAAAACTACCGGGCGTTGTTAAAGGTACAATTTATATTAAAAATGTTTCAGGCAACAATCTCGGAAATTTTCGCTGCCGCAACCTGGCAGCTATAATCTACCCGCTCGGCGGCTCGCCGAAATGGAGACGCTCAAGAATCGGGACAGGCGATTTTTCCAAACGCAAGTGTTTGTATTCGATTTCAGATGTTCCGGCTGGAGCGAGTTTTACCATCAGCTTAATGGCGGAGTTTCCCAACTCTTGCGACCAAAAAACATTCGATACACACGTTTCGTTTCCTATGGAAATTAAACCGCAGGAAACGCTAACTTACGATTTTACGGTTACGAAAATTAGCTGTACGGTGCTGAAATGAAAAGGAGAAAAACAATGAAAATAAAGATAATTATTTTTGCGATGTGTTTATTTGCGCTTGGGACAGTTTCGGTGCAAGCACAAATTGAAAACAAAAACATTATAGCCAAACCACCAACGACGATTGGCATTAAGCCGAAAGTTGTTTTAAATGGCGCGGTCGGTTACGAGCGAGATGGCAAGCAATATCATAAAATTATTTTGATCGTCACGAATCGTGACAAGTTACCGGCAAAAATGTTTGAGCTCGGCGAAGGCGAAAAACTTCCGCCAAATCCGTGCCGCAATAAAGTGAAAACGCGCATTGTTATGTCTGTTTTCGGCGAAGATGATAAACAAATTGCGAGTTGTCTTGCAATATCTTCGGCGCAAGCGTTGGAGAGACCTTCGTTTTTAGTTGAAAAAGGCAAAACCGTTCCCGAGTTTGTCTATATCGTTTTGACTGACCTCAAGACGGGCGCGAGCTTTAAATCCAATCTTGTTTCGCCGTTTGGCGGCGCGACAAAGTAAACCTGCGACCAAGCAATCAATAGGTTTTGGCTTGTATGACAGAGTCAAATTAAATAATTGCAGCGCGGAAAGCGAAAATTGGCGCAAAGATTTATATAAATATTTCTAGGTCTTCTTGCGTCTTATTTTTTATGGTAAATCCGGGCGATTTTCTCTTTTAATTCAGGCGGAAAGCAAACGCGGTGAATCTGATAACCTTTTTGCAGACCGCGCACCGCCGCGCTGACTTCGGATATTTCCCGAATTTGCGGATGCGAAAAACCTTCTTCGACGTAAATAAGATTCTTCGGCTCGGTTGTGTCCTTCGTGTAAAAATAATAAGGTACGTCGCCCGCGCGGTCTTCGATAAAATAGTATTTCGCTTCAAAACCTGCGTTCTCAACTGCTTTTCGTGCCGCATCTAAAAAATTTTGCCGCTCGCCCGCGGGCATATCAAGATCGAAAACCTTGAAAAGTTTTCGATTTAAAAAACGCTTTGATAAATCGGACAAAATTTTATCATCGCTTTTTTCCCATTGCTTGATGTGAAACATCACGTCCGCATCGTCCAATTCGAGATGTTCTTTCAAAAGTAATTTTTCGCCGCGCAGAATTTTTTCAAACGGTGTTGCAGCGGCAAACCAGATTGTTTTTCCGACTTTAAAAAGCTCTAAAGCGCGACGAAGCAGCGAATGCAAAACTGATTCTGCCGAGCGCAGCGTGCGGTGAAAATAAACTTGCCGAAACATATAATAACGAGCCTGCAAATAATCTTCGACGGCGTAAATGCCGCGTGCCGAAACATAAAGACGGTCATTTTCCTCGTCAATTTCGAGCGATTTTATAATCCATTCAACATCGTAAATGCCGTATTTCGCGCCGGTCATCAGTGAATCGCGCAGCAGGTAATCCATTCGGTCAACGTCGAGCTGCGAGGAAACAAGCTGCGCCAGAGCCATCGGGCGAAAATTTCCCCGAATAATAGCCGCGACATTTTCCGGCAGTTCAGAAGAAAATTCGCGCAAAATCTGACCGACTTCGGTTTCGTCGCTTAAAACCGCTTCAATTGAAAACTGTTCGTGGTGAAAACCTAAAATAGTTTCGATGACGTGCGAAAACGCGCCGTGTCCGATGTCATGCAGGAGCGCGGCGACGCGCACGGCAGTTTGCGCTTCACCGGAAATTTTGTATTTCGTCGTGAGTTTTTCAAGCGTCCGCGTGGCGAGATGCAACGCGCCCAAACTGTGTGTAAAGCGCGAATGTTCAGCCGCTTGATAGGCGAAAAGCGCCAGCCCGAGTTGTTTTATCCGTCGCAAACGCTGAAATTCCGCCGTGTCAATCAATCGAACAAGCAGCTTTCCTTCATCGTCGTCGGTTTTGACGCGAATGATGTTGTGAACTGAGTCACGATAAATTTTTTCCGACAAAATATTCTCCGTTAAAATTCAAAAAGTTTTAGCAACGCAGAGAGAACGCAAAAGTTATGCAAAGATATTTTTCAGCGCCGGTTTGCGCTATTTGCGTTACTGATTTCCTTCAATTATTTTCATCTTTTATTTGATTAAATTTTCTCAAATTACACCGAGAAATACCCGGAAATGGTTTTGTAAATTATTAGAATCAAACAAATTTCGCTTTCCGCCTTTTTTGACCGAGAACCAGTTTGGCAAATCATTTTCGCGAATAAGCGCAAGTTCGTCGTTTGCTTTGCTTACTCCAAAATGCGTGATTCGTGCGCACGCAAGCGCACCGCCGCGCATAAAACCGTCAGCCGGAGTTCGCGTCCAGCCGGCTTCCAGCGTCAGACATCTGACGCCTTGCCGAAAGCTGAGAAGCGAGCCGACTAATTGAGCGTTTCCAAGCGGAAAGCGATGTGGATTTTCGTTCTCAATTGTAACGGCGGCGTTTTTTCGGTTAGCTTCAGCAGCGATTTCAAGCATCGAATCGAAAAGCCATTTGACGCTCGCCGCGCGAATCACATCATTCGTAGCTTTCAATTGAAGATATTCGACCACATTGCCCCGCCCGCTGGCTCTTGCTTTCGACATCGCTTCGTCAAGCATCTGCGCCCAAATTTGGTCAAGCTCATTCATAGCTTGAGCATAAAACCGTAATTGGATAAATGCAATTTCGTGGTATTATTTTCAAATAACAATGGCGAAAGTCCGCGCATCGAGTGAGTGCGGGAAAGTTTATCAGTTCAGAATTCCGCGTTCAGAGTTAATTAGAAAGCAAATAAATTTTTGAAATTCTGAATTTTGAATCCTAAACAGCGAACTCCTGCAAAAACGCCGGGCGATGAATCAAAGGTTTTGGCTAAATCGCCGAAAAAAATAACTCCGAAAATTTCCGTCAAAGCCTCGAAAGTTGAAAAGTCAAAAGTTAAAGAAATTGTTTCGACTAAAAAAATCAAACCTACTTTGAAAGTGGCAAAACAAATTGTTTCCGCGAAAAGAAACGTTGTAGAAAAGGAACCTACTGTTCCAGTTAAAAAGACAAAACAAAAAACGCAAAAGATTGCCCTGACGGATGTGGTTAAAAAAGCGAAGGCTGAAAACAAAAATATAAAATCAGTTATTTCTACGAAAAGTATAAAAGCGATTGAAAAGAAACCAAAAGTAACGATTGCGGCAAAAACAAAACTTGAAAAAACAAAACCAACTCAGCAGGCTAAAAATTTAAAGTTTGTTGGCAGGAAAGTTGAAAAGGAAATCGACGAAAAAACAGAATTCGAGAAAGCTGTTAATCAAATAAGTGCAACCGAGAGAATCGCGGGGCTGCAAAAATTCGTCAAAAACTTTCCGAAATCGAATGAAAAAACTCGCGCTTTAGAGCTAGTAGTTAGCGCTCGCGCCGAAATTGCCGATGAAAAACTGCGTTTAAGCGACACGGCAAGCGGCGTCGAGCTTTTCAAACTTGCCGTAAAAAACGCTCCGAAACCACTTTCCGATAAACTTTTCACCGAAATCGTTTTACAAATTCCAACCAATCTTTTCCTTCGCGGTCAGCAAGCCGCCGCTTTGGAAGTCGCAAAATTAATTGAAGAAAAAACCGAAGGCAACGCCAAACAAATTCTCGGGTTAGCGACATTTTATCTCGGAACGGAAAATGCTTCCGAAGCCAAACGGCTTGCCGAAAAAGCCCTCCAATTAGAGCCAAATTCGCCTGCCGCGTATCAAACTTTAGGAATTGCGTACCGCTTAAATTTTCAGCTTGAAGAAGCGGCAAACGCCTACGCAAAAGCATTAGAGTTTGATGAAAATTCAATTGTTTCCAAAAGAAGTTTGGCGGAAATGAAACGCGCCACCGGCAAAACGGATGAAGCCGTTGCGCTGTATCGTGAAATTTTAGCGAAAAATTCTTCTGACGCGGCGGCGCAGAGCGGTTTGGTTCTTTCGCTTTTTGACGCGGAAAAACGCGCTGAAGCCGAAACGGAAATGCAAAAATCGCTCGAACAAACTCCGAATAATCTATCTTTGCTGGTTGGCGCTGCTTACTGGTATGCGGCGCACGGGCAAGGAGCGAAAGCGATTGAGTTGGCGGAAAAAGCAGTTGCCGTGGAACCGCGTTACACTTGGGCGCATATTGCTCTAGCGCGCGGATTAATGCAGGAAAAACGCCCGCTCGAAGCCGAACGAGCTTTGCTCATTGCCAGGCAATACGGAAATTTTCCGACGCTCGATTATGAAATTGCGGCGGCGCGGTTTCAGGCGGGATTTTTTCAAGAAGCCTCTAACGAGTTAAAGAAAACTTTCGCTTTTAAAGACGGCACAATTGAAACCCGGCTGGGCGGGCGCGTTCCGGTTCAGGCGAAAAATTTTATCGATTTGCTTGCACTTGAACGCCGCGCGAGTATTTTTGAGCCGACTGCCGCCGACAATTCCGAAAGCGCTGACAAACTAAAGTCTTTGTTTGATTTCGCTCAAAAACTCGACGCGCCGGAAACGAACGAAATTACCATTTCAGAAGAAAAAAGGACGGCTTTGCCTAAAATTTTGGAATTAACGAAATCGGCTGGCAGTCAAATTGATTCATCGCTTGAAGTTGCGACTCCGGTCGCGGCGGTTTTGGCGGATGAGCTTTACGAAAGCCGCACGCTCGCTATGACGAGAGGCGAGCTTGTAATTGTTCCCAATGTTTCGCGCCAGACGCTTTCCGGTATTTTGCGCGGCAGAATCGAAGATATTACCGGTTGGGCATTGTTTCAACAAGATAAACCGAATGAAGCGGTTATACGATTAAAACGCGCCGTGAGCGTTTTGCCCGAAAAAAGCGCTTGGTGGCGCGGCAGTATGTGGCGGCTCGGCGCCGCGCTTGACGCGGATGGAAAATCAAAGGAAGCGCTTGACGCGTACATCAAGAGTTACGCAAGCAATTCGCCTGATGCCGCAAAGCACATTATTATCGAAACGCTTTATCAAAAAATTTATGGCAGCAGCGAAGGCTTAGAGCAAAAAATCGGTGCAACACCGGCTTCGACAAATGCTAACTTTATTCGCCAAACCGAAAAAAGCGAAACATCGGCTCAAACAAAGGAAAAGGGAAATGTGCCAAATGAAACTTCGCCCGTATCCGAAATAAAATCGCCGGTAGCTTCTGAAAATCCGCCAACCGTAAAAGAGATTTCGCCAACAGTTTCAGAAACAAAGCCAACCCCTGAAATTTCGACTGCTCAAAATACGGAAACCGAAAAGAAAATCGAAATAACAACGAATCAAAGCTCTGAGACAACCGCCGCGCCGGAAGTTTCTCCGATTGTTAAAACGGACAGTGAATCAAAACAAACCGAGGTAGTTAAAAATCAAATGCCTGAACCAAATTCCACAAAACCGCTTTTTGAGCCGATTATTATTACAGTTCCTAAAGCCGAGTCAGCGAAAAACTCTTCGGGGGAAGAAAAACCGACGGGTGAAAATCTCGCTTCAAGGAACAAAAGACCCCGCGTCGTAACGGAAAACAAAAACAACGAAAAAACAGGTGCGCCGATTGAAAAAACTTCTCAATGTAAAATTACGACTAGCCAGGAAAACATTTCAATTATAAGCGGCGGAGGAAGTTTAGGCGTCCTTGTCGGGTTTGAAGACAAAGACAATTTAGAAGAAATTACGGCTGCATCAAGTAGTCCGGAAGATGTTGAAGTCGTAGGCGAACCCGAAAAGGGCGTGAACGCAATGCGCTCATTTTTTGTTATTAAATCAATGAATCAGCGCAAAGGCGAATTTTCGGTTACTTTTGAAGCGCCGTGCGGCAAAAAGGTAATTTTTGTGAGCGTTCGCTAACAAAGACAAAGTTGGACAGCTTTCGTTTAGGATTAAGCAGCTTGAAGCGATATGGACTATAGATGGATAAGTTAAATGAAGAATGAATATATATCTGCGCGACGGCTTGAAAGTTAACTGGTATTACATAAAACCATTTCTAAAAAGCATTACTGAAACCTTCCAACCATCAACCGTTTCTGAATGACTAAAATCGAAGAAGAATTTGAAATAAAAGAAGTCGTCAGCGAAAAAGAGGCACGGTTTGAAGGCTGGCGGAATCGCGCCGGTTTTTTTCTCGCGCCGTTTATTTTTCTCTTAATTTGGCTGATGCCTATGCCGAGTTTGAAGCCGGAAGCGCATAGCCTTGCAGCTGTAATTTCCGTCGTCATCATTTTGTGGATTTGCGAAAGTTTGCCGATGCCTTTCTGCACGATTTAGACAAGCGCTTCGCTTATGGCGTGCTTTCGCTAAAATGGATCGGAGCGCGACCTTCGAGAATTTTATTTGCGTTCGGCGCGGTCACGGCGTTTATTTCCGGCTGGATTTCCAACACGGCGACGACGGCGATGATGTTCGCCATCGGGATGTCAATCATCACGTTTCTGTTCAAACAGGAAAAGGAAACGGGCGTTAAAATCAACCGCAATTACGCGACTGCGCTGATGCTCATCACGTCGTTCGCCGCGTCCATCGGCGGACTAGCCACGCCGATCGGGACACCGCCGAACGTCATCGGGCTAGGATTTATCCGTCAGCTTTTAGGCGCGGAAATTTCTTTTTTCAAATGGATGATGATCGGCGTGCCGGTGGTCATCGTGCTTTATATTTTTCTGTATTTTTATTTGAATTATCTGGCGCCCGCCGGGGTTAAGGAAATTGAAGGAAGCGCGGAGATGATTCGGCGCGAGAAGGCTAATTTAGGCGCGTGGACGCGGGCGCAGAAATCAACGGTAATCGCATTTTCGACCGCTGTCGCGCTATGGATTTTTTCTGGCTTAATCGCACTTTTCGTCGGCGACGCGAGCGAGATTTACAAAGCGATAAATGCGCGTCTGCCCGAAGCGGTCGGCGCGGTGGTCGGTACGGTTTTATTATTTTTACTACCGGGAAATGCAAAAGGCGAAAAAGCAATAACGTGGAATGAAGCCGTCAAAATTGATTGGGGTGTCGTTTTGCTCTACGGCGGCGGTTTCGCGCTCGGCGTGTTGTCGTTTCAGACCGGCTTGGCGGAATCTATCGGCAGAAATCTGACCGCGTTATTACCTTTAAGCGGCGAATTCGGGCTTCTCGTCGCGTCGGTCATCGTCGCGGTTTTAATTTCTGAGACGACATCAAACACGGCTTCGGCGAATATGGTCGTTCCAGTAGTAATCGCCATCGCGCAGGCGCAAGGCGTAGACCCTTTGATTCCGGCTCTCGGCGCGACGTTCGGCGCGAGTCTCGGATTTATGCTGCCAGTTTCGACGCCATGCAACGCGATTGTTTACGGGTCTGGCTACATCCCGCTTATGAAAATGGTGCGCTACGGAGCTCTGCTCGATGTCGTCGGAGCGATTGTGATAATCATTTTGGTTTCTCTTCTAGCACCCTTTCTGCGATAGCGGGCTGCAAATGCCGCCGTCGAAAAATGAGTTTAGGGTAGAGGGCTTATCATAAAAACCTGTCGAATCTTGATTGACCATGCGTTGAATAAGCTCGGACTGAACCGAATGGTCATAAGTTGTGCTGCGGAGAATCAGAAAAGCCGTGCAATTCCAGAGAAGTTGGATTTTAAGCAGGAGGGCATCTTGCGACAGTCGGAATGGCTGCAAGACAACTTTGTTGATATGGTGATTTATGGAATGCTTGCAATTGAGTGGCGAGCTAACAACACATCATAAATGTAACGGGAATATCTGGCTGAACTGACTAACAAGTCATCCGACGTGAGTCGGAGATAGTTGCTTTTTTAAAATCTTGCTAACTTTTTCTAAAGTACCGGAAATACTTCTTTGAGATTTTTTAGATTTATGAAATTATCACGTTGTAAGAGACAACTTTACATATTTTCAAATAATTGAGGAGATTCAAATGAACATTAACATAAAAACAACAGGCGTTCATCACGTCGCACTTCGTTCTACCGACATGGAACGGTCGAAGCATTTTTATACCGAAACACTGGGGTTTAAGCTTTTAATGGAAACCCCTGCTTTGTTTCTTTTTCAGGCGGGCAGCACCGCTTTCGGCGTTCGCGCTCCCGACGCGGAAACGCCCAGCGCAGATAAATTTAATCCGTTTCGTGTCGGATTAGACCATATTGCTCTGACTTGCGAAGACGAAGCTGAACTTGAGAGAGTGGCAAAGGCTTTAACTGAAGCAGGCATCGAGAACACAGGCGTGAAAATGGATGAAACGCTCGGCAAGCGATATGTTGCCTTCAAAGACCCGGACCGAATAGCTTGGGAGTTTTATATGGCTTAGAGCAACGTTCTCGGAAATTCAGCTAGGTATTACAGACTCGCGCCGCCTCAACTCCATCATTTTTACGCGCTAAACTCAGTTATTTTCTTTTTCGAGAAAGTCTGTTCGAGGTGATTGGGACGGTTGCCACCGCTGCTAAGGTCAAAAAGAAGAAAGCGTTTGAAGTTGTGCGAAGCGGAAAATCGAAAAAACTGTGAATCAAAATTCCGAAACATCCCGCCATAGCGCCAATTGCCACATTTCTCTGAAATGAGTCCGTTGCGTTACTAACAGTTTTAAAACCTTTCTTAAAAAGTAAAAAAATAAATGCCGCGACACAAGTAAATCCGGCAATTCCGCCATCCGCCAGAATTTGCAAATAATCGTTGTGCGCTTGTTCAACGCGATAAATTCCATTCCAAGTGTCATACCGGGTAAAAGCAACGCCGAAACTATCAAGACCGGCGCCTAAAATCGGGTGGTCGAAAAAGATTTTCAGAGCGATTTGCCAAAAATGAGTTCTGCCGTTGCTTACATCGTCCGGGTTTTGCAAACCGATACCGCGCAGCAAAGAAGAGTCGCCACCGAGTAGTAAAACCGAACCGAATAAAATCAAAATCAAGGTTAAACCGCCGCCGATCAATGCAAAATTTCGACTGTAATTTTTGGTTTTTTCGCCGGTAGAAGTTTCTTCGTTTGTCTGTTTTTTTAACAAATTTGCCGCGATTATAAATCCCAAAACGCCCAAAAGACCTAACATTGCGCCGCGCGAACCGGTAAAAACAATTGCCATTCCCATCACTACGGTGGCAATAATCAACAAAAGCTGCTTGTCTTTTTTTGTGTCTTTGCCAAAAAGAAGCCCTAGTGTAATACCGATTGTCATTTCCATAAAACCGGCGAAATGGTGACGGTTGACGAATGAAGCAAACGCATAAGCGCCTTTGACTGGAAACAAACCGTAAATTTCTTCGACATTGGCTAGCTGTTGCAGAATGCCATAAAACGCCATCAGCGAACCAAAAATTATAACGGTCAGAACAATTTTTCGGAGGCGTTTTTGATCGTTGATAAACGTGAGCGCGGCGGCAAAAAAGACAAAGCAGACAAACAATTGAATGAGAACAAAGCGAGTTAATGATGGCGCGAGCGAGAGCAAATTAGCGGCTGCAACAGAAAGCAAATCACCGCCTACGCTTGAACTACGAAGCGGAAGAAGCTGAATAAAACCGAGCAAAATCAATCCGAGCAGAGGAACTTGCAGCGCGTTCGTAGAAAAACGAAATTCTTTTTTCAGCCAGGCGTCCGTCAGCCAGAAAATCAAAATCAAACCGGCAAAAAATGAGAGAATGCTCAACGCCCAAGTGTTCACCGCGCCGAATGCGAGAACCGAAAAAACGAGTATCACGCAAAGCATAAAAATTATTAATTCGCTCATGCGCGAGGGTTTTTCATTCCGTGTGGCAGAAAACCATTCGGAAGAATTAGTATTTTTTTGTAGTCGGGACATTTTTAACCAAAGCAAATTTTAGCTTTTTTAGCCGCGGATTAGTAGCCCGCTCTCACGCTTGGGCTACTAACGCTTTTATTGCTGAATTACCGAAAAATCATCAAGCCAAACTTTGCCCGCAATCGGACATATTCCCGATTTGCAACCCTCACGCGCTAGGCGCAGCACAACGGCTTGAGTAGTTTCCGGCGCGGTAAATTCCGCCTGCAAATTTGTCCAGTCGGAATTTGCCAAAATCGAACCGGTTGCTGCGAGAATTTTATCGCTAGCGGCATCCACAATTTCCCATTTCAGCGTTGCGGCGGTCTTTAAATCGGCTTTATAAAACATTTCGAATCGGTAGCTTTTTCCTGATTCAACTACTATTGTCTGAAAAATTGAGCGGAAGTCTTTACCGGTTGCCGAATTAAAAACAACGACCAGACTGCGATTTCCGCCGCGTTTTTCCCGGTCGTCAAATCCGATTTGCGGCTGCAAGCCGTCGGCTATCTGCCATTCAAAAACGCTCGCGTCTTTTGTTTTTACTTCCGTTTCAAAGCCGCCGTTAAAAAGTTTGCCCGCCGCGAAATTTTCAGTTTCGCCGATTTCGATTTCAATCTGCAAAGCATCGCGAAATCTTTTTGCCGCCAGCATTTCTCTAAACAACTCTTTACCGCTTGGGTTTAAAGCGGTTTTCTTTTCTTCTGCGGGCAAAGGGTTCCAAATTTCAATCGCTTCGTCAAAGCGTTTTTGCTTAGCCAGAAATGTCGCCAGCGCGGAATTCGTTTGTGCCGAATTGCCGATGTTTTGCTTTACCTGCGCGAGGTCGCCGTCAAAAATCTGCCAGGCGGACGAAACCGTCGGATTTGCAAATTTTGCGTCGCCTTCCGCAGCTCGTCGAATCTCAAAAAAGCCTTCGTCAGTTTTTCCTTGCCGGAGCAAGATGTTTCCCAGCGCCCATTGAACCTGCGCATAGTTCGGCGCCAGCTCCAATGCTTTTCTAAGAGCAGACTCGGCGCCCGGCGCGTCTCCGTTTCGCTCGCGCGCTTTTCCGAGCGCATACCAAAATCGGTAATCATCGGGCGATAGAACGGTTGCCCGTTCATATTCGGCTAACGCTTTCGGCAAATCTTCAGGTAAAAAGGTTTTTTCGCTTAAAACAGCCAGAGAATGGTGAGTTTGCGGGTCGCTCGGAGCCAAATCTACCATCATCTCGGCAATTTCTTTAGTGTCTGCTTTCTCTGCGAGCGCATTGGCAAAACACCATTTGGCAAAAAAGAAAAATAATATCAAACAAGCAAAGCCGGCAAAAATTAAGAAAATGCGGCTGGCGAAGGTTTGAAGTTTGATTGATTTAATCATCAAGTCCAAAGTATAAAATGACGAAAATACAAGGGCAAAGAACAAATTGTAATTATTCAAAGTCAACCGGTTCAATTTTAAGCTGCGCTCGTTTGAGCGAGATTTCCGCCCTTTGACATATTTCCTTGATTTCCTTAAGTCTTCCGGGCGAGATTTTCTGGCAGGAAATTAAAATTTCCCGGACATCGTTTTCGCGGCAAATTGTTTGCAGCGCACCATTTCCGCCAAAAACACGAAGACCGTGAATGAGTTTACCTTTTTTAAACGGGTCATCGTCAATAAAACCGACCGGCTTGCAGTTCCAATCAGGATTGCTTTTCAACTCGCGTAAAATCATTTCGCCGCCGTCGCCCGCGCCGTAAATTAAAACATTGCGCCCATCAACCGAAAATGGCATCGGTAAAAGTTGCCGGAAAATTCGAAAAGCCAGGCGGCTCGCCGAAAGCGCAAAAAATAAAATCAGCGCGTCGGTTACAAAAACAGCCCGCGAAAAAAATTGAAAACGGTAGAAAAAAAGAAGCGCCAGAACGCTGAGAATAGAACCGAGCGCGACCGCTTTTGTGAATGTAACCAAATCTCGAACGCTCGTATAACGCCAAACTCCGCGGTAAACGCCGACTAAAAGAAATGAAAAAAGTTTCAGAACTATCAAAATCGGCAAAGATTTTACAAACAGCGACCAAGTTTCAGGGTTTTCTAAAGACCCGAAAATTAAAACGTAAGCGGCATAATAAGCCAGAGAAATCAAAGCCGCATCTAAAACGACTTCAAAAACGCGCCTTTTGTGCGACAGGTTAAGCAAAAACCCGAAAACCGCGTGATTTTGCAGGGCAAGCTCTTCATCTTGTTCTTTATAAACTTTTACTTTCGATAAATAGACGCCCGTAATTGTCAAAATCAAAACAAACACGCTGATCAATGCCAAACTTTCAACCGGCTGCATCTCGCGCACCAGAAGAGCAATTAATCCGGCAAGCAGCGCAAAGCCGTAAAGCATTAAAACGGCAGAGCGTTCGGAAAGTCCGAGCGCGACCAGCCGGTGTGATGTGTGGTCGCGTCCGCCTTCGGAAGCTTTTCTTCCCCAGATTTTTCTTAAAACGGTAACAAAAGTCGTGTCAAAAATCGGCACGAAAAGTATCAAAGCCGGAACCGCCAAAACCGAAAAAACGCCGCGGGAGCGCCCGCCGACATCGGTTAAAAAAACAAGGCTTGCCAACAGAAACCCGACAAACATCGAGCCGCAATCGCCCATAAAAATCGAAGCGGGATTAAAGTTAAAAACAAGAAATCCAACCAACGCCCCGATGAAAACAGAAACTAAAAGCAATTCGTTTGTTTGTCCGCTGGCGGCGAGTCCAAGAGCTAAAGAAAAAGCTGCAATAGCGGCGATTCCCGCAGCCAAACCGTCCATATTATCGAGCAGATTTATAGCGTTGGTGATGCCGACAAGCCAGAAAGCGGTAATAGCGATGTTGAAAATTTCCAGAGGTGTCCAGGGCTGTACAAGTCCAAAGCCGATAACAGTTGCTACGCCGATAAATTGTCCGATGAGTTTTTGATAGGGTTTGATGTGCAGAATATCGTCGATTAAGCCGACGAGAAAGAGAATTGAACTGCCTCCTAAAATCACCAAAGATTCAGTCGTTTTCGGGACAAACAACGCATATACGACAACGGTCGTCAGAAAAATCGCCACGCCGCCCATCATCGCGGTCGGTTTTTTATGCCAACGGTTTGCTTTCGGCGCGGCAACATATCCGTAACGCCGCGCCCACCGCCGTACGACGTAGGTTAAGACAATTGACAGTAAAAGTGAAAAGATAAAAGCAAAAAATACTTTCATCTCTGGAGTGAACATAAAATTCATCCTCTCCGAAAAATTTCAGCGTCGGTTTAATACCTAAGCATTGAATTTCTCAATTCTTTTCGAGTGTCGTTTCAATAGCATATCATAAACTTCCGCGATTTCTCTGACCATTGTTTCAGCCCGAAATGCCGGATCAACTTGTCGCCGCCCGTTTTCGCCCATTTTCGCTCGCAAATCCGCGTCGTTCAGCAAGCGCGAAACGGCTCCGGCTAATCCCTTGTAATCGTATGCTTCGACCAGACAACCTGTTTTGTCATTGATAACAACCTCCGGCGCTCCATCGATATTGAACGAAACACACGGTTTGCCCATTGCCAGAGCCTGCGGCAAAACTCTCGCTAAACCTTCGCGCAACGAAGTATGAACAACAATATCCATTGCCGAAATCATTTCAGGAATTCGCTCGCGGTCGATCAATCCGGCAAATACGAAATTTTCTAATATGCCGTAACCTCGCGCTCGCTCTTGTAAGTGTTCAAGTAAAATGCCGTCGCCGATGAGGAAAAATCGCACATCGGGAACGCGCTTAACAATTTCCGGCGCGGCGTCCATTAACTGGTCGTGTCCTTTAAGCGGAAAAAGTCTGGCGATTTTTCCGACAACCGGCGCGTTTTTGGGAATTCCAAATTCACGCCGGACAGCTTGGCTGTCAAATTTCGCGTTCAAAAACCAATCAAGCTCCATTCCGCTGTAAATGGTGCGAAATTTTTCCGGTTTAGCAACGCCGGCGGCAACCGCTTTATCAACAATAATCTGTGAAACGCTGATAAAAAAATCGGTTATCGGAGCGCACATTTTTTTTATGCCGCGCCACGATTTATTGATAAACCATGGCTGATAATCGTGAAAAACAAGACTGTGCAATGTATGAACGATTATCGGCGTTCCGGCAAGCCACGCTGCAACTCTGCCCAAAACTCCGGCTTTCGACGAATGCGTGTGAACAATGTGATAACGCCCCTTGCGAATCAAACCGTAAATTTTCCAAAAAGCGATTAAATCCGAAAACGGATTGATGCTTCTGCCCATTTCGGGAACGATAATCAGACGGCATTTTTCACGCGCCATCGAAAGCAGCTCGCCTTCGCGCCCACGGTCTATGCCGCTCATCAGAGTTACTTCGTATTCCGGCATCGCGTCAAGTCCGATGACGGAAAGAAGCGTATTTTCTTGCGCTCCGCCGACAATCATTCGCGTTATGATGTGCAGAACGCGGATTGGCTTTGTTTGCTCCACGCTTTTTTATTTAACCTTTTTTATCTTAAAACTTTGTGTGAATCAAGCGTAGAAAATTGAGAATTCTTGGCGAACTTTGCGGAAAACTCTGCGTTCTTTGCGGTTAAACTTTTTCTAACCGCAGAGAACGCAAAGAAAACGCAAAGCTCACTAAGAGAAAGCCCGATTTTATCACCGGTTTTTCTACTCTTGATTTTTATAATTTTAAGGGTCATGACTAGCGAAAAAGTAAAATATAATAATTAAAGCTAGTTATGACAGATAGTTGCAAACTTTATATACGCGCTCAAATTTCACGCGCTAAATTTCGTCAAATCTTACGACTTT
>JAIVJJ010000292.1 GCA_020200095.1 Acidobacteriota bacterium | reverse complement strand
ACGCCGTTAATTTAATTTTATTTTTGTTGTTTTGTCTTTTGGCATTTGGGCTTCAAGCCGCGCCGTCGAGCTTTTTCAAAATAAAGACCCTCAACAAGCCGTCGTCGACGAAGTTATCGGGCAATTAATTACGTTTTTGTTTGTTCCGTTTACCGTTTCCTGGAAATTTGTTGCTGCGGGTTTTTTACTTTTTCGGCTTTTTGATATTTGGAAGCCGTATCCGATAGATTCTCTGCAAAATCTTCCGGCAGGAATCGGTGTTTGCGCTGACGATATTTTAGCGGGCGTTTATGCAGGAACTTGCCTGGCTGTATTGTATGCGGTTGCGAATTCTTATTAAAACTTTGAGGAAAAATTTACTAGCTATTATTCATCATAAATGATTTAATCTTTTCCGGTTTATTCACTATCTTCACTTTCAAAAATCCATCCTTTGCGCCAAAAGTATACTAAAAGAGCGATTGCTACAATCACCATCGAACCAAGGGTTAAAAAATAACCGTATTTAGTTTTGAGTTCGGGCATATTCTCGAAATTCATTCCGTAAATTCCGGCAATCAAAGATAAGGGAAGAACAATGGCGGAAAAAATCGTCAAAGTTTTTACCACATCGTTGGTTCTGTTGGCTACGACGTTGAAATGCAAATTGAGAAGTCCGCCGACTAAATCGCGGTAATTTTCGGCAAGCAGTGTAACTCGATGCAAATGGTCATAAATGTCTCGATAAAACGGTAAAACATCTTTGTCTATCAACGGAAACTCGCCGTTTGCCAAACGTGAGATGACGTCTATCTGTTTTGAACTAATTCTTACAAGTCGCGCCACGCTGCGCTTTAAATCCATCACTTCCTGCAAAACTTTATTGCTCCCTCTTTTCATCTGAAAAATTCGGTCTTCCAAATCATTTATCGCCGTTTCAAAATCATCGACCACGGGAATATATAAATCCACCAATTTGTCGAGAATTTGATGAAGCAGATAATCCGCGCCGCGTTCGCATTGAAATGTGTTGGAGCGAACCTGACTTTTAACGGCATTAATACTGCGGAAAGATTCGTGATGATAAGTCAGAACAAAATTTGCTCCAAGATATATATCAAGCTCGCGGGTAACAAAGTTAGTGCTATTCGTCTCCATCGTGACGCCGTGGACGATAAGAAAAAGATAATTATTGTAAGATTCGACTTTCGGATGATTTCTAGTTTCAACCGCGTCTTCAATCGTTAACGGATGAAAGCGAAAAACATCGGACAGAATTCGGGTATCTTCTTTGGTTGGTTGTTCAATATCAATCCAAACCAAACTTTCTTTATTAGCCAGCAATTCAGGCAGTTTCTCCGCCGAAAATCCTTCATCGACGTGGTCTCCGCCATTATGATAAACAAAAATTTCCATAAATTTCAGTTGCTTTGTGAATAAATTTCGTAGTATTAAGATGAAACGGGTTTTGCAATCAAATAATTAATAAACATAAACGGAATCATAAAAATGAGCAACATCAAAGTCTTCGTTGCCGACGATGTAAACGAAGAAAAACTCGCACCGCTGCGTGATGCCGGATTTATGGTTGAAAAACGAATCAAATTATCAACCGAAGAATTAGCTGGAGCGATGAAGGATTTCGACGGCTTAATCGTACGAAGCGAAACAAAAGTCCGCGCCGATTTGATGGACAAACTGCCAAAGCTCCGCGTTATCGGCAGAGCTGGTGTCGGTGTTGATAACATAGACGTGAAAGCGGCGACGAAACGCGGAATCGTTGTGATGAACGCGCCCGACGGAAACACGATTACCACTGCCGAACACACAATTGCCTTGCTCGTTTCAATGGCGCGAAACGTGCCGCAAGCGCACGCTAAACTGCAATCGGGCGTTTGGGACAAAAAAAGTTTTGTCGGCGTGGAATTAAACGGAAAAACTTTAGGCGTTATCGGTTTGGGCAGAATCGGCAAGCACGTTGCAAAAATCGCCAAAGGTTTCGGAATGCGAATTTTAGCATTTGACCCGTTTGTTTCCGGCGAGATGACGAAGGATTTGGGAATGGAAATCGGAACGCTCGACGAAGTTTTTTCAGGCGCGGATTTTATAACGATTCACACGCCTGTAACAGACGAAACACGCGGAATCGTCGGCAAAGACGCTTTTACGAAAATGAAACGAGGCGTGCGGCTTGTCAATTGCGCTCGCGGCGGTTTAATTGACGAAACGGCTTTGCTCGAAGCAATCGAAGACGGAATGGTTGCAGGCGCGGCTTTGGATGTTTATTCGACTGAGCCGCTTTCGCCCGATTCGCCTTTGCTCAAAAACGATAAAATTATCACGACGCCGCATTTGGGTGCGTCAACAACGGAAGCGCAGGAAGGCGTTGCTTTAACCGTCGCCGAACAGATGCGCGATTATCTGTTTACCGGCGCACTTCGCGGCGCGGTCAACGCGCCTTCGATGGCGGCAAAAGAGCTTGAAGCATTTCAGCCGTTTATAGATTTAGCGGAAAAACTCGGACGTTTCCAGGCGCAAATAATGAATCAAAACGCGATTGCGGAAGTTAAACTCGAATACGCGGGCGAACTCGCAGAAAAAGACGCTGCGCCCATAACACGCGCATTTTTAGCCGGACTTCTTCGTGATGTTTCGGCGCGTGTAAATGTCGTAAACGCTTTGCACATTGCTGAAGAACGCGGAATTAATATAACGACGAGCTATACACAAACGCGAAAAGGCACAAATTTTGACATTCGCTCATCCGTCGCAACCGCCGAAGCCGAGCAAACCGCATCGGGTTTAGTCTTTTCAAACGGTGAAGGTCGCATCACGGAAATCGGAAACTTCAGCATCGAAGCCATTCCGACGGGCTTTATGCTTATTACGAAAAATAAAGACGTTCCCGGAGTTATCGGAAAAATCGGCACGCTTTTGGGCGAAGCGCAGGTAAATATCAGCCGTTTTTATCTCGGCAGAGAAGCAAAAGGCGGTGAGGCTTTAGCAGTTATCGAGATTGATTCGCCCTTGAAAGACGAAGTTTTGGAAAACTTGCGAAACATTGAGCCGGTAAATGTCGTTCGACAAGTTAAATTGTAAAGAAATTAATAGGGTTGACGAGATTACAGAGATACTTTGAAGAGATGATTTTGTCTTTATCCTTTTATATCCTGTTATTCCTGTAAATTATTCCATTCTATTTCTTATGGATGAACGAAAAACAACATTGCGCGTCGAAAATGTTTTCAAATATTACGGCGAATTTACGGCGGTTAAAAATTTAAGTTTCGAAGTCAAAGCCGGACGAGTTTTCGGTTTTTTAGGTCCGAACGGCGCAGGAAAAACAACGACTATCAGAATGATAGTCGGCATAAATTACCCAGACGAAGGCAGAATCGAGCTTTTCGGAAACAGGATTTCGGGAGAGATGCAAAACCGAATCGGTTATTTGCCCGAAGAGCGTGGACTTTACAAAAAAATGAAAATCGTTGACCAATTGCGATATTTCGCCGCGCTGAAAAATGTTTCAAGCAAAACAGCTGATGAGCGCATTGATTTTTGGCTTGAAAGAATGAATTTGTCCGAATGGAAAAAGAAAAAAACAACGGATCTGTCGAAGGGAATGCAGCAGAAAATTCAATTCATTTCCACGGTTTTGCACAATCCTGATTTGTTGATTTTGGACGAGCCTTTTTCCGGTCTTGACCCGTTGAACGTCGAATTTATGATGGATGTTATTGCCGAATTTAAATCTTTGGAAGATAAAACTTTGATAGCGAAAATTACAGAACACGCCGACGAAAAGGAAATTCAGCTTGTCGAAAATGCGGACGCGCAAATTTTGCTGAAAAGATTAATTGAAAGCGGCGCGAGCATTTCAAAGTTTGAGCAGATTGAGCCGAGCTTGAACGATATTTTTATTGAAAAAATTAAAGGGAATCAATGAGAAAATTTCTTGCAGTCGTCAAACACGAATATAAAAAAATCGTCTTAAAATGGTCATTTTTACTTGCAACATTATTGTTTCCGGTGCTTGCGGCAGCGTTTGCGATTGTTCCGGCGTTGATTTTCTCCATCAAAGGCGAAGCGACGCGAATTGTAATTGTTGACCAAACGGGCAAAGTCGCGCCGCGCGTGCAGGCAAACCTTGCTAATGACAAATTGGCAGCCAGAGCCGACAAAGCGGCGAGAGATTCGCTAAAAGATTTGTCCGCTTCACAAGAAGAGAGAATGAAGCGCAATGCTGAACAATTTGGCGGAAATTTTAAGTTTGTCGAATACAGCGCGGACGAAAAATCGTTTGAACAAATTAAGCGCGAACTCAATCAAAAATTGACCGCCGATGAACTCGACGCTTATTTAATAGTTCCTTCAGATTTTGAAGCGGCAGCCGCAAAATTTGAATTTTTCTCGCGCAAAGCTGGAGATTTCGTGATTAATTCGGCACTCGAAGAGGCAGTGAATGAAGCAGTTCGCTCGCAGCGGCTTGCCGACGCCAACATCAGCGAAGCGCAGCTCAAAGATTTGAGTCAAAAGGTTGAACTAAACGTCAGAAAAATAAACGAAACCGGAGCGGAAAAAGACGGCGACAGCAGTTTTGTGGTGGGAATTATTGTTGCCATAATGATTTACATCACGCTTTTGATTTACGGGCAGCAGATAATGTCGGCGGTCGTCGAAGAAAAAGAAACGCGCATTGCCGAAATTCTTTTTTCGTCCGCGAAACCGTTTGAATTGATGATGGGCAAACTCGTCGGTGTCGGTCTGGCTGGTTTAACACAAATTGCGATTTGGATAATTTCCGCGCTCGTTTTAATCGGCATTGGACTAGCACAAATGAGCGCAGCTGGAATGGACATCTCGATTCCTGATATCACGCCACTGATGGTTGTTTGTTTTTTCATCTTTTTTCTGCTCGGATTTTTTATTTACGCCACAATTTATGCGCTTATTGGCTCAATGGTAACAACGGTGCAAGAAGGAGGACAGTTTGCCTTTCCGCCAATTTTGCTTTTGGTCATCGCGTTTTATTTTAGCTTCGCCGTTATCCGCGACCCCAATTCGCGCCTTTCGTTTTGGACTTCGATTGCGCCGTTTTTCGCGCCGATTGTGATGCCCGTGCGGATTATGGCGGAAATGCCGCCGTTTTGGCATATTGCTTTGGCAATTTTGCTTAATGTTCTGGCAATTGCAGGGCTTGTTTGGTTAGCGGCGCGAGTTTATCGTGTCGGAATGTTGATGTATGGTAAACGCGCGACGATTCCGGAGGTTTGGAAATGGATTCGGCAAAGCTGAAATAACGAAAAGTGAAAAGTAAATGGATAATTATTTTTCACTTTTCAATTCCTAATCACTGCTTATTTTTTCTTTTCGTTTGTAGAAGGTTGAGAACTATTTTCCGATTTCTCATTTGGCACTTTGTCTTGATACCGCTGTTTCGGGGGAACTCCGGTCGGACCCCAATAATATTTTTTAACCATTATTATAAGAAGCAATCCTGCGACAAAACTCGCCGCCAAAACTATGAGTATGAGGTAAAGAAAGGTTTGCATAATGACTGTTTTATAAACAATAACTTGCCTAAAGCATATTAAAAAATTCGATTATGTTGAACAAATCACAGTTCGTCACCACAAAATAAATCGGAAAAAACAGCCGAAAATTGCTCATCTGGAATTAGAGGTTTAGTAGCTTTTCCGTGTCTTTAATTTCTACTTTAAATTTTAGGGTTTATTTATAAATTTCCATAATTGCTGCGCCGTCCGATGTGATGAATGCGCGATACATTCCTTCGGAATTAAACGGCAACGCAATGTTTCCGACCGCGTCAACGGCAATCAAACCGCCTTCGCCACCGCTCTCGCGCAAATGTTCAATTGTCTCATTTGCCGCTTCGGACAAACTTAAATTTTTGTATTTCATTCGACAGGCGACATCGTAAGCCGCAACCGTCTGCATAAAAAATTCGCCGTGTCCTGTGCAACTAACGGCGCACGTCTTGTCGTCGGCGTAGGTTCCCGCGCCGACGATTGGCGTATCGCCGACGCGCCCGAATTTTTTATTCGTCATTCCGCCCGTCGAAGTCGCGGCGGCGACATTTCCCAAAAAATCACATGCAACAGCGCCGACGGTGCCGAGCGATTTTGGATTTGATTTTGAACTTTGAACTCCCGAGTGGTCAAGCTGGATTTTATGTTCTTCGCGCGCCGTCAGCAATTGCCGGTAACGAAAATCCGTAAAAAAATATTCGTCTGTTTCAAATTCAACTTCCATTTGTCTCGCAAACTCGTTTGCGCCAACTCCAGCCAGCAAAATGTGTTCGGTTTTTTCCATTACAAGCCGCGCTAGTTTAATCGGATTTTTTACGTTACGAACAAAAGCAACCGCGCCTGCCTGCAAAGTTTTGCCGTCCATTACGCAGGCGTCCAGTTCGTTTTTCTCGTCGTGCGTAAAAACCGCGCCTCGTCCGGCGTTAAAAAGTGGATTGTCTTCTAAAACGATGACGCTCGCCTCAACCGCGTCAAGCGAAGTTCCGCCCGCTTGCAAAATTTTCCAACCCGCTTCGAGGGCATTTTTTAAGCCTTCTCGATACTTGCTTTCCAATTCTTTCGTTATCATAGATTTGCGGATTGTTCCCGCGCCGCCGTGAATTGCAAGTGCGATTTTTTTCATTTAATTTCAAAAGTCAGCGTTGCCCATTTCGATTCGTAGTTTAATTTCGGATCGTCAATTTTGACCATATTGATAAATTTCGCATACCACTTGCCCGCCGCGTCGAGTTTGATTTTAATGATCCCTCTCGCGTCGCTGCGAATCGCTTTTTCAGCGGCTAATTTTCCGCCCGACTCGTAGCCGGTCAAAACCGTTTGCCCGACGAGCGGTTTGCCGTCCTTCAAACACAAAATTTCAATTGAATTGCCTTTCTTTAATTTATACGGATTCGCTTGCGGAATCATCTCGACCGCGTAGCCAAGCGCGGTTTTGTAACTGTCGGTTTGTTCGCCGCCAACCTGCAAAATCGTTTTGACGTATTTGGAATAGCGATAACGCCCGTCTATTTCGAGTTCTTTATCGCGTTTCCTGTTTTCCAGAATGTCGGGAATGCCTTCGAGAGTCAGATATTCGTTAAATTCCGCCGCTTTTAATGAATTTTTGCGCCACATTGTCGAAAGCCCGACGACGTAATTGCCTGCTTCCGACGGCACAAGATTCAAAAACGCGGTTGTCGAGTTTTTCGTAAAATCCGCTTCTTTCGGATTCGTGCGAACGCCCGACGGCGCGACGACGCTCGCGTCCGTCAGGCGCGCAAAAGAAACCGCGCCTTCGCTGCGTTGAAATGTTCCGTTCATCACGCTGATAGAAATCTTTTGATTGACTTTAGCGAAAAAGCTGTCGGGCTTTAAAAATAAATCGTGCCCGAAGGCGGACGCGAAAAGTAGTAAATTTAACAAACAAGCAGTCAATATCTTTTTTCTCATTTTAGTTTTCTCCCGGTAATTTATTGGCGATAAGCAGCCGTGCAAAAATATGTTTGACCTAAGGAACGCCAGCATCTTGCTGGCAAACGCCGCGCGAGCGGTGTAAAAGGCTGAATAATCAAGCATATTTGAATGCTTGCACGTTCATTGCCGTCAGGATGACGGCGTTCCGTCAGTCATATCTATTTTGCCTGGTTACTTATCATTATTAAACGAAATCTTTAAATCTGAAGGCGCGGCGGACAACAGCGACAGGTTTTCCAAATCTATCCACTTGCCCTGAAATAAAACAAAACTATTTTCATTCGATAAGCCTGTCACGCTTTCCGCATCACAAATGGGCGAATGTCGAAGCAAGGTGTAAAGCAATAAAGCTCTGTCACTGTCGCTGCCTGTTTTGAAATATAAAGTTTCATCCGGCATCGCAATTCTGTTCCGGCTTCCGAAAATAGAATTTCGTCCTTTAATTTCCGCGACAATCGAAAGCGCGTTTGGCAAGTCTGTAATTTCTCGCGCCAACTGTTTGACGTTGTAATCGCGCATCGCGGCGCGAACATAAACTTGCGGATAATTCACATCGAGCCGACGAAACGCATAAAGCGCATATTCGTAAATCGAATCGGGATGCTGTTTTGCCAAATCAAAAATCGCTGCCTGGAACTCTTCCGCCGAATCATATTCGAGCGGGTTGGGAATCTGGTAATCGGGCTGAACGAATTGAATTTGTTCGGGATTCGGGTGCTTCAACTGGTTGGAAACAAAGCCGCCGATGCTCGCATAAATGTTTGTAATTTGCTGTTGCGGTATCTGCGAAGTGCGCGTCGTGCAGTGGCACATTCCCAATTCCGGGTTGTAAAAAAATGTCGTCTCCGTGCTTGAAGCGACGACGCGGACAAACTCTGACAATTCAGATTGGTTGTTAATTCTGGTGCTGCTAAACCACTTCGTGTTATTTAGAAGATGTCCATCTTCATCGTCAAGAAAGACGAACATATGAGCGCGGTTGCCGGTGATAATGATGCGGTCAAGCGGAAATCTTCCCCAGACAACGAGCGCGGCAGCCCAGAGCATCCCCAACCCGATGCACTTGCCTGAGCGTTTTCCTTCCTCGTTCACCGACGCGAAAGCGTTCATCACTTCGAGAGTTTCGTTTTTCAGGCGCGGGAAAAAACCTTCGCGGTAATAAGATTGATTAAGAATTTGCCCGAACTGCGATTCGGGATTTTCCGCCAGAAGTTTTCTGAACGTCGCGTCGTATTCCGCTTGAATTTTCCGAACAAACTCAGAACCGAAACGCTTTTCTTCTTCGTCAAAGCTGAGAAGTCCCCACGGGTCGCCGCCCGGCTCGCCCGCAATATTGGTAAAAGTATAACGGTGAAAAAATCTCTGTATTTGATTGAGGCGGTTTTTCGGGCTGTAAAGAATTCCGTCGTCGCTGCCGGCTTTTTTCTCGTCGCGCCAAGCCCACAACGCCGGAGACATCAGATTGGCAAGCAGAAAAGCCGGTATCAGCTCATTCGGATAAAAATCTATTTCCAGCACCGCAAGGCTGACCGCGGCAGAAAGTTTTTCAAGTTTTTTATCCATTTTCATCTTGCCTACAATTTCAAATTCTTGAAACGCAGCGCAATGACAATAACCGAGTCTGTTTAAATTTCATTGTGTCCGGTCTAATAATTCTTCAGTATTAAAATAAAAATAGCAAACAAAAAGGCAAGCAGGAACGAAATAGTTTATTCGTTCTCACTCGCCGTCAATTTACCCAAAATAAACTAAGGTAGTTTTAGTGGGCGTTAATTTTAGTTGTCATGGTTATGGTCATCATTTCTGCGACGGTTGTTGTATCCATTTTTGCGTTCAATACGCTGATGCCGTTTTAGTTGTCGGCGTTCCTGCTTTTGATGACCGCGCAGTTCTCGTGAATTTCCGTAGTATTCACGCTCGTGGCGTTGATGGTGCTTTAGTTCCTGTTTTTCATGCTTTTGATGATGTTTATCGGTGCGCCGATTCCGATTATAAGAGCGGTTGTTTTGCCGACCGTAATACGAATCGTTATCACGATATTGCGCGTTCGCCGTCACACTCGCGGCAAATAACAGCGCGATTCCAAAAATTCCCACACCGAATATGCGTTTTAGAGAATCAATCTTAGAATTCATTATATAACCTCCATGAATTTAATTTGATCTGCCCAAAATAAGGCAATTTTTGTCCAAACCGGACAGGTAGATAAAATCACTTTTGTGAACATTACTGCAAAAATTGTTTTATCTGCTGCGACTAAATCCGCAAAAACTATGCCAATAATTCGTTAAGCTGAAATTCAAATCAACGGCTGAAATAAAAAAATAATTGTCAAATATCTCTAATCCAAATCGTGCATTCATACACTATTCAAGGGAAATTTGCGTGGATTGTAAATCTTCAATCGTTAGACGACTGACGTGATTTTAAGTTCATAAAATACTCCAATTATAACTTCAATTTTCTCAAACGCAGCGCGTTGACAATAACCGACACGGAACTGAAAGTCATCGCCGCGCTCGCAATCATCGGGCTGAGAAGAAGTCCGAAAACCGGATATAAAACTCCGGCGGCAATTGGAACGCCGACCAAATTGTAAATAAACGCGAAGAACAGATTTTGGCGAATGTTTTTCATTGTCGCCGCGCTCAATTTTTTCGCCCGCAAAATCCCGCGCAAATCGCCTTTTAAAAGCGTGATGTCGGCGGATTCCATCGCCACGTCCGTGCCGGTTCCCATTGCGATTCCGACGTTTGCTTGCGCCAGCGCGGGCGCGTCGTTCACGCCGTCGCCAGCCATCGCCACGATTTTGCCCTCAGATTGCAATTCTTTGATTTTTTCCGCTTTTTGTTCGGGCAGAACGTCGGCGAAAACTTTATCAATGCCGAGTTTTTTGGCAACTGCTTCCGCCGTTTTTGCATTATCGCCCGTCATCATTACAACTTCGATTTTCTGTCGGTGCAAATCGCCAATCGCTGCTTTGGCGGATTCTTTAATCGTATCAGCCACGCCGACCAGCCCGACAGGTTTTCCATCGACGGCGACAAACATCACGGTTTGTCCTTCGGCGCGCAGCTCGTCGGCTTTCCCATCCGACGAAAAATCAACGCCGTTGTCAGTCATCAGTTTGGCATTGCCCAGCAAAATTTTCTTGCCGTCAATCGTTCCGAAAATGCCTTTGCCCGTTACCGATTCAAAATTTTCCACCTTTCCGAGTCCGATGTTTTGGTCTTCCGCGCCTTTAATAATCGCTTCGGCAAGCGGATGCTCGCTCGATTTTTCAAGGCTGGCGGCAAACTTCAAGATTTCGTTTTCAGCCCAGCCGTTTAATGAAACTACCTTTTGAAGACGCGGTTTGCCTTCGGTCAGCGTTCCCGTTTTATCAACAACAATCGAATTAACTTTTTCCAGAATTTCTAATGCCTCGGCTTTTTTCACCAAAACGCCGTTTTTCGCGCCGTGACCTGTTCCGACCATAATTGACATCGGCGTTGCCAGACCCAAAGCGCACGGGCAGGCGATAATCAAAACTGAAACCGCCGCAACCAGAGCGTAACTAAAACTGCCGAAAACGAGCCAGACGGCAAACGCGATAATCGCCACGACAATAACTGCCGGAACAAAATAGCCGGAAACAACGTCGGCTAATCTTTGAATCGGAGCGCGTGAGCGCTGCGCTTCGCCGACCATTCTCACAATTTGCGCCAGCAGCGTGTCGCTGCCAACTTTTTCGGCTTTCATTACAAAGCCGCGCCTGCCGTTGATTGTTCCGCCGATAACTTTATCGCCGACGATTTTTTCGACGGGAATTGATTCGCCCGTCACCATTGATTCGTCAACCGAAGTTTCGCCTTCCGTAATCACGCCGTCGGTCGGAATTTTTTCGTTTGCCTTGACTCTTAAACTCGCGCTGATTTGCACGTCTTTGAGCGCGATTTCTTCTTCGCTGCCGTCGTCAAAAACAACGATTGCCACGTCCGGCGCAAGTCCGAGAAGTTCTTTGATTGCGCTAGAAGTTTGGCTTCTGGCTCTTAATTCCAAAACCTGTCCGAGAAGAACAAGCGTCGTAATAACTGCCGCCGCTTCAAAATAAGCCGCAATCAATCCGGTGTGTTCGCCGCGCATCGAAGCGGGAAAAAAATCTGGAAGGAACAACGCGAAAAGACTGAAAAGATAAGCCGCGCCCGTTCCGATGGCAATCAGCGTGAACATATTCGGGCTTCGATTGCCGATGGACTGCCACCCGCGCACGAAAAACGGAAATCCGCCCCACAAAACGACTGGAGTTGCCAGAACGAACTGAATCCAAATCGAAATTTTCGGTGAAATAAACTCGTGAAAGTTCGGCAGCATCTCTGCCATCGCCAATGCAAAAACAGGAATCGTCAAAACGGCTGAAATCCAAAAACGCCGTTTCATATCAACGTATTCGGGGTCGGACGCGTCATCCAAAGAAAAAACTTTTGGCTCTAAAGCCATTCCGCAAATCGGACAAGTTCCGGGTCCGATTTGCACAATTTCCGGGTGCATCGGACAAGTGTATTCGACGCCTTCTTTAGCAATTTCCGGTTTCTCCAAATTTTTCGGCGCGAGAAACGATTCGGGATTTTGCTTGAATTTATTAAGACATCCGTTTGAACAGAAATAATAAGTTTTCCGTTTGTTTGTGCGACAAATTTTTGCAAACAGCCTTTCGAGCAAAAATAAAATGCCTCGCCATCGTGTTCGTATTTTCCCGCCGCAGTTTCGGGACTAACCAGCATTTTGCAAATCGGGTCAACGTGCGTTCCGTTTTTATCAATCCGCATCTGGTCTTCCGACATATTAGTTCGTCCGATTCCCACGGGCGTAGGCTGCGGTCTCTCTGCTTTGATTCGCTGCTTGAAAGTTTCCAGACAAACCTTACTGCAAAAATAAACGGTTTCGCCGTTATGCTCCATAATTGCCGCTGCCGTTTCCGGTTTGACCGTCATTCCGCAAATCGGATCTATGAATTTTTCGCTTGTTATTGAATGTTTTTCAGTCATTTCACAATCACCCTTTTATAAAAAATCTAACTACAAAAACATTCTAAAACCTGTCAGTAAGTGTCAGGTCAAGCGTTATTTTTCAATTTCCGCAACCGATTCAATCAAATGACAAACCGATTCGCCGTTTGGCATCGAATCTTCCATATTTGACCAATCGTTTAGAGACTTTTCCATTTTCCGCTGCAACAATTTTAATTCCTGAATTTTACGTTTATTTTCTTCGATGTGATAAACGATAATTTCTCTGACCAATGGACAAGGCGAATTGCCGTGTTTGGCTTCGTCGAGAATATGCGCGATTTCCGTTAAGGTAAATCCCAAAGCCTTTGCAGACTTAATAAAACGCAATTTTGTTGCGTCTGAATGTTGATAAACTTTATAACCATTACGCGGGTGTCGTGACGGACGAAGAAGTCCAATTCGCGTGTAATGGCGGACTGTGTAAAGCGGAACATCGCTTTCTTTGGCTAAAATTCCTGCGGTCATCATAATTTTTATTTTATTGTTCCCAAATTCTGCAAAACGTTTCGTGCGATACTCGGAATAATGTCACGTTCATTCGCCATATTTTCCGTAAAAACAACCAGCACGAATTTCAAGCCGTCGGGCGTTCCAATGTATGCGGCATCGTGGCGTGTTTTGCTTGTCCAACCGGCTTTTGACCAAAGTTTCGCATCCGTCATTTTCAAATCATTCAGAGCGATTGCCGTAAAACCGTGCGCTTGGTCGTCTTGGTCTTTCGTTGTTCCACTAAAATCACGCTTCATCAAATCCATCATTTGTTTGCTTCTTTCCGGCGTTGCAACTTTTCCCAAAACGATTTCAGCCAAAAGCCGCGCCGTTGCGTTGGTTGTCAACATATTGCGATTTTCACCTTTGTAATTGCGAAATTGCTGTTCGCGTCCGTAAGCGTCTTCGCAAAAGGTTTTTTGATTAACATTGATGCGCTCGTAACCAAGCGACGTGAAATAACGATTAACCGCATTGCGTTTGTAAGACCAAACTTTAAACTCTTTCGGCGGAAGTTCGCCGCCGCTTGAAGTGTCAGTTAAAACGTCCAAAATATATTGCGTCGCCTCATTTGATGAATCAACAATCATATCTTTTAAACCGCGTTCAAGCTCTGGCGTCATTTTCACCTTTCCGTCTTCGAGCCAGCGATGCAGCGCCACCATATAAAACATTTTCACGACGCTTGCCGGATAAATTTTCTGTTCGCCCCGAAAGTTTGCCGTCTTTAAATTGTTCGGCTCGCGCAAATCAATCAGAGTTGCCGCGACATAATCAGACTTTAATCCTTTGGAAGAAAATTTATTGATTGTTTCGCCAACGGCATTATTCAAAAGAGTTTGCAGCGCTGGCGAAGGCTCAATAACGGGCGGACGATAAGGATTTTGAACCGCAGATTGCTTGGATTTTACATTTACAACGCTTTTTGTTTGAGCGTTTGCATCAAGCAAAGCAAAACAAAAAATAAGCGAACAAAAAAACAAAAAAAATAATTTTTTCATCAAAAACACCTCAAAAATCTTTACGGATTCGTTTTTACAGAGTATAAACGAAAAGCAGTCTGCAAAAAAGCGAAATACAAATTACAGAAAACAAATGACAGATGAGAAATTAATTCGCGGCATTAGCCGTTGGGATTTAGCGGCGATAACCATAAACACAATTATCGGCGCGGGAATTTTCGGACTTCCGTCAAAAATTACAGCTTTAATCGGCAGTTACAGCCTCGTCGCGTTTGTCGTCTGTGCGTTAATTGTCGCGTTTATCGTTTTGTGTTTTGCCGAAGTCAGTAGCCGTTTTCAAACGACGGGCGGCTCGTATCTCTACGCGCACGAAGCGTTCGGCTCGGTTGTCGGTTTTGAAGTCGGCTGGCTGTATTGGATTGTTCGCGTTACGACTTTTGCGGATTCTGACCAACATTTTCACGGTCGGAAAAATCGTGCCTTTAATCATTTTTGCGGCAGTCGGTCTGTTCTTTATTCAGCCGGAAAATTTTTCGTTTTCGCCAACTCCCGAAAACGAAAAATTTTCCGGCGCGGTTTTGATTTTGATTTACGCTTTTGTCGGTTTTGAAGCGGCGACAATTCCGGCGGGCGAAGTGCGCAATCCGCAACGCAGCGTTCCGTTCGCTTTAATGACGGCTTTGGTAATTGTCGCCGTTCTTTATATTTTAATTCAAGTTGTTGCCATCGGAACTCTGCCAGAACTTGCCGCATCGGAGCGTCCGCTTGCCGATGCCGCAAATAAATTTTTGGGCAGTTTCGGCGCGGCTTTTATAACTATCGGAGCGCTTGTTTCAATTTTCGGAAATTTGAACGGCGGATTTCTTACCGCCTCGCGCGTTCCGTTTGCAATGGCTGAACATAACGAATTGCCGCGGATTTTTGCGCGAACACACGAAAAGTTTAAAACGCCGCATATTTCATTGTTTATAACCGCTCTGGCAATGCTTGTTTTGACAATTCAATCATCATTTATCACGGCTTTAACGATCAGCACAATTACGAGGTTGATTGTTTATGCTACAACCTGCGCGGCACTTCCTGTTTTTCGTTATCGGCAAGATTCGCCGAAAGCCGAGTTCCTCGCGCCTTTAGGAATTGCCGCATCAGTTTTGTCTCTAGTTTTAACAGTTTGGCTTTTAACCAATGTTGATTTCAGAAAAGAAGGATTGGCGATTTTGATTGTCGCGGTTTTGGGTTTAATTATATATTTTGCTTATCGAGCTTTTAAAGAAAAAAAATCAGAAGAAAGTTTATGAACAAAAAAACGCTTTTTTATGCGATTTGCCTAATAATTTTCAGCTTCGGTTTTGCCGATGCCCAAACCGAAAGCATCGTGCCGATTTTGAATTTGCAGGTTAAAGGTTTAATGGGCGGTGTAGAAAATGGAAAATTCGTGAACGCGAAAACAACTGTCGGCAAACTTTCGTCTGAGACCAAATACAAAATTTTTGAACCGTACGCGACAAGTATTGTTGATATGATTTTTACTAAACCTGTTAACTCGATGGATGTCTGCGACGATTTTTACGGTTTCGGGGAAAAGGATTTTGCAAAAACTGAAAACTCAAAAGGTGTTGCAATTGGCGCAAATGCAAGTTGGAACGCAATGCCGCGGCAGCCGAAAAAGATTGCTTTGACAGATATCAAATACAAAAAAGCAACGGCTGACGCGCTACAAACCAAAGGCATATTTACGAAAACAATAAAACTAACACAGGTGTTTCGCATTGACCTCGAAGGCGATGGCACGGAAGAAGTCGTGATAACGGCGACAAGTTACCCGAGCGGAGTTTATTCGAGCGCGAAAAAAAATGATTACTCATTTGTTTTATTGCGAAAAGTTGTTAATGGAAAAGCGCGAAATATCATCGTTACGGGTGATTTTATAACGAAAAAAATTGATTTTGGCGCACCGGGCGAATATGAAGTTTCAGCAATCGCCGATTTGAACGGCGACGGCAAAATGGAGCTTGTGATTTACTGCCAATACTACGAAGGAAACTGGGTCGAAACTTACGAAATGAAAGGCGGCAAGTTGTCAAGTGTCAAGATTTTAGATGTCGCTTGCGGCGTTTAAAGTTAACGCGAAAAATTTGTTTGTGTTATTTCGTATCAATTCACGGTTAATGTTTTATTTTTTCATAAATTAAACGCAAGCCTTCGAGCATCAACGTTTCGTCAACCATTTCAATCAATTCCGAGCTTTCGGCAATCACAGATGCAAGTCCGCCCGTTGCAATGATTCTGGGCTTTTCTCGCAAGTTGTCAATCATTCGACGGATAATTCCGTCAACCAAGCCCGCGTATCCGAAATAAATTCCCGATTGAATCGAACTGACGGTTGAATTTCCGAAAACGCTTTCGGGCTTTTTTATGTCAACTAAAGGAAGTTTTGAAGTTTTTCGGAAAAGCGCATCGGCTAAAACATTCATTCCGGGCGCGATAATTCCGCCGAGGTATTCGCTTTTTGAATTTACAGCATCAATCGTCGTTGCCGTTCCGAAATCGCAGACAATACAAGGCTTTCCGTATGTTTCGATTGCCGCGAAAGCGCCAATCAACCTATCAACGCCGAGCGCAGAAGCCGGATTGTATTTGATTTTCAGATTGAAATCGAAAGTGTAGTCAACAAAAACAGGTTTCAGCCCGTAGTATTTTTCCGACAATTTTTGAAAAGCGTCGTTTAATTCGGGAACAACCGATGAGATAAAAATTGCTGAAACATAGGGAGATATTTTTTCTCGAATTGAATCAATTATTTCATCGGAAGTTTTATTGCGGACAGTTGGTACTTTAAAATGCGAAATGAGTTTTTCACTATCAAAAACGCCGAAATGGGTATTCGTGTTGCCGATGTCAATTGCTAATAACATAGCCGTGAGTTGTGAATTGTGAGTAGTGAGTTTTAAAGCCCTAACCGTTCACCATTCACAGTTCACCACTAAACGATTATCCTTGTAATGGTAAGCCGTCATAAACAACCTGCCAGCCATTTCTTTTGCTCGTACGAAGACTTTTCGTGAACCATTCGATAGCCTTTTGCGGGTCGTCGTAAATTTGCACTGCCGGGTTTGCCTCGCGCGGGTCAACGCGGCAAATCGCGCCACCTTCGGTTGCCGTTTTTACGCATAACAGCGCAAGCATATTGTTTTTTGACAAAATAGCAGTGCGCATCGTAACTTCGCTTAATTCCATTTCGTCAAAATTATCAAAATCTTCTTCGTCAAAATTCCCAAATTCTAATTCTTCATCGTCAAAATCAAATTCGTTGTTCATAAGATTGTTTATTAAATTTATTAAATTCCTTTAATTACAAATTACACTCTTGTCCGGTAAAGTTCAATGCGTATTTTATTTCGATATGAACGAATTAAATTTTTCTGAGCATTTCAACATCAGTTAGATTAATCCCAATTCCGACGACAACCGCCAAACCTTTTTTCGTTTCGGTCATTTCAGCTAGAATTCCACAGATTTTTTTACCGCCGATATGAACGTCGTTCGCCCATTTTATATCGGGTTTAAGATTATAAAGTTCCTTCAAAACATCATAGACGGCAACCGCCGACATTAAAGTTATAAGTGGTAAAAATCTGGTTTCTATTTTCGGACGAAGAACAAGACTAAAAAAAAGTCCGGCGTCTTTTTCTGAAATCCAAATTCGTCCGTGCCTGCCGCGTCCGGCAATTTGCTGCCGGGCGATAATACACAATCCTTCATTCGCTCCTTGTTTAGCTTGATTTAAGGCTTCAGTATTGGTTGATTCGATAGTATCAAAACGGAGAATCGTAAATTTCATCGCGTGGTTACGGGTTTCCACAGAGAATCAGCATAATATTGCCGGCTGTCGAAGAAATTTTGGACAACTTGAAAACCGCTTGCCTCCGCAAATTCATTTATCATTTCCAGACTGTATTTTTGCGAGATTTCCATAAAAATCGGCTCCCACGCTTTAAAATCGAAACTTTGATTAAGGGCTTCAACGCGGACAGTTTGCGTTTTTCGGCTGATAAGAAAGGATCGCGCGGCACACTCGGTCGGACGATAAGTTGCGTAATGAGAGAAATTTTCAAGATTAAAATTTGCGCCAAGTTCGCGGTTAATGCGCGCTAGCAAATTTAAGTTAAACGCCGCCGTAACACCTTGTGAATCGTCATAAGCCAGCAAGATCACGCGCGGGTCTTTTTGCAAATCAAAACCGACCAGAAGCAAATCGTTTTCGTTCATTACGGTTCGCAAATTGCGGAAAAATTCTTCGGCTTGTTCCTGATTGAAATTTCCAATGTTCGAGCCTAGAAACAGTAAAATTTTTCTTCTTTGAGATTCGGTTTTAAGTGTTTCCAAAATGCGGAAATAATCGCCGGTTTTCGGTTTCATCAAAAGATGCGGGAATTCAGCATTAAATTTTTCGCTCAAAGCGTCTACTGCTTCTTGCGAAATATCAATCGGCGAATAAGTGAAATTCGTCGCTCGCTGCAAAAAATAATCAATTAAAACGGCGGTTTTCGTGCCGTCGCCAGCGCCGAGTTCAATTAAATCAAACGGGGAATTTTCAGCGTTAAACGCTTCCAAAATTTTCGGTGTTTGTTCGGCAAAAATCTCGAATTCGGCTCTGGTTAAATAGTATTCCGGCAGTTTCATTATTTCCTGAAAAAGGCGGCTGCCCTCATCATCGTAAAAGTATTTTGACGAAAGAAATTTCGGTTCGGCAGATAGACCTTTTAGAACATCGGCGGCGAAACCACTCGGTTGAATTTGGCTGGAGCTTTGCATATCTATAAATCAAAAAAAATCCAAATTTATTCCAAGTTTATTTAACTTGGAATTTGAAATCTGGAGTTTGAAATTATTTTGCTAATCGTATTCCCGTAAATTGCCAGCGCAAATGCGGATGAAAAAAGTTTCTATAAGTTTTGCGGCTGTGTTTTAGCGGCGTTGCAACCGATGAACCGCGCAAAACCATTTGATTTATCATAAATTTACCGTTGTATTCGCCAACCGCGCCCGCCGGTTTTTTGAAATTCGGGTAAGGCAGATACGCGCTATTTGTCCATTCCCAGCGTAAACCCCAATTAAACAAATCGCTCGCCGTTTCCCACTCAAATTCTGTCGGCAATCTTAAACTTTTCCATTCGGCAAATGCAGTGGCTTCATAATAAGAAATGTGGCAAACGGCGTTTTCAGGTTTTAATTTTCGCAAACCGCCAAGCGTAAACTGAAACCATTCGCCGTCGTGTTTTTGCCAGTAAAGCGGGCTTTTTATTTGATTTTGTTTGACCCAATCCAAACCTTCCGAATGCCAAAGGTTAAAGTTTTCGTATCCGCCGTCTTCAATAAATTCGAGAAATTCACCGTTTGTTACAAGGTTTTTGCTTATCTCAAAGTCCTGTAAATAAACAGTGTGCCTGCCTTGCTCGTTGTCAAAATGAAATCCGTCGCCATTAAAGCCGATTTCATACCTTCCCGCAGACACATTAACGTATTCGTTCTTTTCATAGTTTTCGGTTTCACCTTTTTCAACCAAAGCAAAATCTTTTTTATAAACGGGAAAAAGCGGATTACAGCCGAAAGTGTATTTTATGTCGGTAATTAAAAGCTCTTGGTGTTGCTGTTCGTGATTTAAACCTAAAACAATCAAATCTCGCACTTCGTTTGATAAATCCTGCCGTAAAAATTCTCCCATCTTTTTATCAACATAATTTCGATATTGATAAACTTCTTTGACAGTCGGACGGCTCAAATCGCCGCGATTTTGGCGCAAAGTTCTCTCACCAACGGAATTATAATAACTATTGAAAAGATAGCCGAAATTAGGATTGAATTCCTGATAATTTTCAGCAAATTTTTTGAGAATCATCTCCTCAAAAAACCAGGTTGTGTGCGCGATGTTCCATTTCGGCGGGCTGACATCAACGACCGGTTGCGGAATGTAATCTTCCGTTTCGAGCGGTTCGCAAATTTCTTCGGTGTAATTGCGAACAAAAGAATAAAAACTTTCCAATTCTTGCGGTGAAATTCTTTGCGCTTGTGTTGCTTGCATATTTTTATTAGAGCAGAAATATAACCAAATCAAAAGGAAAAGAACTGCCAAAATGTATAAATATATCCGTGCGTCTGCTCAAATCGTTGTCAGACACTTAAGATTTTTTAGCCGCAAAAATTCACAAAATTCACAAAAATTATTTCTTTTTCTTTTGTGCTTTTTTGGTTTTTTTAGTGGCTAAATTATTCTGCTCTCGTGCTTCACGCAGACAGATAAGCGAGCCTTTCCTTACAAATTGCCTTCAAGTTTTTTGCTATTTCTTGCGTTTTTGGCAAATTGAATTTTCTCCAATGCTTCTTTGCTAATTTCTGCTAAATAATAATCTTTGCTGTTTAGGTTTGCCTGTAAAACGGGAATTGATGATTCGTCCCGGATTGAGCCAAGCGCGAAAGCAGCTTCACGTTTCACATCGTCAAATTCGCGTGGGTTTTGCAGTGTTTTGATTAAAATGTCGTTCGCCATGTGAAATTCTGTAAATATTTCAATCAAATTAGGATACTTCAGTTTTTTGAACGAATTAAATCTATCCGGCAAATAATTTTCAGGCGTAAGAACTTCCGTCTCTTGTGTTTGAATAATCTGTGCGATTTGTCCGATGGAACGTGCCGCGCTTCTTCGCAGGAATTCCTCTTCGTCTTTTGGCTTTCTCTGTAAAATTTTAGCGAGTTCCGCAACTGCCGAAACATCGCCGATTTCGCCGAGCGCAACGACAGATGCGGCGCGAACATCCAAAATTTTATCGTTTTGCAAAATTTGTAAAAGCGGATTTATCACGCTCGGATTTCTGACTTTACCGAGCGCGTAGGCGGCTTCGCGTCTGACGAGTTCTTTTTTGTCATTAAGAAGCGGAATCAAGACATTCGACGCTTCATCTTTCGGCAGAAAAATCACGGAAAAAGCAGCGGTTGCGCGGACAATTTCAGATTTGTCGCGCAAAGCGGGAATTGCAATCCGCGAAGCCGGTTCGGTTTTTAAATTGCGTATTTGCAGAAGCGCGTCACGTTTTTGCTCGTTGTCGCCCGATTGAATTTTTCGTTTCAAAAAAATTTCTTCGGCAATCCAATCAATTTGTGTTTGAGTTACGACAAAATCTTGCCCGAAAGAATTTCCCGCAGAGGCACAAAAAAGGTAAAGAAACGCAAGAATGTTAATCTTACGTTTCAGGCTCGTAATTCGTAATTCGTAATTCGTAATTGCCATTCTCACACGGCGCGTTGCACATTTTGCCGCCGCACCTTTTCCCATTCAAACACCTGACGAGCGCGTTTGTTCTCGTAAGCGTCGGAAAGCGAAACGATTAAATCATCGTTCGGCGAATTGTTTTTCTGTTGGGAAATTCGTTTGGAAAGAAGTTGAGAAATATATTGTAAAACGGCTAAAGTTTCGTTCTCGTTAAGTTTATCAATTTCGCCGGCAATATTTTGGTTCGTTCGTTTGACCATCTCCGTTCCTCCTTTTTATCGGGCAGACAGTCAAAGCGCAAACTTAAAGTTTCAAGTTTTGACTGTCAGCGTTAATTTTTTTCTCATCATTAAATCTTTTGTTTGGGTAAATCTTCTGCAACTTTTGTTCGAAAGTACATTTAAAAAATATCATAAAAAGAGAATTTATGGCAACGAGTAATTTGAAAACTAGACAAGTCATTTTTCTTGAACTACAATTTATGAATGATTTTGTTACAGAAACTCAACATCCTCCTTCTTAGATAGCCACTCGCCTGAAAGTATCGGCGATGTGGCGAGCCTTTATCAATTACGAATTAAAAGTTACAAATTATTAGTGGATGAAAGTGGTTTTATTCGCTAAATTTACGTTTTTGTCTAATACTCAAATGACTTGGGGCATTTGACTTTAGACTTTGGACTATTTTATGGACGAAAAATATTTTGCTGAAAAAATTGAAGAAAAGTGGCAGAAAAAATGGGCTGAGAGCGGCGCGTTTGAAACTGAAATTGACGACACAAAACCAAAGTTCTACCAATTGGAAATGCTGCCGTATCCGTCGGGTAATCTGCATATGGGACACGTACGCAATTATTCCATCGGCGACGCGCTGGCGTGGTACAAACGGCTAAAAGGCTTCAACGTCTTGCATCCGATTGGCTGGGATTCATTCGGTCAGCCTGCCGAAGACGCGGCGATAAAACGCGGCGTTAATCCGCGCGATTGGACGGAAGCAAATATCGAGTATATGCGCGGGCAACTTCAGCGTTTGGGCTTAAGCTACGATTGGCGACGGGAAATCTTTGCGCATCGCCCGGATTACTACAAATTCGACCAGTGGTTTTTTCTCAAAATGCTTGAAATGGGTTTGGCTTACAAGCGAGCGACGCAGGTCAATTGGTGTCCGGTTGACCAAACAACTCTCTCGAATGAACAGGCTTCGGGCGGAATTTGCTGGCGTTGTGGCTCACAGGTAACAAAAAAAGATTTAGAGCAGTGGTTTTTTAAAATTACAAATTACGCCGACCAATTGCTTGACGATATGGCGGAAATCGAAACGGGTTGGGCGGAAAAGGTTTTGAAACGTCAGCGCGATTGGATTGGACGCTCGGAAGGCGCGTTTATAGATTTTGCCTTGAAAAATTCGGGCGAAAAAGTGCGTGTTTTCACGACGCGGGTTGATACGATTTTCGGCGCTAATGCAATTGTCTTAGCCGCCGAGCATCCGATTATTGAAGCGCATTTAGCTGATTTTTCAAACGAAACGTGCGCGACTATTGAAAAGATCAAAGCCGATAAATTAAAAGTTGTTGACCGCGAAGACGAGCAGGAAAAAGAAGGCATTCCGACGAGTTTAACGGCAATAAATCCGTTTAGCGGTGAAGAAATTCCCGTATGGGTCGGCAATTACGTGATGATGGAATACGGCACGGGCGCGGTGATGAGCGTTCCGGCGCACGACGAACGCGATTTTGAGTTTGCTAAAAAATATGATTTGCCGCTTAAAACAGTAATCGAACCACAGAGACACAGAGACACGGAGGATTTAGAAGATGAAGATGAATCCGAAATTCACAGTCCGCAATCCGCAATGACGGAGTACGGCGTTTTGATAAATTCTGGCGAATGGAGCGGCAAAAGTTCCGAAGATGCAACACGCGAAATGGCTTCGTTTTCTCAGGAAAAGGGTTTTGGCGAGCCAGCCGTAACGTATCGCTTGCGCGATTGGGGCGTTTCGAGGCAGCGTTTCTGGGGTGCGCCGATTCCCGTTATTTACTGTGATGAATGCGGCGTTGTGCCTGTGCCATACGAGCAACTTCCCGTTGAATTGCCCGAAAGTGCGCCATTTACAGGCGTTGGCGAATCGCCTTTGGCAAGAGTTGAAGAGTTTATTAATACAACTTGTCCGCAGTGCGGCGTCAAAGCGAGACGCGAAACAGACACAATGGATACTTTTGTTGATTCGTGTTGGTATTATTTTCGCTACACCGACCCAAAGGATGCGGAAATGCCTTTCGCGCCGGAAGTTGCGGCTTATTGGATGCCGGTTGACCAATACATCGGCGGCGATGATCATGCCGTTATGCACTTGATTTACACGCGCTTTTGGACGAAGGTGATGCGCGATTTGGGCTTGGTGAAATTCGACGAGCCGGTTAATCGTTTGTTGACACAGGGAATGGTCATCGGTGAAACATTTTTTAATGATTCGAGCGGCAAGCGAGTTTATTTTCCGTCTTCAACGGTCAAAGTCGAACGGGATGCGAATGGGAAAATTGTGTCGGCAACTGATACGGAAGGCAAATCTCTGAAATATGCGGTCGAAAGAATGTCAAAATCTAAAGGCAACGGTGTTGATCCGGATGAAATGGTGCGGATTTACGGTGCGGATGCAGCGCGTCTGTTTGTTTTGTTTGCCGCGCCCGCCGAGAATGAACTTGTCTGGAACGAAGCGGGAATCGAAGGTGCGGTTAGATTTTTGCAAAGAGTTTACCGTTTTGTTTGGCGCTGGCACGCGCAGTTAAAAAATGCGCCGAAAGATGAACCGAGCGAGTTTTCCGCACAGGCGCGAAAACTCCGCCGTAAAACTCATCAAACAATTAAGCGTATTACGGAAAACTTTGAATCATTGCAATTTAACACGCCGGTTGCGGCTTTGATGGAGTTGTCAAATGAATTAGGCGATTTTAAGGTTGAGCCTGATGAGGCAAACGAATGCGATTTATACGCAATAAATGAAGCCGTGCGCGGTTTGGTGTTGATGCTCACGCCTTTTGCGCCGCATGCAGCGGAAGAATTGTTTGCAAATCTTGTAGGAAGCGACAAGGGAATTTTGAAATCCGAGGCGCGCTTTCCTGAATTCCGCGAAGAACTGGCAAAAGCGGATGAAATCGAAATTCCGATTCAGATAAACGGTAAGCTGCGTTCGCGCGTTTTAGCGGCGCTCGATACACCAAGAGAAGATTTGGAGACGATGACCTTGGCGAATGAAAAAGTCAAAGAATTTATTAACGGCAGGCAAATTGTAAAAATTATCGTTGTGCCGAATCGTTTGGTGAATATTGTTATCAAGAATTAAAAAACTTTGTAAACGTGAAAGCATTGCTAGGTTTTAAGCTATTCAAAACAAGAATGTTTTAAATTAAGCTTAAGTTGCAAACTTATAATTTCAACTTCGATTGCTTTTCGGCGATGTGTCAAACAAAGATACGAAGTATTTTCGCTGGGTTTTCTCTGTGAATTCAGTGGATTATGTTTTTACCAAATCTATTACTGTAGAGAGCTTAAAAAAGACACAGATGCACACAGAGATTTTTTGAATATCTCTTTTGTCAACCTCTCAGCTTTTTTACACCGGCGTATAAACAGGGTTTAAATCAAATAATTTTAATGTTATGTTTGGTATATTGGTTATTGTCATTTTATTTGTTTTCCTAATTCAGGACTTTGGTTAGAATGAGGTTTTAAGTTTTATGAGAAATTTATTCACGAATTTAGTTTTATTTTTTGCCCTGAGTATTGCTTTCTCTGGTTTTACGGCTTGTTCAAACACAGCAACTACGCAAAAAGATTCGGTTGATGAAAGTGCGCCGCCTTTATCAGCCGAGTCGAAAAAGAGCGATTATCCGCCCGCGCCGGTAGGTATAATGCAAGAGGAAATTAAAGATCTGGATGGAAACACTTTCAAATTTGAAGATAAAAAAGGCAAAGTTGTTTTAATCAATTTGTGGGCGATTTGGTGTGGACCTTGCATTGGTGAAATGCCACATTTGATTGAGATGCAGGAAAAATACAGAGACAAGGGCTTTGAAGTTGTCGGACTAAACGTAGGCGACCAAGATGGTCAAGTTGAACCTGTGGATAACATAAAAGCCTTTGCCGCAAAGATGAACTTAAATTATCAACTCGGTTATGCAGATAATAAATTTGTAAGCGATTTTTTTAAAATCTCCCGCAGGGACGGAATTCCGCAAAGCCTTATTATCAACCGCGAAGGTGAGTTAACCGGAGTTTTTACCGGTGGCGGTCGAGGCGTTATCAACAAGATGAAGGAATCGGTTGATAAAACTATAAATGAATAGTTATTAATTTATAGTGAAAAATGAATAATGAAATTTTTTAGTTGTTTGCTTTAAGATATTAACTATTCACTTTTCATTATTTTCGGCTCGACAAGAATTGTCTTAAAACTCGCCAGACTCACAAGTCCCGCAACTGCGCCTTTCGGCTTATTGACAAACTTTTTCTGCGTGTAATGGACGGCAACTTTTGCCTGCGTTTTGGCTTGGCTGAAAAAGGCGGCAATCTGCGCGGCTTCAATTAAAGTTTTTTGTGGAATTTCAGTTCGATTCGGATTTTTAACCACAACGTGCGAACCCGGATAATCAGCAGCGTGCAGCCATAAATCAGAAGATTTTGCCATACGAAAAGTCAAAAAATCATTATCTTTCGCCCCCTTTCCGACTAAAATTTCAAAACCGTCTGAAGAAACGTAACGCCTCGCGCCGGTAAATTTATCTGCCTGTTT
>JAIVJJ010000291.1 GCA_020200095.1 Acidobacteriota bacterium | reverse complement strand
AATGGAGTTTATTCACGGCACGAAAGTTACGGCTCTGGAGGATTTAAGGGCGCGAAATGTTTCGCCTGAAAAAGTCAATCGGCTTTTAATCAGAACATATCTGAAACAACTTCTCGAAGACGGATTTTTTCACGCCGATCCGCATCCGGGAAATCTTCTGGTAATGCCGGACGGACGTTTAGCGTTTTTCGATTTCGGAATGGTCGGGCGCATCACACCGCAATTGCAGTCAAAAATGATTGACGCATTTTTCCACGTTGTTGCCAAAGACCCGGCGGGAATCGCGCAGGATTTGATTGATTTGGATTTTATGAAGCCCGGCTCGAATCCCGACATTGTGCGTCCGGTTGTCGAAAAGATGTTTCAGTTTCATTTGAACTTGAAATTAAAAGAAGTAAATTTCAAGGAATTGACTTATGATTTGGCGGACGTAATGTATGATTATCCGTTTCGCCTGCCGTCGAATTTTACCTACATTATGCGAGCTTTGATGACGCTCGAAGGTATCGGTATTATCACCGACCCGGAATTTAATTTCTTTGAAACGGCAAAGCCTTACGCGAAAGAGTTCATGTTTAAACGCGAAGGAAAAGATTTGCGAAAACTTTTGACCGATAAACTTTTAGGACGCGATGCCGACGGCAAGATTGATTTGGATAGAACCTGGAAACTGGCGAAAATGGCGTTTAAGACGGTTTTTAATACAAATTCCAAAGGGTAGATTGAAAAATCTTTTTCAAATTAAAAGTGGAAAAAGCTCCGTAGATTAAAAATCCTACGAAGCTAATCCTTATTAGGAGTTATGCGTAAAAAATTATATCGAAGCCGTGTTTGAAGACAATCCTTCCTGCTTAAATTCCAGAATTTCGCGTCCCATTTCCTGCAATTCGCTTTCGCCGAGAAGTTCTTCGCCTTTCGGGAAAAGTTCGCCTTCTTCTTCGGCAACGTGGTGACGAACGCTTGTTTTCAATTCGCTCAAAAGCGTTTGAAATTCATCGCTGCTCGGCTCTAATTCGCTCATTTGCGCGAGCATCGATTTCACTTCGGCGTGTTCGTCGTAGGAATGTTCGGCTTGGTCTTCGGTTTCGTCAAATTCTTCGAGCGCCGGATAGACAATCGTTTCTTCGGCTTCGGCGTGGATAGTTAATGCTTCGCGCATCATTTCAAAAGTTTGTTTGTGCGAATTGTTGGAAGCCGTGTCGCCTTTTGCCTTTTCCAGTATCGCCATCATATTGTCAACTTCGCGGTGGTCTTTTTTTAAAATCTCGAATGCGTTCATAAATAAAATTCTCCCTCGGTTCGTTTGATTTTCAACAGATAAAATTCCGCTGATCTCAAAGCCAGAAAGCAATATCTATGCCTCTAATAAATTCTTTTTTATTTAACTGCACACATTATTAAAATCAACAAATTAATTTTTAACTCAAAATGCTGCAACTAAAATTGTGCTTTGATTTAGTTCAAGTTGTATGTATTGAAAAGCATCATAACCTAAAAAATTTTTAATTTAAGAAGGCGAAGCGATTTTAAAACGGCTCGCTTTTTTTATTTTGCGTGACTTTCGACAAAACTGCATTATTCCTTTCCTTTACGCGCCGCAGGACTTCACCGGCAGACGTCGGTTCGACTTGGGCGGAAAGAACGCGCGAAACTCGCTTCGGCAGAAGCATCGGCGCGAGGCTGGCAATCGAATTGGCAAGCGTTACGACATCGCCGCCGCCCGCCCAATTTTCGCGCACAACCCGTTCATCAGTGCGGTTTAAAAGCCGAAGCAATGTGAGCGCGACCAGATACAAATCGTCAACCTGACCGATGAAAGGAAAAATGTCCGGAATAAAATCGAGCGGCACGATAACATAGATAATCGCCGCCGCGAATAAAGCCTTCTCCGTCGCGGGAACTCGCTTGTCAGTTAACAGCCTGCCGAGAAGTTTGACCATATTCGGCAGAAACATCAAAAGATTTTTAAGGCGGCTTTTTATCTGTGATTTTTCTTTACGCGGCAGTTTTGCGGCTTTCGTTTCTAACTTTTGGCTCATTTCGTTTCGCTCCTGTTTACATTTCTTTCAGTCTAAGTAAAACGACGATGTTTTCGCAAGTTTCTATGAACAAGGTTGGATATGATAAATTCTTTTACAAATCCAAAATCTAAAATCTAAAATTGAATTATGATTCTGCAAAAAATTCGCGCTAGAGCATCAGCAAATTTGCAACACATCCTTTTGCCCGAAGGCGAAGATGCCCGCACGGTTCAAGCGGCGGAAATGTGCGCCCGCGATAAAATTGCAAAAGTTACGCTTCTCGGCGATAAAGAGAAAATTCGTGAAACGGCGCGTGTTTCCGGCGCAAATTTAAATGGTGTGGAAATTCTCGACCACCGGAAATCATCTGAATTCGGCAAAATGGCAATGTTTTATCACGAATTACGCCGCGCCAAAGGCGTTACTTTGGAAGAAGCCGAGCAAACCGTCAAAGACCCGCTTTATTTCGGAAATCTGCTCGTGCGTGAAGGAAAGGCAGACGGTTCCGTCGCAGGCGCGACCAACACAACATCTCATACGGTTGCTGCGGCGCTGCGCTGCATCGGTGTTCGTCAAGGCTTGAAAATCGTTTCGTCTTTTTTCTTAATGATTGTGCCGGATAAAAAATTTGGATGTGAAGGCGCGATGATTTATGCCGATTGCGGCGTCGTGATTGACCCGGACGTTTCCGAGCTTGCTGAAATCGCCATCGCTTCGGCTGATTCGTGCCGCGCCCTTTTAGATGTTGAACCGCTCGTTGCGATGCTTTCTTTCTCAACAAAGGGAAGTGCGAAACACAAATTGATTGAAAAGGTCGTCGAAGCAACAAAAACCGTTCGCGCCCGGGTGCCGGAGTTGGAAATTGACGGTGAACTGCAAGCCGACGCTGCTTTAATTCCAAGCGTAGCGGCGTCGAAAGCACAAGGCTCAAGTGTTGCCGGAGAAGCGAATGTTTTGATTTTTCCAGATTTGAACGCGGGAAACATTGCTTACAAATTAACGGAAAGATTAACCGGTGGAACAGCAATCGGACCAATTTTGCAGGGGCTCGACAAGCCGGCAAACGATTTATCGCGCGGCTGCAAAGCAGAAGATATTGTTGACGCAGTAGCGATTACAGCGGTGCAATCGCAGGAGCGAAAGAAAGATTAAAAGTCTATTGAATAGTTGACGTAAAAGCGTGAAAATTTTATCATTCATATTCGCACGCCGGGGTGGCGAAATTGGTATACGCACTAGACTCAAAATCTAGCGGGATTCACTTCCCATGTCGGTTCGAGTCCGACCCTCGGCATACTTTTCTAAAGCAAAAAAGGATTCAGAAAACGTTTTCTGAATCCTTTTTTTGTTACTTGACGCTAGCTCAAAAGTTTACTCTAAATAAACTGTTCGGCGTTGATTCTACCTAATGACGAACTGCACCGAATGTTCAATCGGGTCGCCCGCAATGCGGAAGACTAATTGATACGTGCCTGCCGCCATATCACGCGACGTTTGGAGATTGAATTGGTAAACTCCGTCCTCATATTTGAACAAATTACCGGGTTGCGAATTGCCCGCCGATTGCACCGGAAGATTGCCCGGCATAATCCGAACGGCAGTTACGGCAATATTTGCGGCTGATTGATTTGTGCCTGCGGCATCTACAATCTGCAACTTAATCGGAATCGTGCTGCCCGAATTATACTGTTTCGTCTGGTCAAACAACACAACAACTCCAAAACCGATCGTGTAAGTAACAGTTTGAGTTTTAGTATTTCCGGCGTTGTCGGTAGCCATTACGCTAAATGTTTTTGTGCCGGTGGTCGTTGTATCAATTGCCGCCCCGTTTGCGACTGTGCCGATGCACGAAGCCACGCCCGAACCGGTGTCGCTGCAACTGTAATTTGCTAAAACATTCTGATTGAGCAAATAGTTGACGGCAGTCGGTGAAGCGATAGTAATCGTAGGCGCGGTGGTATCCAGAACGGTTACGGTAATTTCTTCTAGGTCTGAAAGCGCGGGATTTCCGTCATCAGTAACTCTTACCGTGAATGTGTAGATGCCCGGTTCGGTCGATGTCCAGGTGAAAACGCCGGTTGACGAATTAATACTCGCTCCGGTAGGTGCGCCGACCAGACTGAAATTCAAGGCGTTTGCGGGAACGTCCGAGTCAGTTGCAGATGCCGTGAAAGTTAACGGTGTATCTTCATTTACTGTTTTGTTGCCGATTGTCGCCAGCATTGGAGCATCATTGACCGACGCTACATTAATCGTCACCGTTGCCACATTCGAATTGAACAGACCGTCGTTGACACGAAACGTGAAACTGTCAACGCCGTAAAAATTCGATTTAGGAATATAGGTAAAGCTGGAACCCGAGCCGTTCAAAACTCCGTTTGCTGGTTGGCTTACAATCGTGTAAGTGAGCGGATTGTTGTTCGCGCTCATCGCCGATAATGTAATCGCCTGCGGCGTATCTTCAGAGGCGGTTACGGATTGACTTTCCGCGACCGGCGGATTTGCGCCGTTGATTCCGGCTTCGATGCTGTTTTCAATATCATCGGAAACATTCGAGAAGAAATCGTATCCGGTTAAACTTTCAACCGCGTCAACGCTCGTCAAATATTTTTTCCAGTCGTCATTTCGGATGCCTTGCGTATTTGGCATAATGACAGCAATCGTTCTTGTCGCCACATTTACGCGTGATACATCGTTGTCGCCTCTCGGCAAAACTAATGCTACCTTCCATGTATATTGTGGGACGGTTACGCGCCCGTCGGCGATAGTCGTCGTAATCGAACCGTTTGAACCAGTGCCTCCGACTCCCGCACCGCCCGCTACAATGTATAACTCATACTCATTTCCCGAAGCGTCCGTAAACAGACTTCGCAAATCATTTTCCATATTCGCCCACGGACCCTGATTATTGTCCGGCGCCTGCGGAACAATATTCGTCATCAAGAAAGTTTCTTGGTTGAGCGGAATCGAGTTTTCATTGTCGCGGTCGGCATTCGGAGTCATATGTCCGCGGTCAAAGCCGGAACCGAAATAATCCATCGGCTGCACGCGATACCAGTCGCTCGGCACTTCCGGGTCTGGGCGGAAAGAGTCATTGCGCTGAAGATTTCCCGTCCACAATTTGTCTAAATGCCAGCTCACCCAATTCGGCGTACCGCCGTCACGATTATACGAAAGAGCAAAAGCGTCTTTTTCCATCAAATAGTTATTAGGCTCGCCGATATTGGCAGTTGCGTCGCTCGGGTTGCCCATCGTCAGATGAACGCTGCTCGGATATGGCGGAGCAGAGCCGGTCGCAACCGTAAATGACCAGGAATAATCCGCCGCAAGCGTATCGGTGTTCGGCGCGCTGTCGTCCGTATCCTGGTCGTGAATCGCATTTTTGTTGATTGTGACCGAACACTGCTCGCCCGGTACAAAACTTGTATTCGGCGTTATCACATAACTCTTGAAATTAGAGCTGACTGCTACGGTTGCATCATTATGCTGGACACCGTTGCAGACGATACTGAACCACACCGGGTCAACATTGACGGCTTCCGTGAAATTGACCGTAATACTTGCGTCACGCGGAGCGTTTGTGCCGCTCTGACGCGGGTCGGAACTGGAAACCGACGGTCCGATCTCAGCAATTACCGCCGTTCGGCGCGGAGATGCCGGCTGCACCGTAAAGTCGGAACCGTTGACATTTGTGTCGGTGCTGCCGCCGGATTTTCTGAAAATCGCTTGCGTGCTGCTTGCCGTCGGCGCTTTTGTCGCTCCTTCCGAGCAATTTGCGCTGCCGTAGCCGACAAAATCAACAATGTCCGAATCGTCCAGAGGACAAGCGCTGTTGGCGCCGGTAAGCGGTTCGCCGTTGCGGACGAGCGCGATTTTGCCTGACGTACCGCTCAAATTAGTCTCGCCGCCGGTTATGTTCGCCGGCGGAAGCGGCTGCCCGACCGCACCGCCGCTTGCAAGACTGACAAGGTAATATTCTCCAGGCGCAATTGCTCCGCCGAGCGGTTGAGTGCTGCTTCCCCAGCCGCTGCCGGTGGCGGAAGCGTATTGCAGCGACCAACCGTTCAAATTAAATGAAGTCATACTCGGATTGTAAAGTTCGACGTAATCGTTCGTATAAGTCGCGCCGGAGTTGCCTCCGCCGCCGTAAATCTGGCTGATGACAACATGGTCAACTACAGCCGAAGTCTGTTCGACCGTCAGACTGATTGATGTTCTTCCCGTGCGACCCTCGGCATCATTTATGGTAACTGGCAAAGTTTTCAAACCGGCGGTTGTGTTTGCGGCAACCGTCGCCGTAAAGCTAAAACTGTTGCCGCTACCGGCAAACGCCTGATTCGATACTCCGCCGATAGCTGACAAATCGGCGGTTACGCTGATTCCGCTGCTCGACGGATTTGTTCCCGGCGTTACACTCACTGTCAAGAGTGTTGTATTTCCGGCAATTACCGAATTCGGATTGGCAGTGCCGGTTCCTGCAGGATTAGTGCTGGTGCTGATAGCACTGCAAACATTAGATGTTGTCAAACTATTGCGCGGAGTTGAAGGATTGACGCTTTCAAAGTCGTTGGAATTGTTATCGGTGTCGGCACAACCAGCCGATTTGCGTGCCATACTTGTATTGGCAGCTGGAGCAGTTGTCCTTGTCGTTTCAATAAAGGCGTTGGTTGCCGTACCGTATCCCACTGAATCAATAATCGTGGCACTGTTGGTAGCGCCGTTATATAAAGCAAAACCGCCACCCGCTGCAGCTAATTTTCCGGTTCCTCCGTCAGCAAAAGTTTTATCAGCAGCAACAGTGACTCCGCCATCGTAACCGGGCGTAGCAGCGATCAAATAATATCCGCCAGCTGGAATAATGGTGCTACTCGTCCAGTTTGTAACCGCTACATCACTCACGCCAGTTGCGGAACGATAAACCAGGCGGTAGTCCTTGATGTCAACCTGATTGTTGCCGACGTTGTGCAGTTCGACGAATTCATCGGCGGCAGTGCCGCCCGCAACCTGAAACTGGCTGATGACGATGCTGGTTGAAACAGCCGCTTGCGCAGTGACTGGCGAGATTATCAATAATTGCTGCAAAAACAGAAAAGCGAGTATGGCAAAAGATACCGATTGCCGGAAAAATGAATTTTTTTGAACGAGTACACGATTGATTTGTTCTTTTTTATTGCTGCGGTTGATGGACATACTTTTATTATTCCTCTTAAATAAATAGTTTTAAGTAAACAGTTTGAACAGTAAATTTTTGGATTTTTAATCAAAAGTTTTAAGACAAGAGCAATTATTCATTGGGAGTTGCCGGTTGCTTAAAACTCGTTGATTTTCAAGAGATGCTTCGATAGTTGAACTAATGCAAGTATTCTAACACGAAGCAAGTTAGAAGTTAAGTAATCAAAGGTTAAATTTAAGTTAAAACTTTTGGATTGTTTTTTAGTGTCTACGGCAAGATTATGGGGATTTTAATAATACCCTTCAAACTCCGGTTGAAACATCTCCTTTGTTGTTTGTTTAGATTTAAATGTAGAAATTCTTTTTAACAAAGACTGGGATATGACGGGAGCTGTTAGAAAAGGTTTTTAATTTATTTGCCTAAAAACTGTGTTATAAACGCGCTTTTTCGCATCAAACAATTGCGTGTGTCAGAGCGTTAAAATCGAATGAAGAAATTGAAAAAAATAATTGAGCTTATATTTTTTTCGCCGATAGTATTGGTAACTATCGCCTGTGCTGTATCTCCGTCGGCAGATTCACCCGAAAGCGAATTACCACAAATTGCGCCGAACAGTTCGAGGAAACTTAAAGTTGAAACAGTTGCAACCAATTTGGAAGTTGTGTGGTCAATCGTGTTCACGCCGGACGGAAGAATGTTTTTTACCGAGCGACTGGGCAGAGTGCGCGTTTTTGAAAACGGCAAACTTCGCGTCGCGCCGCTTGCAACCATCCCCGATGTTGAACTTTCCGGCGAAACCGGTTTGATGGGAATGACTCTGCATCCGCAGTTTGTCGAAAATCATTTTTTATATTTGGCTTACGCTTATCAAGACAACGGCAATAAGCAAGTAAAAGTTGTGCGTTACCGGGAAACGGGTGATACGTTGACCGATGCAAAGATGATAATCGAAAAAATCCCGGCGGCACGTTTTCACGCCGGCACGCGCCTTCGTTTTGGTCCTGACGGAAAACTTTATATCACGACCGGCGATGCGCTCAATCAAAGTCAAGCACAAGACCTCAAATCAATTGGCGGAAAAACTCTGCGCTTAAACGACGACGGCACGATTCCCGCAGATAATCCGTTTGTCAATCAAAAAAATGCGCGTTCTGAAATTTGGACTTACGGTTAAGAGGTGAAGCGATTATTCGACTTGTGCTTGATAAGAGAAAAGTTGTAAGTCAGGAGCGTTTGTTTGAAAAAACTTACGGGCGCATTCGTGAAATTGCGGAAGCGCCGGACGGGTCAATATATTTTTCAACCTCAAACCGCGACGGGCGCGGCGACCCAAGCGGCGAAGACGACCGCATTTTGCGCATCGTGCCGGTTGAGAACAATCAAACTAAAACAATTGTGAAATAAAACTTTTAGAAGTTACGCTATTTCTTATTGTTTTTGCGTTTTTGAGATTCTTCAAATTCAGCGCGGTTTATTTCATCGGTTAGTTCGATTCTGGGATTTAGCACATTATCGGCGACGAGCGAAAATTCCGCACAATTTAACTCAAATCTTTTGTTACTCTCTGCCCAAGCTGCTCGCGGCAGTTTCAGATTTGCCGACAATGCGCCGACGAATTCATCAAGATTTACTCGTCCTTCTTCAGCTTCATAAAAAATCTCGATTTGATAAAGTTGACGATTAAAAAAACGCAAATAAACGGCGCGGACTCCCGATAAAAATGCGGGTGGCGGTTCATTAATAAAATTTTGGAAAAACGAGCCTTCTTTTTTTACCTTGACCTTCAGCTTTTTACCAAAAACGCTCTGCACTTGTTTCGGATTCATGCCGAGATTTAAACCAAAAAAAGGTGGCGCATCTTTCAATCCCAAACCGCACTTTTCCTGCGCCACGCATGGCATTACAAAAAGCAGCGTCAATAATAAAAAAGATGTTTTCATAAAATTGAAATGCTTCTTTATGTTTGCGGTCTGAAAATATCTCGCCAAGCAAAAAAAGATTTGGTTTGCCGTCAACGCGAAGCTCTGCGCTGACGAATCGTGCCGTTTGTGCGTTTTGGAGCGGTCGGTTCAGTTCCGCGCGCTAAGACGGAAAACGTTCGTCCGGCGGTCAAAGCGCGTCCCGACTTGATGCTTGCCGTGCCGACAACAAATTGTTTTTTGGCTGCGGCTTGCGCCAACATTCTTTCAAGCGTTTTATCGTTCAAATGCGAAGAGTCAACGCCGCTCGATTCAAGTTCTTCACGCAGATTTTTGACGGTTTTCGTTTTATAGTCGTAAACGTCCGGGTAGATATGCAGCCGTCCGGCTTCGACAACCTGCGTGTCATACGTGATTTCTACCGGAACGGAAGGGTCAAGCGGCGCAGTTAAAGTTTTTTTGGTGCGTTTGGCAAGTTCAATTTGCTTTCGAGAAACTGGAAGCGAGCGCGCCATGACAATTTTTTCCGCCAAATCGTAAAGGTCTGCTCTGAGCATTCGCACACAGCCATGAGAAACAAGACCGCCTAAATCGCCGATGCCTTTCGCCTGATGAATCAAGTAGCCGCCGCCAAGCGGAATTTTTAATTTGCCAAGCGGATTACGCGGGTCGGTCGGTTTGATAACTTCGCCTGCTTTCACGCCTTTGTGTCCGGTGACCCAATCGCTTGCCGGCGGAATCCAATTCGGATTCCAGATAACATCCGACGCTTCTCTCAAACCGATTGCTATCGGGAAATCCTTCA
>JAIVJJ010000290.1:5184-26219 GCA_020200095.1 Acidobacteriota bacterium | reverse complement strand
GCTTATAGTAACTATGACCGTGATCCCGGTGATGCGGACATTACCGAAATACCGGTCAGTTTCCAAGTTGGATTGAGCGACCATGTAGAGTTGTTCTTCAATACGGACGCTTACCGCGCAGTTAAAATTAACTCGCCACGTAATCTTTCCGGGTTTTATCTTCCAAATTCACAACTAAGAATTGGTAATGCCTTGGTCAGACCAGGGGCAGTTGTTTTAGGTACGGGACCGTTTGCAGGTCGAGCAGTGTTTCGCCCGCAAAATCCTCCCTTTAATATATTTCCATTTGTTGGCGGCGGCGCAGGCGTAGTTGGACTTATTGGCGCTCCTACAGGCGGCGGCAACGGTGCATCAAATTTCCCGGGGCTTGGTTCTGTTTTTGGCAGTATTTTGCCGGGTGTTGTTTTGCAGACTACTACCGTCACTGTAGGTGGCGCGCCGCTAGTTGCTCCGACGGTCTTTACCCTTGCACCGAGCTACTTGCCTGATGCGCCGTTTATCAACCGCGAATATGGCGAATCTGCGTTTAACACATTTACGGTAGGTGGAAAAATTCGCTTTACAGGACCAAATAATCCGTATGGAATAGGTATTATTCCTTTTTATCGCTTTTATGCTGATAGAGCGAGTACTAACGGATTTAATCAACTTCAACGCGGAGCAAGCCCGGGCGGCGGCGGACCTGAATTCTATAAAAATGAAAATGGTCGCGGCGATTTCGGTTTAGTCTTGTTTGGAGATGCCCGTGTTGCGAAATGGCTTAATGCTTCGGCAAATATCGGTTACATCTATAACAGTAGCGTCAAGGGTAATGCTGCCAACACCAGTGACGTTACGTTTTTAGACCGACCTGACGAAGTTCTTGCCGGTGTTGCATTAGACTTTCCGGTTAATAAATTCTTCCAGCCAATTTTAGAGTTCCGTTCGACTCATTATGTTGGCGGAAGAACGCCAAATGCTTTTGAAAACAGTCCATTAGACGGTTTAGCCGGCGCCCGTTTTTATCCAGCGCGATGGTTTAGTATCGGTGCAGCGTACAGGCATCACTTTAACCAGCAAGATGCGGAAAGTTTGGAAGATAACGGCGCATTTACTACTAATACAAGGTTAGGTGCTACTACGACTACTAATAATTTTACGGGTGTGCCTCCCGGATTTAGAACATCAAGCGATCCGCATGGATTTATCGTCCAGATAACTGCCGGACGTCGTAATGCTCGAACTCTTGGACAGATTCCTAACCAATTTGCTAACGTTACTAATCTCGAGGTTAGCGAAACAAGAGTTACAATTCCCTGCGGTCCAGACCAACGTCCGGCTGAAGGAGCTAATTGTAGCGATGATATGGTGGTTAATGTTACGACGACCGCCGTTGACCCGGAAAATGACGTTCTTACCTATAACTATACAGTTTCAGGTGGACGCATTGTTGGACAAGGCGCAAGTGTTACCTGGGATTTGACAGGCGCTGCACCCGGATCATACACAATCACAGCCGGCGTTGACGATGGTTGCGGCGTTTGCGGTCAAACCCAAACCAGAACCGTCGTAGTTGAAAATTGTAATTGTGTAGCCATTAGAGTTCCTTGCGAATGCCCGACACTAACCGTTTCAGGTCCGACTGGTGAAGCTAGACCTGGCGATGTGTTAACATTCACAGCTACAACGACCGGCGGAAATGCTGCTGACCTTACCTATAGTTGGACGGTTACTCCGGACACAGCAACAATCGCTGAAGGTCAAGGAACACCGACTATCAGAGTTCAAACAACTCCTGAAATGGTTGGTCAAAACATAACCGCGACGGTTACGGTAAGCAGCACAGTTTGCCCTGAATGTAACAGATCGGAATCGGCAACTTTCAGTTTCCCGGCTCCGCCTGAATCAGTTCTGTTCGCAACAGTTGGTGCAGTTCCTGCTGACGAACTCAGAGGTATACTTGATAACTACTTTATTGAGTTGCAGAATGATCCGACGTCACGAGGTGTTATTATCAACTCTGGACCGGCAAGAGAAGTGGCAAGACGTGAAACTCTTATTAGAAACCACATCAGATTCCGTAGATTTGACGCAACTCGTATCGAGTTTATAAGAGGAGCCGACACTGGTACGATCGAAACAAGATTGTATAGAGTTCCGGCTGGTGCTACTCCTCCAACTCCGTAAATTAATAACCCTTTGCATCTTTTCTAAGATGTGAACTTTCCTAAGCGAGTGAAACTATTTATTAAAAGTTTCACTCGCTTATGCTTTTTAAAGAAGTAGGTAGAAAATTTAATAAAAATTTGCTTTTTTTTCCTTTCCGTGTAAAATTAAACGTAGCTTATCTGCGCGCTTGATAAATTACTTATCATTCCAATACTTCTTCAAACGGATTACTTTTCCAATGCAACAATTTACCTTCATTTAATCATCTGAATTCCGGTAAAATTTGTTGGCTCTTTTTGAAAGAACTTTCAATTCGCAAACAACAAAAGTGATAAAAATTATGGTGGATAGAACTAAACAAAATTTCGATTTCAAAGCAAATGTTTTAGCTGTGATAGCTTTATTATCTGTTTTGTGTGTCAATGCCGTGGTTGCTTCGGCAGGTTCCACGAATGAACCAGTAAAAATTAATGACTGGCAAGTTGTCGGTCCAACCGGCGGCGATGTCAGAGTTATAGCCGTTGACCCGAAGGATAAAGAGCGGCTTTATATCAGCACGCTTGACGGACAACTTCATACATCTGCCGACGGAGGCAAAACCTGGCGACTTCTTGTCAATTTTAATCGTCCGCAACTTATTCTTGATCAGTTGATTGTAGATTCGCGTGATTCAAATATAATTTATACTTCTGGACATCGTCATAAAGACCCGGGCGGATTCTTTAAAACGACCGATGGTGGTTTAACTTGGAAGGAAGCTAAAGAATTAAAAAAAGAGTCAATTCACGCAATGGTTCAATCTGCTTCTGACCCGAATGTTATTTTGGTCGGAACAATAAGCGGTGTATGGATGTCTAAAGATTCGGGGGATGATTGGAAAAAGGTTTCAAGTGAACCGATGCCCGTCGTTGATTCTTTAGCCGTTGACCCGCGAACGAGCGATACAATTTACGCCGGAACGGTCTGGCGCGCGTATAAGTCAACTGACAGCGGAAAAAACTGGCGGTTGATAAAAGACGGAATGATAGATGATTCGGATGTGTTTGCTATCACGGTCAATCCGCGAAATCCGGATCATATTGTGGCTTCGGCTTGCAGCGGTATTTACGAATCGTATAACAAAGGCGAGAAGTGGAAAAAAATACAAGGTATTCCTTCGCAATCACGACGCACACGCGACATTTTGCAGCATCCGACCAAAGCCGGAACTATTTATGCCGCTACGACCGAAGGCTTCTGGATGACTTCCGATAACGGTAAATCGTGGATTTTGACGACGACGAGAGATTTGGAAATTAATTCCATTACAGTTCACCCAGATGATCCCGAAAGAGTTTTTATCGGTACAAATAACTACGGTGTTATGGTTTCCAATGACGGCGGAAAAAACTTTGCACAGACAAATGTTAATTTTACAAGCCGTTTTACATATTCGATAACGCCTGACGTCGAACAATCAAACCGTCTTTACGCGACAACCCATAACACATCGAGCGGCGGCGGGTTTGTTTTTATTAGTAATGATGGCGGAGTTACCTGGCAACAGGCAAGAGATCTAGATGTCAATCGCGTTTCGCCATTTACAGTGATGCAAGACCGCGCAAATCCCAACACCATGTATTTAGGAACAAATCTCGGGCTTTTTCGTTCACTCGACCGGGGAGATTCCTGGATACAAATTACCGTGCCAAAACCGGCTCCGGTCAAAAAACCGGTACGGAAAAAGCCGACTAAAGGTAAAGCGGCAAAAGGTAGATTAACAAAATCAAAAACCGTTGCGCCAAAACCCGCGCCTGTAATGCCGCAACCAACAACGGCAACGGTTCCTGGAGAACCAAAACTCGTGCCGGTTTTAACTGAAACAGTTAAGGTTCTGACGCCAACTGAAGACGGAAAAAACGGAATGTTTGCCGGAACCGACAAAGGTTTATATCGAAGTTATGATTTAACAAAAGGCTGGGAAAAAATTTCATTCGGCACAAATATTGATGAAAACATTTTTGTTGTTTTCGCAACATCCAAACAGCCGGAAACAATCTGGGTCGGAACTGCCGGTTCGGGCGTAATTGTTTCGCGCGATAGCGGCGCAACGTGGCAAAAGGTTACGGGCGTACCGGAAGACGTGCCTGTCAGTTCAATAGTTGTTGATCCAAACCGTCCCGATTATGTTTACGTCGGCACATCACAGATGATTTATTTAAGCCGTGACGGCGGTAAAACTTGGCGGCGCGGCGGAAATCTTCCGCTTGGAAACTTCACGAGTATTCTTATCAATCCGCATAATTCCAATGAAGTTTTTGCCAGTAGCGCTTTGGAATCCGACGGCGGAATCTTTTTTTCAAAGGATGAAGGCGCAAATTGGAAAAGAATGGACTCAAAGGAAATGAAACTTCCGAGTCGTCGAATTTGGTCTATGGCATTTGACCCAAATGATTCGAACCGGATTTTTGCCGGAACACATTCGTCGGGAGTTTACCGTATTGAGCGCGCGCCGTCCACTGCGTCGAACCAAACATTAGTCAGACCGCGAATTATAACAGCCGGAAATTAATTCGCACAAATTGTTTCATCAATCTGAGGACGATGTGAAAAACATCGTTCTTTTTTTGTTTCCAACTTGGAACTTATGACCTGGAACTTTATAATTAAAATCTTTAAGGAGAAAAGTTGTGATTTCAGAAAATGCTGACCGCTGTCAAGCCGATAAAGGGTTATTTCAAATTGAAACACTGCCTTTTTCCGACATTCCGAATCAATCAAAATTATTTATCAAATACCAGCAAAATCCTGCTGAGTTAGCTCAATATTACGGTTTAAGCGTCGATTCTCATACACAAATTTCGAAGTTAATTCCAGGTGTTTTAGAAAACTATAAAACAGACCGTAATGTTCTGTGCGATACGCTCGAAAAGATGAATAGAAGCTGCGGCGCCAGCGAAAAAACACTGGAAAATATAAAACTTCTTCGTCAATCGGATTGTGTCGCGGTTGTTTCCGGTCAACAAGCCGGGCTTTTTACAGGACCGCTTTACACAATTTACAAAGCTCTTTCAGCGGTTAAATTAACCGAATGTTTACGCGGACGAGGAATTAAGGCGGTTCCCGTTTTTTGGATTGCAACTGAGGATCACGATTTTGCGGAAGTTTCTAAAGCATATGTTTTGGGTCAAAAAGGAGAGTTAGTTCAATTAAAAAATGAGCCGCAGAGATGCTATGAAAATTTGCCAGTCGGTTATGTAGCCTTGGATGATTCGATAAAAAAAACAATAGAAGAGCTATTTGCGCAGCTTCCTCAAACCGAATTTACGGATGAATTGCGTGCCTTAATAGAAAAATCCTGGAAGGTGGGTGTTGATTACGGAGATGCGTTTGCAAAATTGCTAACCGAAATTTTAGGTAAATACGGTTTAATAATGCTTTGCCCGCTTAATGAAAATCTCAAAAAACTTGCCGCGCCTTTGTATGTTGAAGCGGTAAAGAAATCGAAAGAAATAGTCGAAGCCTTACAAACGCGGGGCAAGGAACTCGAAAAGAATGGTTTTCACGCCCAAGTTTTTGTCGCCGGTGATTATTTCCCGCTTTTCTGGCAGGCAAAAAATAGAACCCGGCACGCGCTGAAACAAACAAAAAACGGCAAATATAAAGTTAAAGACATCGAGCGCGAATTTACTCTTGATGAATTAGCCGAATTAGCCGCGCAGCAACCTCAGCGATTTAGTCCGAGTGTCGTGCTTCGTTCTGTTGTGCAAGATTATTTGCTTCCGACCGTAACATACTTTGGCGGAGCGGCGGAAATAGCTTATTTCGCGCAATCGGCTGAAGTTTATAGAATTCTCAATCGTCCGCAGACGTTGATTCTACACCGGGCAAGTTTTACGCTCGTTGAGCCTAAACATGCCAAGACACTTGATAAATATGATTTAAAGTTAAAAGAATTGTTGGCGGGTATCGAAAATATACTGCCGCAAATTGTCGAAAAGTATCTTAACAGAGAAATGGCGGATATATTTATCGAAGTCGAAGAAAAAATAAATACGCAGCTTAATCGTTTAGACCGTAATCTTGCTCAATTTGACCCGACTTTAGCTAAAAATTTAGCTAATCGACGGCGGAAGATTTTGTACCATATCGGCAATTTGCGAACAAAGTTCCAACACGCTCAAATCCAAAAGGACGCCGTTGTCCGCAGACGAATCGAAACAGCATTTGCATCGCTTCTTCCACAAAAGAATTTGCAGGAACGTTCACTCAACATTATTACGTTTCTAAATCTCTACGGTCTTAATCTAATTGATTGGATATATGATGCGATTGACTTGGATGATAAAGGACATCGCTTAATTTATTTGTAAGCGAATTTTTCAGAGATGTTAAATTTGTGTAAACTTTCCGGTCAGATTCGCGTAGAATAATGATATATTTTTATTTTCCCTCGTTACAATTTTTTATAGTTTATAGATTAAGGAGTGCATTCTGATAATTCAGACAAAAAGTCGGATTCGCTTATTTTTTGAAGGCATCGTTACCGACGCTGCCGGCGCTGCCGTTCCAAGCGCGACGATTACCGTCAGAAATATTGAAACAGGAAGCGAGCGCCAAGTTACAAGTGATGAAAGCGGCGTTTATCGTGCGCCGCTTCTTCCACTCGGAGCTTATCGTTTAACAGTTGAAGCGGCAAACTTTAAACGCCTTGTCCGCGAAGGCGTGACGCTGACTACCGGACAGACGGCGACGGTTGATTTGTCCTTGGAAGCCGGAGATGTTTCAGCAACGGTAACCATTACATCCGACGCGCCGATTGCCGACCCGGGCAAAATTGACGTTGGTCGCGTGATGACGACGCGCGAAGTGGAAAACCTTCCGCTGGTTTCGCGCAATCCATATAACTACGCTCTCCTGCAGGCAAATGTAACCGGCAGACCTAACTCCGAATTCGGAGTTCCACGCATCAACGCGAACGGTTATGCTCGCCGTACCAATTATCAGCTCGACGGCAACAACAACACGCAAGCCGATCGTTCGGGCATTCGTTTAATGCCGATTTCCGAAACGTTTATCAGCGAAGTGCAGCTTGTTACCAACGGTTTTTCACCGGAATTCGGTAACACGCCCGGTCTGATTATGAACGCCGTTACTCCTTCGGGAACAAATAGCGTTAGAGGAACGGTCAGCTATCGCTTTCGCCGCACGCCATTTTACGCTCGTCCATTTCAATATCCTTCGCCGAACGATTTGCCGGATAACAATGTGGACAATTTTACAGCAGCCGTCGGCGGTCCGATTATCAAAGACCGTTGGCATATTTACGGCGGTTACGAATACGTCAACCGCGATTTAGCGGTCGAGCCGGGCAGAATAGTCAATATCAGCGCCGTCAATCGAGACGCTTTGATTGCCGCCGCAGTTCCTTCTTCTGCTTTTGTCGCGGCGATTCCGGTGACGCAAAAAGTTAATTTTTATATTTTAAGAACCGACGCGCAATTGACCGAAGCGCATCGTCTGACGGCGCGTTACAATTATTTCGGCAACAATTCGCCGGACAATATCGGTGGCGGGCTAAACACTTTGCAGCGAAGTATAAACTTTAAGGACAAATCATATTCATTGGGATTGCAGCTTGCTTCGACGCTTTCGACGAATATTATTAACGAGCTGCGTTTTCAATATTCAAAACGAGACTCGCGCTTTTTCGCCAACGAAAATTCCGGCACCGGACCTTCCATTGTAATTTCTAATGTCGCCAATTTTGGCGCGCCGGAAGACGACGATACAATTTCGCCGATTGAAAAAATGACGCAGGTTCAAAACAATCTAACGCTTGTCAAAGGCGACCACGCGATAAAAGTTGGCGGCGGATTTAACCGCATTTACGACTTCCGGCGTTCGGCGGTTTTTTCGCGTTATATATTTTCAAGCATCGCCAATTACAATCTTGCGCGAAACGGCACAAATCCGCGTGCTTACACGCAATATGTCGAAGCCTTTGGCGACCCGGAAATCGAATATAATTCAAATTTCTGGAATTTTTTCGCGCAGGACGATTGGAAGGTAACGCCCAAATTGAAATTGAATTACGGCGTGCGCTACGACCTTTACGATGTGCCGGATGCCGACCCAAACGCGCCTTTTGAAGCGTCGCGCAAATTCAAAGTTGACAAAAATAATTTCGCGCCGCGAGTTGGTGTTGTTTATGGTCTGCGCGACGGAAATCGCCCAACCGTGATTCGCGCCAGCGCTGGTTTGTATTACGACACGCCGCAACTTGATATGTATCGCCGCGCTTTACAAAACAGCGGCAACCCGAGATTTTTCAATTTTACATTTTCGCCGACGACTCCCGGCGCGCCCGCATTTCCCAACACGCTTGGCTCACTTCCGGCAGGAACTGTTTTGCCGCGTCAAAGTATCGAAACAATTTCGCCGGATTTTAAAAGTATGTATGCGATGCACGCGAACGTTCAGCTTGAACAAGGCTTAACGGATGATATTTCGGTTACCGTCGGCTACATTCATTCTAACGGCAGACATATTCCGGTTTACGGCAACATCAACTGTATTCCGACCGGAGCGACGCTTCCCGACGGCAGACTGCTTTACGGTTCAGTCGCGCAGGGAAGTTGTATCAACCGAATTTTCCCGCAATTTCAAAATATTCTGATGGTTGATTCGGGCGGAAATTCTAATTACGATGCCGGAACTTTCCAATTAACCAAGCGCTTTTCGCAAGGCTATCAGTTCAGCGTCAACTATACGCTGTCACGCTCGATTGACGACGCGCCGGAGCAGAATTTAGTGGCGACGACATCGTATGCGCTATCCGACCCGTCAAATCGCCGTTTCGACCGAGGGAAATCACTTGCCGACCAAACCCATACATTTATTATGAGTTTCGTCGGTCGTCCGACGTTCGACATCGAAAATAAATTCCTTCGCGCACTCATTAATGGCAATCAACTGGGAATTATCGTGACGGCGAACAACGGCGAGGTTTTCAACGTCGTATCCAGTCAGGATTTGAACCGCGATGGCGTTACCGGCAGCGATCGTCCGGTCGGAATCGAACGCAATGCCTTTCGCACGCCGAAACAATTCAATGTTGATATGCGTTATTCGCGGTTCATTAATTTCAACGAACGTTTTCGGCTGGAATTATTTGCCGAGGCAGTTAATATTTTCAATATCAACAGCATTTTCCAATACAACACCACAACGCTGAACACGACGCAGGTTAATTCAACGACTGGCGAATTGCTCGGTCCGCTGCCGGATTTCAGGCTTGGTAATCCGCCGACATCGCTCGACAGCCGACAACTTCAATTAGGCTTTAAGTTTAATTTTTAATCGGCAGATGGCTTTGGTATTTTGGAAAAGTATCAAAACCATTCTTTAAGAATTATGAATGCGGAAACAATAAAAGAGATTGATAAGGCTGAAGAATTGCCCGATTCGTGGTGGTATCGGATTTATTTGGCGGTAATCATAACTACAATCGTTGTCATTTCGGCTTTGGGAACTTTTACAAGTTACTTTTCAAGCTAACAGGATGAAATTTTTAGATTGGGCAATCGTTGGCGGGTATTTGGTTTACGTTATATGGGACGGAATCCGAATGACCAAACACAGCGGAAATGTCGAAGGCTATTTTCTGGCTAACCGAAGTTTGCCGTGGTGGGCAGTTGGGCTTTCGGTAATGGCGACGCAACTTTCCGCGATTACGCTGGTCGGCACGACAGGACAGGCGTATTCGGACGGGATGCGTTTTATTCAATTTTATTACGGTCTGCCGCTGGCGATGATAATTTTATGCGTCACGGCGGTTCCGTTTTTCTACCGGGCGAAAGTTTATACGGCTTATGAATATTTGGAAAAACGCTTTGACGCGAAAACTCGCAGTTTGACGAGTTTCTTATTTCTTATTTCGCGCGGTTTAGGCGTTGGCGTGATTATCGCCGCGCCGTCGGTGATTCTTTCAATCGTTCTCGGCTGGAGCGAAATTGTAACAATTTTCGTCATTGGTTTGTCAACGACCGTTTACACGATGATTGGCGGCGTCCAAGCCGTAACGTGGACGGACGTGAAGCAAATGGTCATCATCTTTTTCGGGCTTTTCATCTGTCTTTACGTGATAGTCTCGCAGTTTCCGGCGGAAGTTTCCCTTTCGGATGGGCTTTTTCTCGCCGGCTCAACCGGCAGATTGACGACGATTGATACGAGTTTTGACTTAAAGGAAAGATACACAATTTGGTCAGGTTTAATCGGCGGACTTTTTCTTTTTCTCGCGTATTTCGGCTGTGACCAGAGTCAAGTACAGCGATTTTTAACGGCGAAATCCGTTTCCGAAGGCAGAACTTCGCTTTTGATGAGCGCGTTTTTGAAGATTCCGATGCAGTTTATGATTTTGCTCATCGGCGTTCTGGTTTTCGTCTTTTATCAATTCGCTACTCCGCCGATGATTTTTAATTCGGTGGAAACTGCGAAGGTCGAACAAACCGCCGAATATCAAACGCTCAGCAGCCAATATGAAATGGCTCACGCGCGGCGTGAACAATCCGCGCTCGAATACGTCAGAAACAAAACCGAAGAAACTCGAATCGGTTATGTCGAATCGAATAAACTTTTCAACGACGCTCGCAAAAATGCAACTGAATTCATTAAGACTTCGAGCGGCAATAAAAGTTTTAACGATGTAAATTACGTTTTCCCGACTTTTGTGGTTGAAAATATGCCGATGGGCGTAATCGGCTTGATAATCGCAGCGATATTTGCGGCAGCGATGTCTTCGATTTCGGCGGAATTAAACGCTCTGGCAACCGCGACGACGATTGATTTTTACCGCCGCCATTTCAAAAAAGACGGGACGGACAAAGAGTATGTTCGGTTCGGCAGAATCGCCACGTTTTTTTGGGGAATTTTCGCCTGTATTGTGGCAATTTACGCGACCAATCTCGGTTCGTTGATTGAAGTCGTCAATAAATTTGGCTCGTTCTTTTACGGCTCGCTTTTAGGCGTTTTCGTTTTGGCTTTTGTCGTCAAACGCGCCCGCGCCCGCGGGGCATTTTTCGGACTTTTATTTGGAATCGCGTCGGTTTGGGTTGCTAGTTTCTACACCGACATCGAATTTTTATGGTTTAACGTCATCGGTTGTCTGGCTACCGTTCTGGCGGGTTATTTAATCAGTTTAACGGTGAGAGATGAAAATAATGCGATTGCCGCTTAAAAGATACACAGCTTTTTTCTGGTTATTTTTTCTGGTTGGTTTTAATTTTCCGGCAACTAACGCGCAGGTTCGTCCGGTTTACGATTTGGGCGCCAGCGGTTTGGCGCAGAAAATAAAACGCCTGCAAACAACTGCCAGCGCAATGCACACCGGCGCGCACCCTGACGATGAAGACTCGGGTTTGCTTGCCTATCTAGCACGGCGCGAGCAGGCGCGAACAGCGTATCTTTCTCTCAATCGTGGTGAAGGCGGGCAAAATGTTATCGGGCAGGAGCTTTTCGAACCGCTCGGCGTTATTCGTTCCGAAGAACTTTTGCAAGCGCGACGGCTTGACGGCGGACAGCAACTTTTTACGCGCGTAATGGATTATGGTTTCTCGAAAAAACGCGAAGAAGCCGCCCGCATCTGGAATGAAAAAGCGGTTTTAGCCGATATGGTTCGCGCCATCAGATTGTTTCGTCCGGTAGTCGTCATTTCACGTTTCAGCGGAACGCCCGCCGACGGTCACGGTCAACACCAATTTGCCGGATATTTAACGCCGATTGCTTTTAAAGCCGCTGCTGATCCGCAACAATTTCCCGAACAAATTCAAGAAGGCTTGCGTCCGTGGCAGGCGAAAAAACTTTATGTTTCGCAGAGTTTTGTGCCGAACGCGCAAAATGTTCCGACTTTAACCGTTAATACGGGCGAATACGACGCGCTCCTTGGACGCTCGTATTTTGAAATTGCGATGGAAGGCAGAAGCCAGCACAAATCGCAGGAAATGGGTTCGCTCGAACTGCGCGGGCGACAAACTTCCGGCGTTCGTCTGCTCGAATCAAACGCCGCAAAAGTCGAAATTGAAAAAAGCATTTTTGACGGAATTGACACTTCAATCACCGGCATTCCCAAACTTGTCGGATTAACCGACAGTTTTATTGACAGCGAACTCGGCGCGGTTCAAAGCGCGGCTTCAAAAGCGTTGACCGGTTTCGACGCGCTGAATCAGGGAAAAGTCATTCAGCCTTTAGCCGATGGTTTGCGCGAAATTCGCAAAGCGCGGCGTGAGATTGCTAAAAGAGCCGGACGCGAACAAACGATTGCGCTTGCCGACGCCAATTTTTTACTTGAACAAAAGGAACGAGAATTTTCCGAAGCTCTACAAGCGGCGGCGGGCGTGTTTGTTGACGCTTTAAGCAACACGGAGACAATTGTTGCCAGTGATTCGACGAACGTCGCCATACGGGTTTTCGCGCCCGAAGGAACAATAGTCAAAGTCAACAGCGCAATGATTCGAGTTCCGCAAGGCTGGACTGCTAATAACGCGCCCGAACCTTTACCCGCTCCAAATCAAGGTTTCCGTCCTCGTAATGAGTCAGCATTAAAAGCATATTTTTTCACGCTTTCGACACCGGCAAACGCTTCGCTAACCCAGCCATATTGGTTAAAGTCTCCGCGACAAAATTATACATTTAATTGGTCGGATTCGGACGTGGAAAAAAATATGCCGTTCAAGTCATCACTCGCAACGGCGGAAGTTAAAATTAACATCGGCGGCGAAGAAGTAACCATCCTAAAACCAATTCAATATCGCCACGCTGATGATATTCGCGGCGAACTTCGGCGCGATTTAAATATCGTTCCGATGGTTGGAATCAGTCTCGATTCCAATTTGTTAATCGCGCCCGCTTCGCCAAAAGCGCAAAGACAAAGAGTTATAATGTCGGTAACCAATAACGCGCCGCGTGAAACCAAGGGAACAGCGACTCTCAATTTACCGTCCGGCTGGCGAGCGATTCCGAGTTCGGCAGATTTTGACTTAGAACAGAAAGGCGAGAAAACCACGATTGCGTTTGACGTTACAATTCCTGCGAATGCCAAACCCGATTCTTATGAAATTTCGGCAAACGCAGTCGTCGGCAATCAAACATTCAATCAAATGATGCAGGAAATCACGTATCCGCATATCCAGACGCATCGCCGCTACCAACCGGCTGAAGTTTCGGCAAAGGTTGTGAATCTAAAAGTTGCTCCGGTTCGCGTCGGCTACATTATGGGAACGGGCGACCAAGTTCCCGAAGCTATTAGGCGGATCGGGTTGAGTGTAACAATGCTCGAAGAAAAAGACCTTTCAACCGGAGATTTATCAAAATTCGACACGATTGTCGTCGGCATTCGCGCTTCGCAAGTTAGACCGGATTTTGTGGCGAACAATAATAGACTGCTCGATTTTGTCAAAAACGGCGGAACGCTGATTGTTCAATACCAGCAGCAGGAATACATCAGAGAAAATCTCCCGCCGTTTCCGGCAAAAATGGATATGGTGACGAACGGCGCGCAGCGAATTTCAAATGTTCGCGTGGTTGACGAAAACGCTCCGGTCAAAATTTTAGCGCCGATGCATCCGGTGTTTAATTATCCGAACAAAATAAATAACAATGATTTTGCCAATTGGGTGCAGGAGCGAAATCTTTATAATTTTTCGACTTTCGACCCGCGATACACTCCGCTGCTCGAATCGCACGACGCGGGTGAGCCGGAATCAAACGGCGGAATGATTTATGCGAAAATCGGAAAGGGAAATTACATTTACAATTCTTATTCATTTTTCCGCCAGCTTCCAAACGGAGTAACCGGCGCATATCGCATTTTCGCCAATTTGTTGAGTTTACCGAAAGCGCCGCAAAAATAAAAAGCGATTAATCGCGGGTAAGCAAAGAGAATTTACAGGAGTGAAAGGGATAAAAGGGATAGATAGGGATAAATACAAAATCATTTCTTTAAAATAATTCTGTTTATCCTATTGTCCCTGTAAATTCTCTTTCAAAAATCTCTGCGCTTCTGCGATAAAAAATATGAACGAAAAATTTCCCGCGCGTATTTATAAAGAAAACGTTCTGGCGGATTGTTTTGCGGATGCCAAACGCTATTTTCTGCAAGCCTATCTCGACGTAGATTTCGCCCACGCCGTAATGCTTGCCGAGCAGAAAATTATCACTGAAAAGGAATTGAAAGATTTGCTAAAGGCTTTGCAAAGTCTTGATTTGGATTCGATAAAACGAGCCGAATACGATGGGACGTTTGAAGATTTGTTTTATTATTTGCAGCGCGAAATTACGAAATTTTGCGACGATGACACCGCCGGAAAACTGCATACGGCTCGCAGCCGAAACGATATTGACGTGACGATTTACCGTCTTCACCTTCGACAGGACACGTTAAAACTAATTCGTTCGACGATGGATTTGCGCCGGAATCTGCTTGATTTAGCCGCGCTGCATCACGAAACTTTAATTCCCGCATACACGCACACACAGCCAGCGCAGCCTTCGACGCTCGCGCATTTTTTGGTGGCGATGGCGGAAAATCTCGGGCGCGACGTAAAACGCTTGCAGCGAGCATTTGAAAATATGAATTTGTGCCCGCTCGGCGCGGGCGCGATTACGACAACCGGTTTTCCGATAAATCGTCATCGCGTGGCAGAGCTTTTAGGGTTTTACGCGCCGACCGTTAATTCTTACGCTTCGATTGCTTCGGTTGATTATTTTACGGAAACTTTAGGCGCGACTTCTACATTGCTGGTTAATATCGGCAAATTTGCGCAGGAATTTCTATTAATGGCTTCAATGGAATTCGACGTTATTCGCCTGCCCGATGGCTTCGTGCAAGGCTCTTCGATAATGCCGCAAAAACGCAATCCGGTCGTGCTCGAACATATTCGCGCAATTGGAAGCAAGGCTTTAGGACAATGTTTGGGCGTGATGACGAGCGTTCATAACACGCCTTTCGGCGATATAAACGATGTCGAAGACGATTTGCAACCGTTAATTTATACGGATACAATTGTCCGCCGCGAAAATTTGTCGTTTCGAATTGCTCACCAAATTGTCGCAAACTGCGTGAAAACCGCAATCGAAAACAAAAGTGAAATTACGCATAACATTTTGCAGACAGTCGCCCGTGAAGTTTTAGGACGCGAAATTACAATGAGCGAAACGGAATTGGCGGAGGCGCTTTCGCCGGAAAATTTTGTTTCGATTCGCACAATTTACGGCGGAACCGCGCCGGGCGAAACGAAACGCGCGTTAAACGTTGAAAGAGAATACGAAGCGACAGACCAAGATTGGTTTCAAAAGACAACCGCGTTTATTGAAAACGCTCAAGTTAAATTACACGACATTGTTGATAAAATTACCGAAAATTAAAAAGCGCCATCTTTTGAAAGTGTAAAGGCGAAAGGAGAAAGGAGAAAAACAAAGGAATTATTCTTACTTTCTCCTTTCTCCTTTACACTTTATTAGGCTGCTCGCGTTTCGCCGCCGAGAAGCGTCAAAATTTCGCCCGTAATGTAACTCGAATCAGTATTTGAAGCAAAAAATACATAAGCCGGCGCCACTTCTTCCGGTTGCCCCGGGCGCTTCATCGGCGTGTCCGCGCCGTGTTTAGCGACTTCTTTCGGTTCTTTGTCGGCGACGTTAAGCGGCGTCCAAATCGGTCCCGGCGACACGCAGTTGACGCGAATTTGTTTTTCGACAAGACTTTGCGCCAGCGATTTTGTAAAGGCGTGAATTGCGCCTTTCGTCGCCGAATAATCTATCAATTCTTTGCTACCTTCCAAACCCGTAATCGAACCTGTATTGATGATTGCGCCGCCTTTTTTTAGATGTTTGAGAGCGGCTTTCGCCATATAAAAATAACCGTAAATATTTGTTTTGAAAGTTTTATCGAACTGCGCATCTGAAATGTCTTCGATTGAATTTTGATGATACTGAAAAGCGGCGTTGTTGACTAAAATGTCGAGCTTGCCAAATTCTTTAACAGTTTTTTCAATCGCCTGCCTACAAAATTTTGCATCTTTGACATCGCCGGAAATCAAAACGGCGCGACGACCTTCTTTTTCAATTTGCGCGGCGGTTTCCTTTGCGTCACGTTCTTCGGCTTTCAAATAAACGATTGCTACGTCCGCGCCTTCACGAGCGAATAAAACGGCGACGGCGCGTCCGATGCCCGAATCGCCGCCGGTTATCAAAGCGGCTTTATCTTGCAATTTTCCAGAGCCTTTATAATTTTCTGCCAGATATTCGGGGCGCGGATTCATTTCAGCTTCGATTCCCGGACGCGGCTGCTCTTGCGCGGGCATCGGGGATTTCGGCTGCTTTTCTCCGCTCGCCTTCGTTTGTTTCAAAACAATTTTTGTTTGTTTCGCCGATTTTCTCGATTTGGTTTTTTTATCGGATTTCTTTTCCTTTTTCGCCATAATTTTTCCTCACTTCAAATATAAAACAGTAAAGACAAAAGGAAAGTAATTAAGGAAATGTTTCTACTTTATCCTTGCGCCTTTTGCCTTTCTCCTTTTTTTAGCCGTTGGCGGTGGCGTTTATGTTGTAACGCAAAACCGCGCCGACGCCGCCCAATTCTCTTATTTTTTCAGAATCTTCGATAAAGTAGATTTTAGCGGCGGAATTTAAAGCGCGGATAATCAATTCGTCGGCAATTTGACGCGGTTCGTCCACTTCGGGAAGTTCATCACCGGCGGAATTGTCGTCGCCGGGCGCGTACGCTTCCAAAACTTCTTCCACTTCTTTTCTTCTGTATTTAATATCGTCAAAGGACGCGCTTATAACTAATTCTTCAACCTGTCCGTTGGAAAGCGCTGCAAGAGTATCTTTTACGCCGATTGTGCCAAGTCCGGCAGCCGCTTTTGCCGTATCGAAAACGCGCTGAATCCGTTCTTCGTCCTTCTTGTCATCGTATTCGCGCATCAATTCGAGCGTTTCATTATGGATTTTTTCCAGCGAATCGTATTGACTTAAATTAAGAACGCCGATAACTGATTCTTCCAATGCTTTTGGTAACTGCTCGCGCAAAATCGGAATAATTCCCGTTTCGTCGCCGCACAAAATCAGATGTTCGATTTTTCTTTTACGCATTAACACTTCAACTTCATCAACTACTTCTTTAGCGTGTTTCAGATGAAAATTTTCGATATGACGCTGGTAACGCGCCTGTGACCATTCGCCGACTTTTGTTTGCTTAGTTTCCGTATTTTGAATTTCTTCAACTTGATTTTCTCTATCTGTTTCGGCGTCAATCGTATCGCCGCCAAAAATATAAATGTTTGCTTTGTTCGTATCCGCCCACAAAGCAAGATACACCGGATTTTGGTCTATCGCTCTGGCAAGCGGGAAAACGTGCGGGCGGTCGAAAATCAATAAACGGTTGTTTGGAAAGGGAACTTCGATCTGCACGGTTTCAAAAAATTCAGCCGCGCCGAAACAAGCAAAAATGGCGATGCCTTGAGCTGATTCTTCGACTTCGTTTTCGGCAAAGTTTGTGATGCGCTCGACATCTTTCTCAAAACTCTGCGCTTCGACTGATTCCGCTTCAAAGTCTTTTCCGTGTTTGAACAGTTCGTTTCTCAACCACGTTTGAAATTCATCGCGCCCGCTTTCGTTTGCTCCGGCGTTTAAATAAACACTTAGAACCGGAAAACCGTACGATTCAAAAGCAGTGAGTTTTTCCATTAATTTGTTTAAATTCATAATTATTGCTCCCGAGTAAAAGTCAAAAATAAAAAAACAGTCGAAAGTTATTTTACTTTTACTTTCGACTGTCTGTCATCTACTGTTTATATGGTTTAAATTTCTCGCGTGCCTTTTTCTATTGTTTCGACGAACCGGCAACTTATTTGTCGCTCGAAGATTTTTTCCTGCCCGAACCGCTTTGCTTTCCGCCGCCGTCCTTCTTATTGACGGTTGCCCAGGCGCGGCGTTCGGCTTCCTCTTCAGAAACGCCGCTTTTTTCGTAGCCTTCTTCGATGTGTTCGGCTTGTCGTTTTTGTTTATCAGTATATTTGGATTTGTCTCCTCTCGGCATAAAATCCTCCCAAATTACTGAATTTACAAAATACTCGCTGATTTTTTTCGCAAAGATTTTTTCAATCGTCCGAATAATTCTCTTTTTTCAATAACAGGAATTTGCGTTTGAATTTCCGACAATTTGTTTTCTGATTCAGACAAAGTTTTTTCTTCAATTTCATTTCCAAACTTCATTTGAAATATAACCGCATCCGTTTCCATAACTTTAATTTCGTTGTTCGACATTTCTACCTCCCGACTTAAAACACTTGCCGCAGGCGTTAGTAAAATGTTTGCAAAATACTACGACCACTAAATTTTTTCGATTAAATAAGAATGGCATAAATCACCGTAAATTAAAAGAATTTTTTTACGTCGTGAAGTTAATTTTTTGTGAATTTTTATTGACAGAGCATAAACCTTTTAGTAGCCTCGACATATAAAAACAAAAACTTTTTAGACAAGGAAAAACTTTCAAATTTGAGCATCCAAAAAAAGATAGAACTTCCGCCGCAGGGTTTGAAAACGCTATTCGGTGTCCAGGACCAAAACATAAAATACCTCGAAGCACTTCTCGACATCTCAATTGGCGCGCGCGGCAATGAGCTTCTCATTGACGGCGAAACAAAAGACATCGAAACCGTCGAACAAATTCTAAAAGATTTTGCCGAGCTTTTTGACCAGGGCAACGCTTTTTCCGATAAAGAACTACGCGACGCCTTCAAACAAATCGCCGAAGACCGCGCTTATTCATTAAAAGATTATTTTACAAAAGCGCGTTTTAATCCGTCGGGTAAAAAGCAGGTTACGGCAAAATCTGTCAACCAGCGCAAATATATCGAAGCGATTCAAGACAACGATTTGGTTTTCGGTATAGGTCCGGCGGGAACAGGAAAGTCTTTCCTTGCCGTTGCAATGGCTGTGCAAGCGCTTTTCAGCAAACAAGTTTCGCGCATAATTTTAACTCGTCCCGCGGTCGAAGCAGGCGAAAAATTAGGTTTCTTGCCCGGCGATTTGCAGGACAAAGTTGACCCTTACTTAAGACCGCTTTACGACGCGCTGTTTGATTTGGTTGACAACGAGCGCGTAACAAAAATGCTGGAAAAGCGCATAATCGAAATCGCGCCTCTAGCATTCATGCGCGGAAGAACGCTTGCAGATGCTTTTATCATTTTAGACGAAGCGCAAAACACGACCGGCGAGCAGATGAAAATGTTTCTGACGCGCATCGGTTTCGGCTCGAAAGCGGTTGTGACGGGCGACATCACGCAGATTGATTTACCGCGCGGACAAAAAAGCGGTTTGCGGCAGGCACAGGAAATTTTAAACAATCTCGAAGGCATCGAATTTATTCGTTTTTCGGATAAAGACGTAGTTCGCCACAAACTCGTGCAGATGATTGTTAAGGCTTATGAACAGCACACCGATAATCAAACGAACGGGCGTGACGGCGATAGATAATTAGGATTTTGAAAAAATTCAACGATGCCCGAAATTGTAAATCGCCAGCGAAAATTTAAAGTAAACTTAACAGCTTTGCAGAATTTCGCGGAGAAAGCTGTGAAATCTGTCACGGAAGCGAAGAACAAAAATTTCACCGTTGCGTTTGTTTCGGACAGAAAAATGCGCGAGCTGAATAAAATCTTTCGCTGTAAAAATCGAACGACCGATGTTTTATCTTTTCCCTTTGTCGCCGATGAATTTGAAGCCAACGCAAACGACTTAGGCGATGTCGTAATTTCCTTAGAACAAGCCGCAAAACAAGCCGCAGAAAATAATCTTGACTTTGAAACGGAAATCAAACAATTGATTTTACACGGCGTTTTGCATTTATGTGGTTATGACCACGAAACCGATAAAGGCGAGATGAATACGCGCGAACTGGAAGTTCGTGATAGACTCGAAATTTAAAAATCACACCACCGAAGACATAGAAAACACAGAGATTTTTTGCCACAAATAATACGCGCTAATATGAATTATTTTTTATCCTGTAAATCCTGTCTATCCTGTTTTGATTTTTCTGTGCTTTCTGTGCTTCTGTGGTGAAAAAATTATGAATCAAACACAGAGAACAGCCGAGCCGTGCGTGATGATTATTTTCGGCGCGACGGGCGATTTGACCAAACGCAAACTTTTTCCGGCGCTTTATAATCTGGCTAAAGAAAAATTCTTGCCCGAAAACTTTGCCATAGTCGGTGTCGGTCGGCAAGAAATGTCAACGGAAGATTTTCGCCATAAAATCATTGGCGATTTAAAAGAATTTGTGGGCAGTTCGGCGAATAAAAAGCTGCTCGAATGGTTTGAGCAACGAACTTTTTACACGGGCGGCGATTTTGACGACGATAAAAAATTATTTAAGGATTTGAAAGATTTGCTCGCCGAAGTTTGCGAACAACACAAAATTCCCGAAAACTTTTTTTATTATCTCGCCACGCCGCCGCAGCTTTTTGCCAACGTAGCCGGAAAGATTCACAAAAACGGTTTGGCAAAAGAAGAAAACGGCAACTGGCGGAGATTTATTTTCGAAAAACCGTTCGGGCGCGACCTCGAGTCAGCCAAAAACCTCAACCATCAGCTTTTAAAGATCTTAAAGGAAAAACAGATTTACCGCATTGACCATTATTTAGGCAAAGAAACCGTGCAGAACATTTTGGTTTTTCGCTTCGGCAACAGTATTTTCGAACCGATTTGGAATCGCAATTTTGTTGATCACGTGCAGATAACGGTTGCCGAAACGCTCGGTGTTGAGATGCGCGGCGGTTATTACGATACGGCTGGTGCGCTGCGTGATATGATTCCGAATCATATTTTTCAACTTATAACTTTAACCG
>JAIVJJ010000290.1:0-5056 GCA_020200095.1 Acidobacteriota bacterium | reverse complement strand
CGTTGCACCTGAATCAAACACAGAAACTTACGCCGCGCTAAAACTTTCGATTGATAACTGGCGTTGGGGAAACGTGCCGTTTTATGTTCGCACCGGAAAACGCCTGCCCGCCAAACATACAGAAATCGTTATTCAGTTTAAAAAAGCTCCGTTTATGCTTTTTCGCAATACGTTGATTGAAAGGCTAACGACAAATCGTATTGTCATTCATATTCAGCCAGATGAAGGAATTGCGCTCCACTTCGGAGCTAAATTGCCTGGTCCGGTTGTCAATATGGGCGCGGTTGATATGGATTTTAATTATCTGGAACACTTCGGCAAACAGGTCAGCACCGGTTATGAACGGCTTTTGTATGATTGTATGACGGGCGACGCGACGCTGTTTCAACGCGCTGATATGGTTGAAGCAAGCTGGGAAATCGTCTCGCCGATTTTAGATGTCTGGCAGGCGATCCCGGCGAGGGATTTTCCAAATTATGAATCGGGAACTTGGGGACCGAAAGAAGCTGATGAATTGCTCGAACAGGACGGCAGACACTGGAAAAATACAACTGATTAACCGAGGTTTTTACCACCGAGTTACGGTGACGCAGAGAAGAATTTACAGGGAAAACAAGATGAACAGGGATATTTTGAAAAGTGATTTTGTCTTTATCTTTGTCTATTCTTTTATCCGTGTAAATTCTTTTTTGCATCCTCTGTTGTGAAATAAATTATCCATGCGTGAAGTTAAAATTTTACAAAATATTTCCGAAATAAGCCGTGTTGCCGCCGAAAAATTCATCACAATCGGCGGCGAAGCTATCAATCAAAACGGCAAATTTACGGTTGCGCTCGCCGGTGGTTCGACGCCGAAATCTTTATATCAACTGAAAAAATCGCCCGAGATTATGAAGAAACAATCAAAGAATTTTTTGGTTTGAAAGATAAACCGCTCGCTGTCACAGGAATTTCTGAATTGTTGCCTCCGCGCTTTGATTTGATTTTGCTGGGAATTGGCAACGATGGTCATACGGCTTCACTTTTTCCTTTTACAAACGCTTTACAAGAGAATGGAAAAATCGCGGTTGCAAATTGGGTTGAAACATTGCGAACAACACGTCTGACTTTTACATTTCGCATTATTAACAACGCTGCAAATGTTATATTTCTAGTTAGTGGCGAATCAAAAGCTACAGTTTTACGCGAGATTTTAGAAGACGAATTTCAGCCCGACAAAGTTCCTTCGCAAAATGTTAGACTAACAAAGGGAAATTTGATTTGGCTGATTGACCGTCAAGCCGCACAGTTTTTAATAAACAGAGAATTTTAACTTTGTGAAAAACTATATACTGTTTACCATTTAACGATTACCGTTTACCATTGAAAAAATATGGAAATTGAAATAGTAAGCGCCATTGTAATACTTTTTATTCTCGTTTTTCTAGCAACAGTTGATATGGCGTTCTCTCAAATTAGCGACGTTGGGTTGCGCCGCCTCTCATCAGATTTTGAAAGCAGCACACGTGTAAAATCCATCGCTTTTCTGCAAGGGATTTTGGAAAACCGCCCACGTTTTCGTTTTGCATTATCTACGACAATTCAGATTTTGCTAATTGCTTTCTCCGTTCTTGTTACGGTTATAATTTACCGTTTCTATCCCGCCCATTTTGAGCTGCTTTTTATTTCTTTAACTGTCGGCTTGGTTGCCTCTATAATTTTCCGCCAGCTTATTCCGCGCCTTTTGACGTGGAAAAACCCCGAAGGAAAACTTCTTTTTCTACTTCCGGTCGTGCGTCCGTTTTATGGTTTGCTCTCAACAGTTGCCGACCCGTTTCAATTTTTTACCAGAGATAATTCGCCAATCGAAACGACAATTGTTCCCCACCAAACCGTCGAAGAAGAAAGGGAAGATAATACGGAAGATATTCAGGCGCTAATCGAAATGGGCGAAGCCGAAGGTATTTTGGAAGAAAAGGAACGCGAGTTAATCGAGACAATGGTCGAATTCAGCGACACGCGGGTTGTGGAAATTATGACGCCGCGGACTGAGATCTGCGCTCTCTCGATTGACTCAACCGTTAGAGCCGCCCGTGATTTGATTATTGAAGAAAAATACTCGCGCGTGCCGGTTTACCGCGAAACAATTGATAATATTGAGGGCGTGATATACGTCCGCGACCTTCTAAACGCCTGGGCGGAAGGCAAGGAAGATTCGAGAATTGAAAACCTTCTGCGCTCCGCATATTTTGTTCCTGAAACAAAATCAGCCGCCGAGCTTCTAAAAAATATGCAGCTAAATCACGTGCAGGTTGCCGTTGTAGTAGACGAATACGGGGGCGTAGCGGGGCTCGTAACGGTCGAAGATATTTTGGAGGAAATCGTCGGCGAAATCGAAGACGAAGACACTGAAGACGAAGAAATTGTTGAAATAATCGAAGGCATGGACAAAAGTTATTACGACGTTCTCGGCTCGACGGAAATCGGAAAAATCGAGCGTCTTTTCAGCTTGGAAATTGAAGACGATGATTTTAGGACGATTGCCGGTCTAGTCACGAGCGAAGCCGGATACATTCCGAAAATCGGTGAAAAGCTCAATATTCGCGGTCTTGATGTCGAGATTCTGCGAGCCGATGAAAAAAGAATATCTCTTTTGCGACTGCGACCAAACAATGCGGAAACCAACGCCGAAACCCACGAAACTACGGCTTAAATTTTTCCGTACAAATGTAAAAAAAACAGTTTAACGACTTTTTGTAACCTAACGGACAAAACTTAAAGCGATTGTTTGTAAAAGTTGAATACAGTCGTTTCAATTTTAACGGAGGAAAATACAAATTGAATATAATCAGCGGTTTTGAAAGCACACACATTTTCGGCTCGGGAAAAGACGTGCTGCAAACGACGCGGCACGCGGAATGTTTCAAGCAGGATTTGCAGCTTGTTAAGCAAACCGGCATAAAACTTCTTAGATACTCCGTGCCATGGCACAGCATCGAACGGGAAAAGGGCGTATATGACTGGCGTTGGATGGACAAAACCGTTGCTTGCTTGCGCAATTACGGCATAAAGCCGATTTTTGACCCTCTTCACCACACGAGTTTTCCCGAATGGTTGACTGACGGATTTGCGAATCCTGAGTTTCCCGAAAGCTACTTAAAATTTGTTTCCGCTTTATCCGACCGTTACTGGTGGGTTCGTGATTATACAGTCGCCAACGAGCCGTTTGTAACGACGTGGTTTTGCGGACACGAAGGAGTTTGGTATCCGTTTCGGCACGGCGCGGAAAATTTTGTGCCGATGATGATGAATGTCGGAAAAGCAATTAGTCTGGTCAGCCGGATGCTCGTTGAAAAGTTTCCCGATGTTCGTTTAATTCACGTTGAGGCGGCTGAAAATCATCGCGCCGTTGACGTTGAATCAGAACCGCATGCCTTTTTCGGCAACGCCATCAGATTTTTAGTGCCGGATTTGGTTCTCGGAAGAATTGACGAACAACACCAGCTTTATTCGTATTTACGCGATTACGGCGCGACGGAAAACGGGCTGGCGTGGTTCAAGGAAAATCCCGCGCGAATTGACATTCTCGGTCTCGATTACTACTCGCATTGCGAACTTGAATGGTCGGTGAAAGGCAGATTTCTTCCGAATCAAACACCGGAAGGCTTTGCGCCGACGGCTCTGGAATACGCCAAGCGCTACGATTTGCCCGTAATGTTGACGGAAACAAATATTAGAGGCTACGTTTCTGACCGTATTTCGTGGCTGAAATTTATGGTCGAGCAGTGTGAGATTCTCGAAGAAAAACTGAAACCGCTAAACCTTTCGTTTGAAGGCTTCTGCTGGTATCCGTTCATTGATTCAACCGATTGGGACACGCTTTTAACCGAAGCGAATTACAATATTGACCCACAGGGCATCTTTTGGCTCGACCAAAATCGGCAAATGCGCCACTCTTCGGAACTAAGCGAAATTTTCGCGGCGCTCGCTCGCGGGCAAATCACGTCAAAAGACATTCCGGCTTACCGATTTCTGTCACCGCTCGACGAAACGCTGGAAAACTTTTTACCGCTAATGGCGCATTGGCAATGGAAACAGCCGCAAAGATTTGCCGCGGTGGCATAAAATCGTCGGTGAACAATTGTTTAGAGTTCACGCTTTGGTTTGTGTTTTGTGAAAAATAACAAACCAAAGCGTGAACTCCTTTTGTTTTTAAGATAGACTTTATTAAAATTTTTGAAAGTTATGTAAACATTGAAAATTTGTCCGAGATGAACAAAAAAATAACATACGAAAAACTTGTTTGCGAATCGTGCGGCAAAGAATTTTCGTGCGGCGCGAAGGTAGAAAAATGTTGGTGTTTTGCGATTGAATTGAAAGTGGAAAGTATGGCTGAATTAAAAGAAAATTTTAAGCGTTGTTTATGTAAAAATTGTTTGGAAGATTTTGCAAAAGCAGTTTGAGCTGTGAAAGATGATAAATTTGCTAAGTGGAAAATAACTAGAAAACAAGGAACATTATTTTTCCTGCTGAATTTTCTTTTCTCTTAACTGTTTTAACAATTTTGCTTCTCCTAGCTTTTCATTAACTTATAAGTTTTTTGACGATAAGTCATCCGTTTACGAAAGATTGGTAATCTTTATATCTATTTATTAATTGTAAGAGTTTTCTCTGGTCTTTTGTTTGGTATTCGACAGAGCGAAATTACAAAAAATAAATTGAAAACGAAAGTTTTATTTTCTGGCTTCCGAAAAAAATGAATAACTATGGCAAAAAAGAAAAGTAAATTTTTAAGTGGTAAACGCATTGACCCAACGCCGATTGATAAAAAAACAACGCTCGCCGATTTAGTTGACGAATCGTTTATGGCTTATAACGCGGCGCGTATTCGTGAAGCGTGTCGTTTATTCACCAACAAAATGCTTGAAGCCGATGTAACCATCGGCGTTACTTTGACCGGAGCATTGACACCCGCAGGACTTGGCATTTCCGCATTGATACCTTTAATAAAAGCTGGTTTTATTGATTGGATAATCTCAACTGGCGCGAATCTTTACCACGACACGCATTTCGGCAT
>JAIVJJ010000048.1 GCA_020200095.1 Acidobacteriota bacterium | reverse complement strand
AATCACAGCCGTTTGCGTCCGATGCAAAAAACAACTAACTGGAACTCCCGAATTCATTAAATCGGAAGGTTGGGAATTAGAGAAAGATAAGCAAATCTGCCTGACTTGTGATTTATTTGAAGGAAGGGCAAAATGAAAAACAAACCGCAACGCTTAGAGTTGCCCGAATCGGCGGAACAGAGCGAGCTTCTTCGTAAATTCGCGGATGCTCTGAAAAATCCCGCTACGCCGATTCCTTTACGCAACCTGATAGCCGAGTTGCTCGCAGAAACTAATACTGATACGGATCCATCAGAAAGGGAAAAAGAAGAATAAAAAAGTAAGCTATTAAAAGCCGTAAGCATAAAAAACTTGCGGCTTTTCTCGTTCCAGACATACCAAAGCCCGCAGGATAAAAACGCGCCACAGGGCAAATAAATTAACTCTAGGCACAGCTAAATTTCGGAAACCACGAGGCGTTCATCTCTCGTCGGTTCGCCCTGTGGAAAGGGCAACAAAATTTTCAAGTTTTAAAATATACGAAAAGATTTAGAAAACCAACTGAATATTTCTCCCGAACAGCTGACTATTTTTTGTTGCCGCGCGGCGGGGCAGGTCCGCGCGGCTCGAAAATCTCGTAACGGACTTTAAGCGTTTGCGCCCAATTGCTAATACTACCCGTATAGGCGACAGCCAAAATTCGCCCTCCGCCCGCTATAACCTCGTATTTATTGTCATACGAGTTTGGTTTCAAAGTTTTTCGACTGAAGCTAAGCAACGCTTTGTCACGTTGACCGCCGGTTGAGTAAATTTGCTTAATTCTCGCATTTTTGGGAAGGGAGAATATGACATACCAGTCATCAAGATCGCGGTTTTCCTTTTTCACATACCAGTTTGATGGACCGATAACACGCTCGTTATTTTGGGCAAAGATATTTTCGGTAGAGAAAATCAGACAGGCGAAAATAAACAAAAATATAAACAACTTTTGTTTCATTGTGGACCTCCATTAGATTTGGTGTTCGACTTGCGGCAAGGATTGTAGCAGATTCTGGCAGAAATCAACATTTTTACTTCTTTTTGATTCTAATAAGAAAAAGCTGCAAGTTTTTTGCGCTTTTGTTTCAATTCCACATTGGTTCAATTAAATTATTACCGGCACGGAAACTGCTCTACCTCAATATAAAACAAATAGACAATCCGGTGGAAATTTTATAAACTATTCATATCACACAGTCTCCGCGGCAATCGTTGCCCGGAGCAATCTTTAATAGTAAAATCGAGCAGCTTTCGGCAAAAGGTTTCGAGCAGAAACCTCTTCCACTAATACAGAAGCTGACCAATAAGAAAAGCAACATGCTTTTTGGACGGGTCGCCTTTTTTGCGTTTTAAAGCAAACAATGACGCGCAAGCCGGAGATATGCTGCTCGGTTTCAGACTCGGCAATTAGACACTGCCGAACAAAAAAAAGAAAAAGGAAAGAAAAAATGAAAGTTAAATACTTAGTATCGTGGGTACTCGTTTTAGTTTGTGGTCTGTTTTTCACAACCACTGTTTTCGGTCAAAGTGTCGAAGCTGATTTAGATAAAAAGCTCAAGGCTTACAAGCTAGTAAAAATGGATGCTGCCACCGCTCGTGGCGCTGTCAATCAAGGACAAATTCTTAAAATCCCGACGCTGGAAGGCGAAGCTAACATTATTCTAACGCTTAACAATGACCGCGAAGAAGGTTTTAAGTCGTATGCCAGCACGTCCACAGGTCGCAAGGTCTTGCCATCAATTGAGGTAACAACCTATCAGGGCAAGGTAATCGGCGCCATCAATTCAATCGCTGCTTTCGCGCTCGATGGACGTAAGATTGAAGGCTTCTTTATGATTGATGGACAACAGTTCATTGTCTCACCGGCAAAAGAGTTTTCAACCGCCGCTGCCAGCAATGAATACGTTGTTTTCAAAACTGCTGACTCGTTAGGGGAAGGCTTCTCCTGCGCTGTCACGGACAAACTAGCACAAGGCAAGCGGCTTGTAGAAAAGAACATCAATCCGTTCAAAAAAGTGTCCTTTTTCTCAAACTCTTTTATGCCGACCGGCGCGATGCAGAGTGGATACACAACAGAGTATCTGGAGCTGGCTACCGACGGCGACTATTCGTTTGTTCAATACTGGGGAGGCGTGGCTGGCGCAGAAGCTGCTATTGCCGAAGCTATTAACTACGCGGGTGCGCTGTATATTAACCAACTAGGTATTGATATTCGGTGGGTGTTTGGGAACTCTTGGACTTATCAAGACCCATACCCTGAAGGACACGTTAATACCCTGTTAGACGCTTTTGCGCAGTATTGGGAAGCTAATTTCCCAAGGCAATTAGTCGATTACAAAAGAGACTCAGCGCATTTATTTACCAATAAAAGCATATTCGGCGGCTCCGGTGCTGGTTTTATAGGAACGGTTTGCAACATCCCGTCAGCAGCCTATTCAATGTCTCGCTATAACACAACTTTTTTTGCTCAGAAGAATTTGTTCGCCCACGAAGTGGGTCACACATTAGGCGGAACGCATCCGGAAGAATTGACTCCAATTCCTCCGGGCTGTGGCACCTCCGGCGAATCGCTTATGAACGGTTCAGTTCCGAGTTATGCAAATCCTTTATTTTGTGAGTTTTCAAGAGGTCAAATCAGGTCGCTAGTTGATTCCACGAGCTGCACAAATACGCCCCCAAGAACCTTCTAACGAACAGCAAAGTTTGGAACCGGGACATCTTCTTTGGTTCCAAACTGCTGTCCTTTGAAACCTGAGCTTGCCTGCTGGATATACCACGTTCCATTTGACGGACGGAAAACTGCAATGTCAGCTTTTCCGTCCGCATCATAATCTGCTGGAACAGGCTTATCTTCCAAAGCGCCAAACTGCTCTGCATAAAAAGAACCGTTGTTGCTGTTTATGCGATACCACGTGCCGTTTGACGGGCGATATACCGAAATATCAGCCTTCCCGTCGCCGTCATAATCCGCCGGAACAACCAAGTCAGTCGGCAGACCAAACTTCACGCTTCTCGTTTGCCCGTTTGAGCTTTGCTGAATCAACCAAACACCGGCTCCAGTTCCAGATATATTTCCAAGGATTACCGAAGCTCGAAAAACGGCTAAATCATCACGTCCATCGCCGTCATAATCCGCCAGCGCAGGTTTATCGTAAGCGTATCCCCACTGCTTGCTGATTGCCGCACCGGTTGGGTTTTGCAAAATCCTATAAACACCGGGCGCATTTGCAATGTCATTTAAACCTAAAATCGCTAAATCGGTTTTTCTATCTCCGTCAAAATCGGCAGGAACGGGGCGGTTGCCGGAAAAACCATCACTTCTGCCCCACACTACGCCAGATGCGGTATTATCCGAACTTTTGAGTATATACCAAACACTGTCGGCTACAACGCCAAATTCAGTGAAACCGTTACGATATACCGCAGGGTCAGTTTTTCCGTCACCGTCATAATCGCCCGGCACAATCATATCGCCGAATTGTCCGAACTGAACAGCGCTAAACCCCTTCTGGCTTCCCAAGATATACCACACGCCATTCGACGGGCGGAAAACGGCTATATCCGCCTTTCCGTCGCCATCAAAATCAAATTTGGTTGGAGCGCTGGAACTGCCCAACGCAGAAACGCTTAAAAACAACAAACACAACACGCACATTTTAATAGAAAATTTATAGAACATCTTGTCTCTCCTTTTTGTCCATATATCAAGCGCCGGATGGGTAAGGGGCATTGTATCACAAAGGAAGCCCGATGCAATGGATTTCTTTTACTGGTAGTGTCCTACATCTTGTGATGCTGACAAAAAACTTAGAAATAATGTGTAATATTTCGCTAATTTTTCTCATATACAAGTAGAACTCAAATCTTAAATGATATTTTTGAGTACAAAACGGTGCGTTAGCTTATAAGTGAAAAAAATTTGACAAATGAACGTATGTGTCATATTTTAGTTGCCAGCAATCTACAATCTATTGCTAATTCGCAACCTTTCGCGGTTGTTTAGCCTTTCTTACCGACCAAACAACCTTTCTGACAACAATTTAAACGCCTTTTCTAAAGGGCAAGAGGGAGAAAGTATGAAAAAGAGCTTACTCTTAGTCTTCTTAATCGTTTCTGTATTAATGTTTTGTGTTGTAGGTTTATTGAATAGAAACGTCAATTCTCAATCAGTTGATTCTCAATCAAAGGAAATTATATTCGAAAAAAAACTTGTAGATCAGCCTGTTAATATTGTTCAAATACAAACAGAAAGTATTAAATCTGACCTAAGAAAACCTTTTGCAAAATCCAACAAATGGTATAAAGGGTTGGAAATCAAAGTCGAAAATATCTCCGAAAAACCAATCAGTTATCTAAAATTGGATTTAGTATTTACGAGACCAAAACATATAAAGCCAAATCCATCAGAAGAAGATTCTTTACCCTTCGGTCAAATAATTAAATATGGTGATAAAGATCACTCAACAGAAGTGAAAATTGCTCCAAAAGAAACTGTCACTATAACCTTAGATAATAAGGGTTACGAAATATTAAAAGATAGCTTATTATCTTTAGGGTATCCAGAGAAGTTTGATAGGGTAGAAATTGAGGTGAAAGAAATTCTCTTTACTGATAATACTATTTGGTATAGAGGTGTATGGTATAAAAAAAAAGCTCAAAATAAGTTTTTTTTTGATAAAGTTGATGCAAGCAAAAGCAATATATTAACAAATAAACCCGCAGAGGAGACTGGGTGCGGTGCAAAAGCAGAGCTATATGAAAATGAATATGAGGGTATCTGCAGCTGGACAGACACACTAAAATGTAGCGTTGAAAAATCAGAGCATATTGACCCGGAATTTCCTGTTCCACATTTTAAGGAACAGCAAATTCTGCGACCGTGCGTCATAGAATATCATACAATTGAGCCAAGTTTAGCAGGATCCGGGTGCGGTACAACGAAACTTGTTACTCGTTTAATTGACTGTCCAACACCAACACCAACACCAACACCAACACCGACACCGACACCCGAATGTCCTTGTAATGATTGTGATAATGGCTGTTGTTATCCTGGTGGCGCTAAGCCAGACGCCAGTAGCAAAACTGCAAGTCTTAATGAATGTAGCGGAGGCGGTGAATCAGTTACTTACACTCGATATTGTTCTAACTATTACCTCGTTACCGATTATTATGTTTCTTATGACGGCGGAAAAACTTGGCAATATTCGCATTCCGATTATGAATATATGGGCAGCAACTGTATGCTGACTCAATGAGGGGAGGAGAAAGAGAATGACTTTACAACAGAGAAATCGAGGATTCGCGTTAATTTTATTTGTGTCAGTCAGTCTAGCGACAGGTATTTTTGTTTCGTATCAAATTTCAACAAATGCCCAAAACGGACAAAAGAATTTACAACCCCAGGATAAATTGCAAGGTGCAATGAACGGGCGGAAAATTATCGAGCTTGATGACCCGGAATGGCGACAAAATGTTCCACTGCAAGCATTGGCGTCAGAAAGCACAGTTATTGCTGTTGGGAAACCGCTTCGTAATGCCTGTCATCCATCACAAAACGGGCAACAAGTGACGACCGATTATGAAGTCAGACTTGAAGAAGTTATCAAAGGCAATTTACAGCCGAACTCGCTTATTTCCGTTAGTATGCCCGGCGGAATGGTGCGTGAAAGCAACGGCGATCTTCTTGAAGTCAGAGCGCGGCATGTGAGAAAAATGCGAAACGGTAGAACTTATGTCTTATTTTTGAAAAAAGCTATCGGGAAAGAAGGTATACTGACAACGATGCGTGGTTCACAAGGTATTTATGAGATACCTGCGAATGGACAGCGAGTAGTGCATTTGGGTCGCTCGTTTGAGTTACCGCCTGCTGATGACGGGCAGGAAGTTTCTGCCTTTTTGCAAGCTGTTCGCGCTATGAGCAGTAATCAGTAGGTCACAAAAGACTAAGTTTAATGTAAAGCCGCCCGATTAAAGGCGGCTTTTTCTATTTGAAATAATAATCTTAATGTATTGCAAAGGCTGCTAAAAGACATTACTTTAATAATCCTTCAAAATAAGCATAAAGCTGAGGGATATACGGTGCGGCTTTTACCGCTAAGTCCGTGGCTTTAATAGCAGTTTCTTAAATTTGTGCTGCTTTGAAAAACAGAATGTTTAATTTATTCGGTGTTACAGGTGTTACAAGTGTTACGTATAAGAAAACAAACGACTTATTTTGTAACACCATAAAAAATCTTAGGTGTTACAGGTGTTACAAACAGAATAAAAGCTATATTTTGTAACACCTGTAACACCAAAGAAAATACCAGGTGTTGCGTATAGAATTGATAACTCAGCGCCTTGAATGCAACTGCTTTACGGATGTGTTGACTCTCTAACGGCGGAACCGGTCGCCCCAGAACCCGCTTGATTTTGTAGGTGTAAACGTGCCTTGCCTCAGTTTGTTCTCAAATTTTAATTTCACGTCGCGCATCACTTGACGATTAGCTTTTTCGGCGTCCGGCAGAGTTTCTAATGTTTCCTTGCGAAGATAGTTAGGTAAAGTGAGTTCGGTTTGTTCTTCTTCGGTTAATCTGGTTGCAAAGGTGCGAAAACCGCTGGCAACGATTCTAACTGCGTCCATCACTATTCCGCCATATTCCTGCGGCTCGCCTTTATCGTTATATTTCCACAAAAGAGTCTCCTGCCGTGCGGAAAGTAAATCATTTTCGCCTTTTAATAAATAATAAATACCGCTTGCTTTTTCACCTTCGTTAAACGGATTAACTGTTTCGCGTGGTAGATAAAACCAATTCAGTTCGGGAATGCCTTTTGTAACATCGTCATCGAAAAGCGTGATGTTTAATTTCAATTTATTCCGCGCCGTTGTAATGATGCTCTCAGATTTCGTTCTCAAATAAATTTGCGGCGAAAATTTCGACGGATGCAGAACAATCATTTTATTTATCCAATCGAAAATTTTGTAGTAATCGCCTGAATGGTGTTTATACTCGTCAACGATAAAAAGCGTATCTTTTAAGCCTGAGTTTTGCGCCGCATGCGCAACCAAAACCGCGCCCGAAGGCTTACTGGCATCTTCGTTGATGCGGCAACCGAAATACAAATGCCAGTCGTTCGGGATGGTTGAGCCAAACTTTTTAGCGAATGAATCCAGTGAAATTAAATTGCGCATTTCGGAATAATTTTTAATTACAGTTCCGCTTTTTAGTAATTTATACAGATAACGGTAAGCGTCCCCGGCAGCGTCAACTTGGTCTTTGTAAGTGGAAAGCGGAAAGTTTTTGAACTCTTTGAACATTTCCTTTTGGACCGGCTCGGATAAAGCAACCGAAACTTTTCCCGCATTAACCGACAATGACAGCGGTTGAGCGCGATTTTCTTTACTTCCCGTTACGACTTCGGTTAAACAAGTGAAGCGTTCAGCTTCGAGCATTTGCTTAGTTTGAAAAGCGGTGTCTTTACCGGCACTTCCCGGATCTTGCGGCACAAGCACGGGAATCATCAAACCATCATCATCGGCAGTTTCAAGCTGCTTATCATAACGCTCGGCAGTATTAAGGCGTTCGCGGACAATATCATCAATCAAAATTCTTTCACCTATTGTTATACCCATTCGCACACCGGCGGTAAACGCTCCCGCTTCACCTTCTGTTGCGGCATTGTCCCAAGCCCTGACCCAGTGGACGCATTCGGAACGTAAAGCTTCAATTTCTTCCGCGTCCGTTACCAAATCAAGAACTCGAATCTTTTTAACGTTAAAAGTATTACCTTCTTCACCGGTCGGACGCCCTTGAAACTGCGAATACCAAGTTTTCGGGTTTCGCTTTTGTTTCTCGTAATAATAATTTGAAAACCTTTTGGAAATATATTCACCAATCGGGCGATTCATCGGGTCTGGGTACACAAGACCGGTTTCGTCGTCAATATAATCACCATCGGCTTCTGAAGCGTAACGCCAGTAATCGAATTCGCCTTTTGCCAGTAAATAACCGGCAAGGTCCGACTGATGATAACGATGAAACATTCCAAACCAATTGGCGTGTTCGGTCAGGCGAACGTCTGCGACTTCATCGACAAAATCTTCGATATTTTCACGAATTGTTTCTGATTTTGCTTCATCAGAATTCTTGTAAGGGTCATCCATCGCCAGAGTGTCAGCGCCGGAGCCGACAAAACCGGATTGCAGTCCCATTGGATTAAACGAAGCCTGCCCGTCGTTTAATTCGCGCCGCGCGTTGGTAAAGAAATTATCGGGACTTGTAAGTTTATCTATTTGGCAATCAGAACTTGAAAACAAGCCTTTGTATTCGAGCGACAGCATCATTCTGATTGTTACTTTCGCGTGGCGTTGCGAACGCTTAATGTTGTAGGTAGCCAGCGCGAAACGATGTGTTGGGTCGTGTCCGAAAATCCAAAGCGGGAATGTTTGGGCCAGAATAATGCTGTTATGAACGACGAAATCATCAACGGTAAATGTATGGTCGTTTTCGACCGTAAGACATCGGCATTGCTTTTTGCCGATGGGAATTATTTCTGTGATTTGGTCGGTTAATAACTGCGGCTGAAAAGATTTGCGATAAGGTTTGACGGCGTGAAGCGTTTCACCTTTAACGCCCGCCACAAACACCTTGTTTGTGAATTGCGCGTTAAAATCCATTGAGCAAAAATTAAGACGATATGAAATATGTCTATTTCTCAAATATTGACCGTTCTTCGTGGTAAGATTCGACTGCACGCCCACGCGCAGAAGCAGCCTTTGAACATCTTCAAGCAGTTCACGGCTCACGCTGTAAAATTCAATGGTTCTATCGGCGCGTATATTTCCTTTTCGGTCTAATCCTTTATTTGAAATATGACCGTCGCAAGAAAAATATGCGCCCAAGAACAAAGAGATTTGTTTTTGGGTTCCCTGAAATACCCACTGCGGAACTCGTTTCGTGAAACTGTTTTTGCCCGCGATACCGGAAGCGCGAATCCAATCTCTGACGCCGCCTTTGAGCGAAAGAGTTTTAGCCGTCGTTCCTTGCTTTTGAGCGATGCGATAAGTAAAACCCAGACTTTCGGCGACTTCGATAATCCTGTTTAACTGCGCGGGGTCGCCGCTGGTAATTCCCGACTGAACGCAGCTTTGGTTTTTATCGGTGAAAGTAACGCAACCGTCGCCGACATAGTAACCGAGCAGTTCAAATTCTTCATCTCGGCGCGCACAGACGGGCGCGGTTTGCGGCTCGCTGACGTTTGCGAGTGATTGACCGATTGCTAAATCTTGGGCTTGCGTCCAGCCTTCCGGCGTTAAAAACGGGTGATCGAGCGCGGCGACGGTTGAGCGGTGATTTGTTGTGGAAAGCCGCAGACAATCAAGTTCGCCTTGTTCGTGAACGGCTGTAACCTTCTGCGGTCTTCCGGCGTGAGTAATAACATAATCGCCGATCTTTACTTCGCCGAGTCTTTTATAACTTCCGTCGCTCATCAGCACAAGCGAATCAACCGAACACGGCTTCCCGAGCTGCGGTTGGGCGTGGATAAGGGCGCGAACTCCGGCAACATGACGATTTTCGGTCGCTTGTTGGAGACGGTTGCAAAAGTCTCTCTGCCACTGATCAGCTTTAACTCTCTTTAATCGCTCGAATACGTCAATCAACGGGATTTGGGTTACAAACGGCAAAGGTTTTGTGTCCGTGCGTAATTGCTTGCCATTAAAAACGGGTTCAAGACCGACGGACCGGAGATGATGATTTACTGTTTTGTCTTCGTCGAACATTTATTGAACCCCGTTAATTTCTTGGATTTTCACACCGACTCGTTTTGCCAGTTCCGTTTCATCAACGCCGCCGCCTTTAGCAAACCTTTGCAGCCACAATACCTTTTCTTCTTTGCTCGCATCGGAATTGTCTTCGAGCCAGTTCTGGAAAGCTAAAACAACTTTTTCCAAGGTTTCGTCATTTTCCCGCGGTTTTTGCTTGAGTCCGATATAGTCAGATAATTCGCGTCTGGCAGCCGCCGCGTCGTTCATTTTAACGGAAATCGAGACGCCGTATTTTGACGGGCGATAAATGATTTCCTTCACATTATGAATTGCTCCGGTCCGACGCGCCTTTTTAATATCAAACTGACCGTTTGCGTCCAGAACATCGTCAATCGAAGAATACATTTCACGGATCGCTGAGCCGTAAATTTCTTCGGCGGAAACTTTGTGAAAATCGATTACTTCCTTTCTGCGTTTTTCAATCGCGTCCAAAAGATAAGGTTTAGTCAAGTTTTCCGATGCAATCTGTTTTGCCGAGTTTTCGGAGTATCCGGCTTTTCTGGCGGCATCCGTAGCGGATTTTACATCCGGCTTTGCCATTTCTTCAACAAATTTTGTTTCGCGCGCGGTCAAGTTCTTTTTTGCTGCCGCATTTTTCGGATTTTTCGAAGCAGGTTTCTTGTTGCTCATAACAATTATATTTTATGAAATTTCGCCAATAATTCCGTTTCCAGCTATCTCTTTTGTTTTTCCCTGTATTCGTTGATAGCCTTCCGGTAAAGTTCGGCATCTTTCGCCGTTTTAACCTTTCCGCCTTTTTCCATTAGATAAGGCAAAAGCTCGGCTTTTTCTTCTTCCGAAGCGGTTTTGAATATTACAATCGCTGCGAGAGGCGATTTCGCTGCTTTGATTTTTGCCGCTTTGTCCGACATGTTGCGCTGAATTGATTCAAAAATCTTGTTCGCGTCTGCTTCTTTTATTTCTCCTTCTCTCAACATCTGCCGGATGTTCTCGCCAACGTCTTCGCCTTTTTTGGCTTTTTCTCGAAGCTGATCAACGGTAAGTTTAAGCTGCTCCTTTTTAGTTCCGATCGGCACGTTTGGCAAATCGCTTTGCGGCGCGTTTTCTTTGACGGTTTTTACCGGATCAAGCAGTCTTAAAAATCTGCGCCAGATGTCGCCGCGCTCGGCGGTCGTTCCGACATAGCTGTCCGATGCGGGCAAGGACTCGCGCCAACCCGGAATCTTAATCTTAAATTGAGCGAGAAACCCTTCATCCCAATACTTGCGCGGCTCATCGTCTAGAACTTCGCCTATTTCCTGCAAAATGCGCGGAATTGGGGCGGCAAGCTTTGAACCTAACCAACCGCCCCAATCTTTATGTTTGAAGTCGTCGCTAAAAGCTGACTGAGCGAGCGGATTAGTGGCAATCACATCTTTACCGAATCTTTTTGCCATCGCTTCGGCGCGTTGTTCCGTGCTTCCTTTGCGATCGAATTGCTCGAAAAGATTGATGCCCATTTTCAAAGCGTAACCGAAAGGATTGTTTGAATATTTGAAACGATAACCGCCGAAACTGATTGAATCATTGGGAATTCCGGCTACACGTTTAGCTTCATCTTTTTCTTTTTCGCCCGCGTAATCAGTTGTGCCGACAGCCTCAATTAAACCGTAAACAACACCGAGCAGGATTAAACCGCCAACGGTTCCGCCGAATCCGGCGCGTCCGGCAGCCTCGGCAAAAGCGCGATTTTCAAAGGCGGAGAAATTCATATCCGCGCCCGCCTCTTCGCCTTTCCAGTAATCGTCTCTGGCAGCGTCAACCAGAGCGCGTTCGCGCTTGATTTGCTCAAAACCCGACTGCCGCTTGCCCATTTCTTCAGCGAAAGTTTTATTCCATTTTTCAATCCAATTTGTTCGCGCTTCATTGACACTTTCTATCTCCGCAGCCTTTATTTTGGGCAGGTAATCGGCGCTTTTGATGTTCTGTATTTGATTGTGAAATTTCTCCGCTATTTTGCCGAAGCGCATTTTTAAGCGTTTTTCTACTTGAGCGGTTTCAGCTTGATAGTTTTTATCTTCCGCCGCGCGTTCCTTTTCCAGATGCTTCAGATAATTTTCGCGCTTGATTTTCGTGTCTTCAAACCATTTTGCGCGCTGGCTGCTTCTGCCGATTTGGGAGAACTGCCAAGCCGCTTTGACAACTCCGGTCGGGAAAAAGTATTCGAGAGTTCTCGTGCCGACATTGGCGGGCGTTCTGACAAAGGTTGCGAATTGACCGACACCGATGTAAGCAGCGGACGCGACGGCGCGAATCGCTTTTCTTTCAGCCGCGGACGGAACAAGTTTTGCCAATGCTTTATCCGAAACAAGCGCCTTTCGCTGTCGGTCGTAAAAATCAAGAAAAGCGTTCGAGTTCTGGAAAGTCGTAACGTCTGCATAATGCTCAATTTGTTCGCGCATTAGCGGCGTCGGGTCGGCAATATAGTTTTGCATTGCCTGGCGAAACTCTTTTCCGGTTTTAACGACACCTTCGCGTTTGTCGTTCAAAGCCTGAACTTTGGCAAGGTTGCGTTTTTCGCTTTCCCGGACAAAATGTTTGAACGGTCTATCGC
>JAIVJJ010000289.1 GCA_020200095.1 Acidobacteriota bacterium | reverse complement strand
CGTCAATGAAGTATTTTATCTTGGGTTCATTTGCTTCGGCTTTTTTGCTTTATGGAATGGCTTTGATTTATGGCGCGACGGGTTCGACAAATATTACTGAAATTGCAGCCCGAGTTGCGAACCCGAATTTCCCCGCTTTGCTTTTAATCGGTGGTGCGATGATGCTCATCGGTTTTGGTTTCAAAGCCGCCGTCGTTCCCTTTCACGTCTGGACGCCGGACGTTTACGAAGGCGCTCCGACACCGGTTACGGCGTTTATGGCGGCAGGACCGAAAGCCGCTGCATTTGCTTCATTTGTTCGCGTTTTTGTACTCGGCTTTCCGCTTGTCGCAGGCGCAGAGGCTTCCGGTTACTTGCACGAAACTTGGATTACGACTTTAACCGTAATGGCGATGTTGACAATGACAATTGGTAATCTAGCGGCGATTTTGCAGAATAACGTGAAAAGAATGCTGGCTTATTCTTCAATCGCGCATGCCGGTTACGCGCTTGTTGGATTTCTCGGCGCAGGAGTAGCTTTAACCGCCGGAAAACGTGATGAAGCAATTGCGGCTGTCGCGTTTTATATGTTGACTTACGCGATAACGAACCTTGGCGCGTTTGCGATTGTTACTTTACTGGCGCAGAGAAATGACCGTCGCACCGAATTTGAAGACTATAACGGCATCGGTTTTCGTTCGCCGGTTCTGGCTTTTTCGCTTTCGCTGTTTATGTTGAGTCTTTTGGGTTTGCCTTTAACTGCCGGATTTATGGGCAAGGTTCTAGTCTTTCGTCCCGCGCTCGAAGCAGGAAACGAGATGCTCACGCTTCTTGTCGTTGTTGCCGTTATCAATACAGCAATTTCAGCATATTATTATTTACGTTTAATTGTTGTAATGTTTTTCCGCGAAAGAACAACCGAATGGCTCGCGCCGAAGATTCCTGTCGCTATAACGGCAACGTTATTAATTACGATTTTAGGCGTTTTTTATTTTGGGATTTTTAGTGACAGCGTGATTCAAAGATTTGCGCAATCGCCGGTTAGTGCAACAATAAAGGCGGAAAGATAAAGACAAATACGAATTTCAAATTACGAATTACGAATTTGTTTTTGCTTCGTAATCCGTAATTGTTTTCTAGGCAGCTTTCAGATTATGGAAATTGTTAGAGAAATTCGAGAAAAATTAGGCGCGGAGTGGCTGCCGGAAATCTACCGAACAAAAGTTCGCACGCAAAGAACTCGCGCTCACCACCTCGAAATCACAAAGCGAGAAAACCGCTCTATTATTCAACACACGCTTCTCGGCGTAGAATTAAAAGTCGGAAGCAGTCGTTTTTCCTGCCCGGATTTTTCAACCGCCAGATATTTACAGATTTTTGCGCGGCTTGGTTGTCAAGAGGTTGCCGTGCCGTATGATATTACAAAAATCTCGACGCTTGCCGACGAGTTAGAATCGTCTTGGCAAAAAAGTTTGCTGCTTTTGGAAGAAGCCGCGCGAGACAAAACCGCGCCAGTGCGCGGGCGAATGCGTTCAAATTTAATCAAGGAAATCCGCGAAGAAATTGGCGAAATCGGCGCCGGTTCTTTAATGCCTGAATTTAAACAAAGCACCAAACAAAGAACAAGCTAATTTTTAAACAGCTGAAAGTTAAAGTTTTTGGCATCCGTTTTTGGCAGAACTTTATCTAAACATGTTACTGGTTTAGGAATATGTTATTATAGATAAAGTTTTTATGTTAGACGCAATTGCAACCAAATACGAAGCCGAAACTTTGCCGTTTCCCTTTAATAATCGTCCCTTTTGCCGCTACGAGCCGATAGAAAAAACAATCAAACACGCGCGAGTTTTGATCGTTAACGATTTACTACGCTACGAAAGCGACCTTTCCGACTTGGCAAAAGAAGAATGGAACGTTACGACCGACGCGAAACTTCGTTATGAACGAAAAATTTCGGCTATGGCTTGCAACAACATTGCCAACAATGTTTTGCGTCTCGTTCAAAATCCGAAAACCTTAACCGTTCATCTCTCGGAAGTCGGCGAAGCGGCGCGGGATTTTAATCCCGACGCTATTGTAATGAGCGGAACTCTAGCGGATTTTGATTATTATAATCCCGAACAGCTCAAAAAATTTGAAAAATTTATCAAGAAGACGAAAATTCCGATTCTGGGAATTTGCGGTGCGCATCAGCTTATCGGAATGAGTTTCGGCGCCCCTTTAAAAACGCTGGATAATTTAAAACCATCAGAAAAACGCACCGGCAGAGTTGTTGAATATCAATACCGGTTTATAAAAATTACCAACGACGGCGACCCGATTTTTGAAGGCGTAACCGATGTTGAAAGCGGCATTTGGCAAGATTACACTTTGCAGGACGATATATTGCGCGTCTGGCAAAATCACGGTCTGCAAGTCGAAGGCATTCCCGTCGGATTTAAACAATTAGCGACGGCTTATCTTTGCAAAAATCAAATGATGGTCAAACGCTCCGATGGACAATTGATTTACGCCGTACAGTTTCACCTCGAAAAATCGTTTGAAGATTGGTCGAAAAACCCGACACGCTGGGAACACCCGAACGAATCACGCGACGGGCGCGTTTTGTTCGAGAATTTCTTAAAATTAGCTTTGCAACACGGTAAGAAGTAATTAACCAAAGCTGTTTTGCGCTATAAATCAACGGGGCTTTTCACGCCTAACCGATGTTGTTGCAGAACGTGCGTGTAAATCATTGTCGTCGAAAGCTCCTTGTGTCCAAGTAAATCTTGAATCGTGCGAATATCGTAACCTTCCTGTAAGAGATGTGTAGCAAACGAATGGCGCAAAGTGTGGGGGCTGGCATTTTTGGTTAGCCGGCTTTTTCGTAGCGCGGCTTTGAATGGTTTTTGCAGACTCGAAGGCGAAACGTGATGTCTGCCCATGACACCGGTACGCGGATTTTTACTCAAACTTTTTGACGGAAAAACGTATTGCCACGCCCATTCGATTTCAGCATTCGGATATTTTCTTGCCAGCGCAAAAGGCATTTCCACTCTTCCTAAGCCGCGCCGCAAATCCTGTTCGTGCAATTTCTCTGCCTTCAATAGTTGTTTTTGCAAAGGCTCAATCAGCTTTGTCGGCAAAACCGTAAATCGATCTTTGCCGCCTTTGCCGTTGCGCACGTCTATTTGCTTAAATCCGAAATCTAAATCTTTAACGCGCAAGCGCAAGGCTTCGTGAAGCCGCAAGCCCGCGCCATACAGAAGATTGGCGAGCAGCCAATTTGTGCCGCTTAATTGATTGATAATCAGTTTTACTTCTTCTTTGGTCAGCACCACCGGAACACGACTGGACTTTTTAGCGGGCGAAAATTTATCGAGCCACGGCAAATCGACGTTTAAAACTTTTTTATAAAGAAACAGCAAAGCGCAGAGAGCCTGATTTTGAGTCGAAGCGGCAACCTGTTTTTCTACTGCTAAATGTGATAAAAACGCTTGAACTTCTACCGCTCCCATTTCTGCAGGATGTTTTATATTGTGAAACCGAATGTATTGGAGAATCCATTCGATATAAGTTCTTTCGGTTCGATAGCTGTAATGTTGTGTTCGCAAGACGCCGCGAATCTGGTCAAGTAATTTAGACATCAGTTTAGTAATTCTGCCTAAATATTTAGGCAGATTTTTTGTTTGAGAAGCAACTTATACTAAAGTTCAGGCAATATCAACTTTTTCGTTGACTTTCAATTAAAAAGTGCTTATAAAAATTCTGTCTAAATGAATTATAATTCAGCAGAATATAAAGTTCGGTTTTTCGTGTTCGCAACGGCAAAAAGAATTTCTTTGACAACTTTCTCAGTTTTCCCAATGTTGATTTTATTTGACGCGCTCGCGCTCCGCGTCGTGAAACTCGCGCTTTGAAAATCAGCTTTAACGCTCGACAAACGGGTGTGGAGAGCGGTTCGTGCAAAACCGAAACTTGTCGCTTCACCGAGTTGCCCCGCTTCGCGTTTTTGGAGTTGCGCGAAAAAAATCATCGCGTCTTTTGCAAGCGTCGGCGTGGCAGTTACGGCTTTTGGTTGAAATCAAAGTTGAAAAATTATAAAGTTGTGTCGCTTCGCGCTGTTTGGCGGGCGCGTTGAAAACAAACTTGACGGCTGGCAAACGTCGGCGTGGTAAAACTAAGACAAACCGAACAAGTTATTGGACGTGAGGCGGGAACAGCGACTTTCTTATCACGTTGTCTTATTACTTTCGGCTTGCGTGTTGCCCGTTCCCGCCCACGTCAACGCCGCCGTTCGGCGTTTCTTTGCTTCTGAGACAGTATTATAATTAAATCAAGAAAGTATTATGAGTAAACCGGAAAAAGTTTTGTCGCGTCGTGAGATGCTCCGGCGATCAGTAGGCGCGGGTGCTGGTTTAATCACCGCGCCGATGCTTAATCTCGGTCGCTTTAGAATTTTTGCCAACTCGCCAAAAGAATATTCGGCGCGGGCGATTGATTTGGTCAAGCAATCCACCGTCATAGACATGCTCAGTCCGCTGACGCTCGATTCCAGCAAACAAGCCAAGTGGATGGCAGACCCCGAAAGTTTTACGACTGCCGACCTTCAACCTTTCAAAGACTCCGGCATTAATGTCATTCACCCCGCGCCCGGAATGGGCGCGATGAACGCTTACGAAAGGGTGTTGGAATTCTTCGCTTCATGGAACGGGTTTATCGCCAATGCAGACCAACACTTTATGCGGATTGACAGCGCCGCCGACCTTGACCGCGTGAAAAAATCGGTCAAGTTGGGCGTTCTGCTCGGACTGCAAAATTCGGCGCATTTTCGCCGCCCCGAAGACGTTGATTTTTTTCGCGGACTCGGACAGCGCGTATCGCAGCTAACTTACAACTCGCGCAATCTCATCGGCAACGGTGCAACCGAGCGGCGCGACGAAGGCATTTCAGATTTCGGCATTTCTATCATTGAACGAATGAATAAAGTCGGGATGGCGATTGACGTTTCCCACTGCGGCGACCGCACCACACTCGACGCTTTCGAGATTTCCAAAAAGCCGGTGCTGATTACGCACTCGAACTGCCGCGCCCTCGTCTCTGGTCATCCGCGTCTGAAAACCGACGAAGCGATTAAGCGAGTCGGCGCGTCAGGCAGCGTAATGGGAATTACGGGTGTGCGAATGTTCGTCAAAGCCGACGAACCGACGACCATTGAACACGCACTCGACCATTTCGATTATGTCAGAAAGCTGATTGGCGCGGAGCATCTCGGCGTCGGCAGCGACAGCGACCTTTACGGATACGATGCTATGCCGCCGGAACAAAATAAGCAGCTTCGCGCCGGTTACAAAGGCAGCTACGGTTTTCGGGAGAAAATTGACATCGAAGGTCTCAATCATCCGAAACGAATGTATGATTTGACCGAAGGATTAATCCGCCGAAAATACAGCGACGACGATATACGTGGAATTCTCGGCGGAAATTTTGCGCGTGTTTTGAAGCAAATCTGGTCGGTCTAAACTGAGTTCGGTTATAGCTTTTATTTTAGCAGGCGCGTGGTAGCCACGACACGCCCAACAAGTCATTCGAGCGGACTGCCCGCCAGCTTGCCTCTTATCAATCTTGTGTGGTTTCTTTCAGGTTGTGCGTTGCGGGCGGGCAGCCGCTCAATTCCGGCGTTAGGCGGAATTTTTGATTAACAGAAAAGATATATCAAAAGTCCAACGAACTCAAACATTTCGTTGGACTTTTGTCTGAAAAAAGGTTATAAAAATTCCATCTAAGAAGACTATAATTCAGTCTAAATCAAAGTTCGACGTTTGCGCTTGAAAACAATATTTTACCATTTATGAGCGGAAGAATTCCTAGAGTTATCGGCACAACTGAACAAGCAATCGCTAAAGCCGAAGAAGAAATCAATTTCCGCTTTCCGCCGTCGTTTCGTGCTTGGCTGCTTGAGAACAATGGTTTGCAGATTGACGGTATAGATTCAATTTATCCGGTTTTTGATGAACGCGACCCGCGTAAAACTTCAGATTCCATCGTCAGAAACTTTCGCGTTGGTTGGGCAGAGTGGCTTGAAAATTTCGCCGAAGAAGATGAATCGTTGAGTTTTGAACATTTACTTCCGTTTGCCGAGTGCGGAAATGGCGACTGTTATTGTTTTGACTACAGCCGAACGCTGGCGAACGGTGAAACGCCGGTTGTTTTGTGGTCTCACGAAACGGGCGACACCGAAGAACGCGCGGAAACATTTGCAGAGTTCTTGGAAAAAGCTGAACTTGACGTGTATGAAACGGACTAAAACCTTTCTATGCAAAGGAACGTCGAACAATTCAATGGACGTGAGGCAAAAACAGCTACTTTTTATCACGGATCTTTTGAAACCTTTGCTTATCTGTTGCCGGTTTTTGCCCACGTCATCTCAGCCGTTCGATGCTTTCTTGTTTATGAGGCGAAATATCGTATGCGCATGATTTTTAATCATCTCAATCGGTTCGTAACAATCGTTGCATTATGCTTACTCGTTTTTCAATCTGCTTCGGCGCAAAATCCAAGCGCGTCGCCGCAGTCCGCACAACAAATCGCGGCGAAAGTTGACGAATATATGAACGCCGCCGTGCGCGTTTATCGTTTTAGCGGCTCGATTCTCGTGGCGCGTGACAGTCAAACCATAATGAGCAAAGGTTACGGGATGGCGAATTATGAATTGCATGTGCCGAATACGCCGCAGACGGTTTTTCGACTCGGCTCGAATACAAAATCGTTCACGGCGACGGCGATTATGATGCTGCAAGAGCGCGGTAAATTTAATGTCAATGATTCGATTTGCAAATATCTGAGTGATTGTCCCGCCGCGTGGCAGCCGATTACGATTCGCAATCTTTTGACGCATACGTCCGGCATTCCGAATTACACGGCTTTGCCCGATTTCGGAAAAACAATGTCGCTGCCTGTTACTCATGCGAGTCTTATTAATCGTTTCAAGGATAAGCCGCCAGAGTTCGCACCCGGGGAGAAATATAATTACAGCAACTCCGGCTATTATCTTCTCGGCGTTATCATCGAACGCGCTTCGGGCAAATCTTATGCAGACTTTTTGCAGGAAAATATTTTTGCCCCGCTCGGTATGACGCAGACGGGTTATGACAACAGCAGTCGCGTTATCAAAAATCGCGCCGCCGGATATGTGGCGCAGGGTGATTCATTCGCCAACGCTTCATACATTGATATGACGATTCCTTTCGCGGCGGGCGCGCTTTATTCATCGGTCGAAGATTTGCTTCGCTTTGACAAAGCTCTTAACACTGAAAAACTTCTTTCGCGTAAGTCGCTCGATGAAATGTTCACCCCGCTCAAGAACGAATACGGCTACGGCTGGGAAATCCGAAAACAACTTGAACGGCAGTTAATAGAACACGGCGGATCAATTAACGGTTTTCAATCATCTCTCTCTCGCTTTCCCGCCGACCGCGAAACCGTCATCGTTTTAAGCAACAACGGTAGTCTTTCCACAAGAGGAATTGCCCAAGATTTGGCGGCGATTGTTTTCGGCGCGCCTTACAAAATTCCGCAGGAACGCAAGGCGATTGCGCTTGACGCGAAAACGCTTGAAAAATACGTCGGGCAATTTCAACCCGCGTCGGGTTCGATTCTTACTGTCACACTGGAAAACGGAAAGCTGATGAGGCAAGTCGGCGCGCAGCCGAGAGTAGAATTATTCGCCGAATCGGAAACGGAATTTTTCCTGAAAGGAACTGATGTGCAAATCACGTTCGTCAAAGACGCGCAAGGGCGCGTGACCGGACAACTCGTGCGTCGCAACGGACGGGAAACGCTTGTGCCAAAGATAAAGTGATCAGAATTCCGGCGCTAAATTAGATCGGCGAGCACAAAAGAAAACAAAGTGACGGGCAATTTTTGAAGCGCGGAACAGCCGTGAATGTTTAGGAATCAATTTGCAATTCATTCGGTGGAAAGGAGTTTTTTATGAAACGATTATTTTTGCTTTTAATCGTGCTGATTATTTCGGTCAATGCTGCTTACACTCAAACTAAAACCGACGGCACTATTGTCGAGCAAACTGCTTGCCCGCCGAATCAGGTCGGCACTTATGAGCAATACGTCGAAGCCGCGAAGAGCGGTTATGCGCGGACAATCGAAAGCGCGAAAAAAGACGGCGTCAAATTAGAGATGCCGACGGATTTTTCAAAGCGCGTTTTGAGCCGCGAAGAGTTTGAACGCCGAAAGGTTTACACGGGAATTGATTGCCAACGCATTAAATACTGGAGCGACGGCTTGAAAGTTGTCGGCTACATTTGGAAGCCGAAAAACAGCCAGGGCAAAAAGTTTCCGCTCGTCATTTTTAATCGCGGCGGCAATCGTGAGCGAAGCAAACTTGAACCCTGGATGGCAGGCGGGTTTTACGACTTCGTTTCAAACGGCTTTGTCGTTATCGGCTCACAGTATCGCGGCGTTGACGGAGGCGAAGGAAAAGAGGAATACGGCGGCGCGGATGTGCGCGACGTGTTGAATCTGATTCCGCTGGCAAAATCGCTCGGCTATGCGGATATGAATAATGTTTTTATGTTCGGAAATTCGCGCGGCGGAATGATGACGTATCTCGCGCTCAAAAACAACATTCCGGTTAATGCGGCGGCGGTGATGAGCGGCGTAACCGATTTATTCGGCAACGCAGAA
>JAIVJJ010000288.1 GCA_020200095.1 Acidobacteriota bacterium | reverse complement strand
GTAAAAGGTCAGTGGCAAAAGATAGAATTGGCATCATTCGCAAATTTGACCGAAACCGAAAAACTTATTTTTTCTCAGCTTTTAATTAAATTACGTGCAAATTTTGATAAATAAAGTTGCAATCGAGAAATTTGATTCATAAACTCAGATTCTTTTATGAATTTAGCTATCGAAGCAAAAAATTTAACAAAGAATTTCGGTAATTTCCAAGCCGTAAAAGGGATAACCTTTCAAATAAAACGCGGTGAAACTTTTGCTCTCTTAGGAGAGAACGGAGCGGGAAAATCAACCATTATGCGAATGGTTGCTTGTCGTTCCCCTTTAACGGATGGCGAATTATATGTCGAAGGTTTCGATGTAAAATACCAAGACAGAGAAATTCGTTCAATCATCGGTGTTGTTCCGCAAGAAAACAATCTCGATCCCGATTTAAACGTTCGGGAAAATTTGATTGTCTATTCCAGATACTTTCGTATTCCACTTAAAATTGCTTTGGAGAGAAGTGACGAGCTTTTAGATTTTATTAAATTAAGCGAAAAGGCTAATGCCAAAGTTGACCATCTTTCCGGCGGTATGAAACGGCGTTTGATAATTGCCCGCGCACTTCTTCATCAGCCCCAAATTCTTTTGCTCGATGAACCGACAACCGGTCTTGATCCCAATGTCCGACAAGAAATCTGGGAAAAATTGGAAGAACTTCGCCGAACGGAAAATTTAACCATTGTACTCTCGACACATTATATGGACGAAGCGGAAAAACTTTCTCAACAAATTCTGCTTTTGTCGCACGGCAAAATTATCGCTGAAGGTGCGCCTCGTCATATTATCGAAGATAAAGTAAAAAAATTCGCTCTCGAAATTCGTGAAGCCGAATCGCTTGTTCCACAGATAAAAGATTCGAAAATTTTCTTTCAAAAACGCGGAACTTCACATTTATACTTTGCTGATAGCGTTGAAGAGTTAACTTCACTTATAAATTTTTATGGGACGCGGCAAGTAATTCTGCGACCTTCAAATCTTGAAGATGTGTTTCTACAATTAGTTGATAAATAGACTCTGTTTTTATTTTTCGTCAAAACAGGTATAAAATAGACAAAAAGTTTCCAATCTCAAAATTCGTTTTTCGAGGTGCCGATTTTGAAAATTTTATTAGCTACTGACGGTTCAAAAAATAGTGAAGAAGCTGTCGAAACCCTGAACCATTTCAAATTCTCTGACGGCGACCAGATAAAAATTATTTCCGTAGTGGATATGATGGTACCGTTCGCCATAGATCTTTACGGCGGCAATTTTCCCAGCACAGTGGATATCGAGAAAAACGTACGTGAAAATGTCAAAAAGGTTCTGGAAACTACAAGTCAGAAAATAAGCAGTTTGCTCGGCGAAGTAAACGTTATTGTTTCAACTGAAATTCTTTACGGTTCCCCTGAAAGCCGCATTGTTGAAAGCGCCGAAAAAATGCCGGCAGATTTAATAATTGTCGGTTCGCGCGGCTATAATCGTTGGGAGAGACTTTTACTCGGGTCAGTTTCTAATACTGTTGTCCAACACGCTCATTGTTCGGTTTTAGTTGTCCGAAGTTAGAAGCTGTAAATCAGGAATCAAAAATGAAACTAACTTTTGAAGAACATGGAACTGGAAAACCAATTGTTTTACTTCACGCTTTTCCACTTTCCCGAAAAATGTGGCAACCTCAAATAAAAGCATTAATAACAAAAAATTGTCGCGTTATTTTGCCCGATTTACGTGGGTTTGGAGAAAGCCATAATTTCTCCGATATAAATTCCATGGAAGATATGGCGAAAGACGTTGCTGAATTGCTCGAAGCCTTGAAAATAGAACGAGCTATAATCGGCGGGCTTTCAATGGGCGGTTATGTTTTGTTCGAGTTGTTTAAACTTTTTCCTGAAAAATTTGCCGCGCTGATTTTATGTGATACAAGCTTTGCTGCTGATTCGGACGATAAACGCAAAGCCCGTTTTGATTTAATCGAAAAAATTGAGAAAAGCGGAGCGCAAATTCTTATTGAAGCAATGTTACCAGATCTTACTTCCAACAACACAAAAACAAACAATCAAGTTTTAATGATCGAATTGGAAAAATCATTCGCCGAAGTTAATGCAAAAGCAGCCGTTGCTGCACTTCGCGGAATGGCGCAGCGCAAAGATAATTCGAATGTCTTAGACAGTGTTTCCCTGCCGACAATTTTAATCTTCGGAAAGGAAGATAAAATAATCAATCTTTCAGTTGCTGAAAAAATGCATCAAAAAATTTTAAATTCGAATCTCGTTTTGATAGAAGACGCCGGTCACTATTCTAATTTAGAACAACCCGAACAATTTAATACAGCTTTGACACAATTTATCGGAACTGTTAATTCTTAATGCCAATACTTGATTCAAATAAAATCGTAACAATAAATTCTCGAAAAATTGACGGAAAGATTCATAAAAGTTGGAAAGCTGAATTAATTGAAACAAACCATAATTTATTAAAATTCGTTGGCAAATTTGAAAAAGAAATAAAACACGAACATTTAGGTGTTATCAGACGCGGAACTGTTAGTTACGAATTTTACTGGCTTGATCGCGGCTTTAATGTTTTTCGTTTTCACGAACCTGAAGGTAATCTGCGAAATTTTTATTGTAATATAAATTTGCCCCCGCAATTAGAAAACAATGTTTTGGAGCTTTCGCCGTTTGGCGTAGAAATTTTCGCGTCTATCTGCGGCTCTGGAAAACGGAACTTATCGCGCCGGTCATCGAACCGATTTTTACATTTTTCGCTTTTGGCTTTGGAGTCGGCGCTTTAATAACTTCGCAAGTCGGCGGTTTAAGTTATCTTTCTTTTGTCGGCGCGGGTGTTTTGACATTCACAGTTTTGATGCGAACCGTTTTTGAGATGACCTACGGGGCATATTTTCGGATGGTTTATCAATCAACGTACGACGCGATTTTGGCAACGCCTGTGACCGCGGAATCGCTCGCTTTCGGCGAAATTCTCTGGGCGGTTACCAAAGGCGTAATCGATTGTCTTTTTATATTGCCATTAGTAGTTGTTTTTGGTTCGGCGACTTCATATTTTACCCCATTGGCAATATTACCGCTCGTCATAGGTTGTCTTTATCTTGGCGGTTTGGCATTAGCAATAACGGCACGCGTTTTTGATATTGATAACTTCAACATATTTTTTGCTTTTTTCTTTTCAACAATTTTCCTTTGTGGTGCATGGTTTCCGGTTGAACTTCTTCCATCTTGGTTACAAATTATTGCTTACATTATCCCAACAACCGCTGTTATCGATTTGACGAGAGCTTGTTTAAATGGAAATTTTTCTTCGCGTCATATTTACGAAACCATTTATGTCTTGCTCGTTTCGATTGTTTTTGTCGAGTGGGCTTTGCGAAGCATTAGAAAACGTTTAGTCGTATAATTTTTATTATTAATTTGAATTTTGTTTAGAACAATCGAACCGAATGTTGTATAAAAGTGTGGCGATTAAATTTTCAAAAAGGAAGAATGAAATATGAAGATAAATATACTTTTCAGCTTAATTTTCTTGTCAATATTCACGATGTCTGCTCTTGCTCAAGATAACCAACCTGCCATTAAGACAAATACGAGTTCAATTGAAAACATCTCTGTCGAAATAACAAAAATCTCAAAATCTCTGCAAACTTTTAATAAACGAATAAAGGATTTACTCGAGCAATTTGCTTTGAATAAAGGAAACCAACTAAACGAGAAACAACAAAAACTTCTTTTCGGTTATGAGATTCTAAACCGTGCGGAACAAAGACTGGAAATTTTGCAAAAATTTCAAATCGAGCTAGCGGAAAAAGAAGCCTCGATAAAAACCCGTCTAGCGCAAATCGAGCAGGAAATAAAGCCGGAAAGCATTGACCGTAATGTTACCTTTATCGGCACGACGAAAACGGACGAAATGCGCGAAGGTCGCCGGCGCACTTTAGAAGCCGAACGCGGTAGCCTGCAAACTCTCTTTTCACAAATCCGTCAAAATCTGATTCAAACAAGTAGTGAATTACGTCAAGCAGAGACGTTGGTTACACATTTAAGAAGAAAAATCTTACCTCAAGTTGAGATGGAAATTTCAAATTTATAATTTTTCACTATTTTCTGTGAGCATATCTCTACCACCGATTAAAGTTTGCAAAACACGGTAAACTGGCTAAACTTTGATTTATGAAACCCGAACAAAAATCTATGAACAAACTCGAACTTTTAAAGGAAAAATCTTTTTTAGCTGAGCAAGGCGGCGGGACTGAACGTCTAAAAAAACAACGCTCATCGGGAAAAATGACCGCCCGAGAACGGATCGAGTTTTTGCTGGACGAAAATTCATTTGAGGAGTTTGATAAATTTGTTGTCCATCGTTCAACTGATTTCGGGCTTGAAGAACAAAAATATCTCGGGGATGGAGTTGTAACAGGACATGGTTTAATCGAAGGACGTGAGGTTTTTGTTTTTGCGCAAGATTTTACGATTTTTGGCGGTTCTCTATCGGAAACCCATGCGCAAAAAATTTGTAAAGTAATGGATTTCGCAATGAAGACGGGTGCGCCGGTTATCGGATTAAATGATTCCGGCGGCGCACGAATTCAAGAGGGTGTGTTATCTCTCGGAGGATATGCCGATATCTTTTTGCGAAACACTCTGGCAAGCGGTGTCATTCCGCAAATCAGTTGTATTATGGGACCTTGCGCCGGAGGCGCGGTTTATAGTCCAGCCATTACTGACTTTAATATAATGGTTAAAGATACGTCTTATATGTTCATCACCGGTCCCGATGTGATTAAAACAGTAACACACGAAACTGTAACAAAAGATGAATTAGGTGGTGCAATGACCCACAATCAGAAAAGCGGTGTCGCGCACTTTGCCGCCGACGATGACCAACATTGTTTACGTTTAACTAGGGAGCTTTTATCGTTTATTCCCTCAAACAATATGGAAAATCCGCCGTTTGTAGCGACAGACGATGCCTCAAATCGTGCTGACGAAAAACTTAATTCTATTGTTCCTGAAGTCTCCACGCAGCCATATGACATACGAGATATTATTCATACTGTTGCCGACAGTAATTATTTTTTTGAAGTTCAAGAACATTATGCCCCGAATATGGTTATTGGTTTCGCTCGTTTTAGTGGATTTTCGGTCGGCATTATTGCTAATCAACCGTCATTCTTGGCTGGAGTTTTAGATATTGATGCTTCGATAAAAGGCGCGAGGTTTGTTCGTTTTTGCGATTGTTTTAACATCCCGCTTATTACATTTGAAGATGTTCCCGGCTTTCTCCCAGGAGTAAATCAAGAACATTTAGGCATTATCAAGCACGGCGCGAAACTTTTATATGCTTTCGCGGAAGCGACTGTTCCAAAGATAACCGTTATCACGCGGAAGGCTTACGGCGGCGCGTATTGCGTAATGGCATCAAAGCACATAAGAACAGATATAAATTTTGCGTACCCAACAGCGGAGATTGCCGTAATGGGTGCAGAAGGCGCTGTAGGAGTTCTTTATCGAAAAGAAATCGCGGGAAAAGATGAGATGTACCGGCGCGAAAAAGTTGCGGAGTTTGAAGATAAATTTGCTAATCCGTATATTGCGGCTGAGCGTGGATTTATTGACGAAGTTATTAAGCCATCCGATACTCGCCCGAAAATTATCCGAGCTCTTTCGGGTTTACTTTAAAACTTCATTTTATTTATCAATGCCTGAAATGCCCGAAATAAGTGCAAGTCGTCCTACTTGGACGGAAATAAATCTTGACAATTTGATCTTTAATTTTCATTCAGTAAAAAAATTTGTTGGCGAAAATCTTGAGTATATGGCAATAGTCAAAGCCGACGCTTACGGACACGGCGCGGTGTTTTGCGCGAAAACACTTGAAGCCGAAGGTGTCGAATGGTTTGGCGTCGCTTTGCCGGAAGAAGGTTTGGAGTTACGGGAAAACGGCATTAAAACTCGGATTTTGTGTTTAGGCAGCTTCTGGTCTGGACAGGAAAATCTTTTACTTGAAAACGATTTAACACCGGTAATTTACCAGTTGGATACTGCCCAAAAATTTAATCAAGCAGCAGAAGAAATGGGTATTTCAACCGATGTTCACATAAAGATTGATACAGGAATGGGCAGAATTGGAGTTCGATTTGATGAAGTCAAGGAATTTGCACAATCTTTCAAAATATTCAAAAACTTGAATATCGAAGGCTTAATGACGCATTTTGCTGTTGCTGACAATTTGCAAGAAAATCATTTTACTTTTGGACAAATTGAGCGATTCGATACTGCTGTTCAGATTTTTGAACAAAATGGATTTAACCCAAAATACAGGGATTTGGCTAATTCGCCAGGAGCAGTCGCACATAAAAATTCGCGCCGGAATTTGGTTCGCATCGGCGGAATTTTGTATGGTTTGGTTGACGACATTTTGCCAAAAAATATAGAAAATCCTAAATTAAAACCTGTAATGTCTTTGCATACACGAATTGCTTATTTAAAAAAAGTTCCGAAAGGCGAAACCTTAGGTTATGGTCGAACATATACCACGCCAAAAGATTCAATCATCGCTACCATTCCGATTGGTTACCAAGACGGTTATAATCGTTCTCTTTCCAATTGCGGACAAGCAATAATCAAAAACTGCTTTGTTCCGGTTGTTGGAAGAATTTCGATGGATTGGACAATTCTAGATGTTTCTGAGGTTCCAAATGTTAAAGTAAATGATGAAGTAATTTTAATCGGGAAACAAAACAATTTAGAAATAAAGGCGTCAGATTTGGCGAAGAAACTTCAAACTATTTCTTATGAAATTACTTGCGGTATTAATCGTCGTGTCGTTCGCAAATATGTTAAAAGCTCAAAAAGCCGTGTGGTTTGAAAAAATTTTTGCCGTTTATAATCGCAATTTGTTCAAAAGACAATTTCACTCGTTAAATGTTTCTGGTTTAGACGTTTTACAAAAGAGGGACAAAAAAATCCCCCTTATAATTTATGCCAATCATTCGAGCTGGTGGGACGGACTTATCGCATTTGAAATTTCCCGAATAGCAAAACTCGACGGTTTCGTGATGATGGAAGAAAAACATTTAAAAAAATTGTTTCTCTTTCGACGGTTAGGGGCATTTTCGGTTGTTCGGGAAAACCCGCGCGCAGCTATCAAAAGCATTAATTACGCGGCAGAAATTTTAGTCGAAACCTCAAATAGAACACTTTGGATTTTCCCACAAGGCGAAATTCTGCACAATGATTTAAGACCCTTGAAATTTTATAATGGTTTAACGCGAATTATCGAAAAAATCGGTCAGTGTTATGCTGCACCTGTTGCAATGCGCTACGAATTTTTAACTGATTATAAACCTAAAGTTTTCGTTCAGATCGGAAAGGTTGATTTATTTTTCGGCAATGAAAATTTTAAAAGAAGAAAAATTATCAATATTTTGGAGTTGAAATTGACTGAAACTTTAAACGCCTTAAAATGCGACATTCAAAATAAGAATTTTACCAAATTTGAAAAGGTTTAATTTTTTAATTTTTTCTAAAAATGACTCTGCCAAATGCTTCATCAATTGAAATTCCGATTTTACAAGAACTCGTAGCAACGGGCGGAACCGACAATCTCCGTTTTTTGTATGAACGATTGTTAGATTATTTTCCGCAAATAACCACCGTTGAAATTATTGCAATAAAAAACGGCGCAAGTAAGAATTGGCGAAAAGCGATTCAAAAAGCCGGTAAAACCCTTGAAGAAAATGATTTTATTATTCGTCAACGCGGCGTCTGGTCAATAACGAAAAAAGGAAATGAGGCGGTCGAGGCAGAAACTTCGGGTTTTACATTAACAAAAAACAAATCAAAAACGCTTTCTCACATAAACATTCAGCAAATGCTTGTAGAAATAGGCGAGAGTTTAGGTTTTTACGCCGAAACTGAGTTTGAATTTTACGATGTTATCTGGCGTGAAAGAGAACAAAGCCCGCGCGTTTCGCATATTTTTGAAGTGCAGAGCAAAGGCAATCTAGATTCTGCTTTAGCTAAACTCAAACGCGCCTATCAAGCTCAAAGAACAAAACCTTATCTTGTTCTTTCGACTGAAAAGGATCTAAATCGCGCACGGAAATCTTTGACTTTTGAATTTCAGGAGATAGAATCTGTTATTACGATTTTAACTTTTCCTCAAATTAAGCGGGTTTATCAAAACGTTAGAAACATTGGTGAAATTATCAAAGATTTTCTGTTAAAATAAAGAGATTTAACAGGGGAACAGGATAGACAATTTTTCCGAATCCTATACAACCTGTAAATCCCTTTAAATTTTATGGAAAACGAAACCCCGATCAGGCGACAATACCTTGAAATAAAAGCCAAGCACAAGGATTCGATTTTGCTTTTTCGGCTGGGTGATTTTTACGAAGCCTTTGATGAGGATGCTCGTCTTCTAGCGCGTGAACTTGACATTGTTTTAACCTCACGTTCGATGGGCAAAGACACGCGCGTTCCACTTGCCGGAGTTCCGCATTTCGTTCTCGAAAAACATCTCGCTACGCTTATCTCACGTGGTCATCGGGTTGCCATCTGTGAGCAAACTTCCACTACGCCGATTAAAGGGAAAGACGGCAAAAAATTGATTCAGCGAGACGTTGTTCGTATCGTTACCGCTGGAACCGTTATTGAGCCGCAACTTTTAAACAGCAAAACAAATAATTATCTTGTTTCTTTTTATAGCAACGGCAGTCGCGCCGGAATCGCATACGCCGACATAACGACAGGCGATTTTGCAACAACAGAAATCGACAACAAAGACGCACTCAACGAATTGCAGCGATTGGCGCCCGCCGAAATAATTTTGGCAGAAACACAAAAAGAATTCAGCAATCAGGATTTGCCTCATTTTGTTACAAAACTCGATGCCGAAAATTTTGATTATCAAACGGCGAGAAAAACGCTTCTCAAACATTTTAACGCCAGCACTTTAAAAGCATTCGGAATTGAAAATTCGGATTTAGCAGTTCGCTCGGCGGGAGCGTTAATTTCCTATTTAAATCAAACGCAAAATGGCACGGCAGAACAATTAGCGCGTCTGACAAGCTATGATTTTACTTCGTTTATGTTGCTTGACTGCCGAACACTGCGGAGTTTAGAAATTTTTGAAAGCGCTTCCGGCGCAAGCCTTCTGTCGGTTATTGATCGCACGAAAACGGCAATGGGCGGCAGACTCTTACGCAAATGGTTACGTCAACCTTTGCTTGACGTAACGGAGATTTTTCGCCGTCAAGAACATCTCGCTTGGTTCAAGGAAAATGATGCCGAGCGCCGTAACACTCAGGAGATTTTATCAAAGATAAAAGATTTGGAAAGACTTTCCAGCCGCGCCAAAGCAAACTTTCTTTCAGCTTATGAGCTTCGCGCTTTTGGCAACAGTTTGGAATTGATTCCGCAAATCAAGCAAATCTTACGAAAAGATACGGTTCGTTTTGGGCAAATTTTGGCACATCTTCCTGATTGCTCAGAGACATCAGAGCTAATAAAATCCGGCATTTCCGAACAACTTCCCTCCCGATATATAGAGCAAGTCGGAATCATCAACGAAGGTTTTTCCCAAGAACTCGACAAACTTCGCGCGACGCTAAGAGACGGAAAAGAATTTCTGGCAGAAATGGAGAAACGCGAGCGCGAAAGAACAGGAATCAAAAGTTTGCGCGTCGGTTTCAATAAGGTTTTCGGTTATTATATCGAAGTTACCAAACCGAATCTGCATCTCGTTCCGTCCGATTATACACGCAAGCAAACTCTCGTTCCGTCCGAAAGATTTATCACATTAGAGCTAAAGGAACACGAATCTTTGGTTATTCACGCTCAAGAAAGAATTGCTGAACTCGAAAATAATCTGTTCCGGCAAATTTGTTTGGAAGTTGGGAAAAATCGTCCGAAAATTTTGTTAGCAGCTTCAACAATTGCTTATCTCGACGCAATTTGTTCATTGGCAGACGTTGCGGAAGAATTTAATTATGCGCGTCCGGCAATAAACGAAACTTCCCTCTTTCGTATAAAAAACGGGCGCCATGCCGTAATTGAAAAAATTTTAGGTGAACAAAATATCGAATTTGTTGCCAATGACGCCGCGCTCGGTGGAAACGGCGCACCACAAATCGCTTTGATAACAGGACCGAACGCTTCGGGCAAATCAACTTATCTTCGTCAAATCGCTCTAATAGTTTTGCTCGCACAAATCGGAAGTTTTGTCCCAGCAGACGAAGCCGTTATCGGAATTTGTGACAGGATTTTCACGCGCGTTGGGTTATATGACCGCATCGGCAGCGGTGAATCAACTTTTATGACAGAAATGATTGAAACCGCCGAAATTCTGCATCATGCTACCCCGCAAAGTTTGATTTTAATGGACGAACTCGGGCGCGGAACTTCGACTTACGACGGTTTAGCTGTTGCGCGTGCGGTTTTAGAATTCATTCATAATCATCCGAAATTAAAAACACGCACGCTTTTCGCCACGCATTATCACGAGCTTGCCGAACTCGAAGAAGTCTTGCCGCGTTTGGAAAATTTTTATTTTCTTATCGAGGATACAAAAGACAAGCTGGTTTTCAAATACAAAATGGCAAAAGGGACGGCTTTAAGAAGTTACGGCGTTTATGCGGCTAAACTCGCAGGATTGCCGAAACCGGTCACGCATCGAGCGGAAGAACTTTTGAAAGAATACGAAAAGGAAAATTCGGTTTTAACAAATTTACAAAACGAAAAATTTGATTTATCGGAGGTTGAAAAGAGGCTGGCGGAAATTGATTCTGACAATCTTTCGCCAGTTGAAGCCTTGATGAAAATATATGAATTGAAAAACGTTTTGAACGATAAAAATGACAAAAAAGGTAGTAAAAGTTTTCGTGAATTAAAAAGAGCGGTGGGTTGAGGTATATAAAAATCAAAATAACCCCACCTAAACTAAAGTAGAAATCACGTCGTTAAATTTTTGCGGAAGGCGAAGCAGCAATTTTTCTTCCCCTTATCATTTCGGGAAAAGTCAAAATGGTTCATTTTCTCGAACTGGGCAAAGAAGTTATTATCAGCATTTTTCAGAAGGGCGAGATGTTTGCCGTTCCGCCTGTATTTGATGGTGAGCCATCCGGCAACGGCAATTGCTATCACCGAAAGCAAACTTCTTCTTCTTCATCGCCCCGATTTTTTGCAGCTTCTTAAAGAATCGAACGAGTTTTCGTTTGCCGTTATCAGTTGGATGTGCGAGATGCTGCGCGAAAAAACGGCAACTATTCAGAACCTCGCTTCTTCTTCTCCCGAACATCGAATTGGCAAAGTCCTGCTTCTTTTAGCGGAAAAAAGCAACAATACAGAAAATAAGGAATTAAAAATTTCACTTCGTCGGCAGGACATTGCGGAAATGGCGGGGGCTGAGAACGGAAACGACTATTCGTGTGATTCGCAAATTTGCTGCGAAAAATTTGGTAAAAATCCAGCACGGGAAAATTATTCTCGACGATCTGGAAGTTTTGCGCGAATATATAAAGAGTTGAAGAAATTTAAAAAGAAATAGAACGCGGATGATGCGGATTTGGCGGGTTAATACGGATAAATCAAAAAAATAAATCCCTGAAAATCTGCTTAATCCGCCAAATCCGCGTTCTATTCTTGTTTTTGAAATTCTAACGACGGAATGCCGCTTACGAAATTCAACATTCGATTGGCAACTGCATCGGCGCGTAGTTTCGCAAATTCGGCACGTTCGCCCGCGTAGGTTTCGTCAACTGTTTCGGTGAAAAGTTTCAACCAATGGCGGAAATGTTTCGACAACAAAGGAGTCTTTAAATGTAGTTCGCCATGAATCTGCAACGGATTTCTCCCGTATTTTTGGTAATTGCCCGTACCGAAAAGAATGGTTTCCCAAAAATCTCCAATAATCGGCAAATGTTTTTCGATGTCGAGTTCAGCGGCGTCGAAAATATAGCCGATTATTTCGTCCGTTAAAGCCTTTCCGTAAAACCGATTCATTAATTCGTCAATGTCGGCGCGGTTTTCAATATCTTTCATTCCTTATTCAAATTTCAAATAATTTTTTGCAATGCTTATTCCAAGAGCAAACAGCAAAACGAATTTAACTGCATCAAAAGCGATATAAATAAAATGCATATTTGAAAATGGTGCAGCCCTTCCGTTAATGACTTCAATAGCCCGCGCGTCCAAAACAGGCAAGAGCCAAACGGTCTCCAAAAACAGTAAAAGCGCGATTATTGCAAATAAAATAATCGCAAAATTCCCTTTTGGTTTAATTTTCCCAAAGGAAATTAACATTAAAATTGCCAGCACAATTTCGCTTTTATTAAGTGTTTGGAAAACAATACGCCCATACCAAGCCCGAGCGGAATCGTTATATTCGGGGCTTGAAACTTGAGCGGCGCTTCCATAAACGAAATGCCGCCGATTAAGCCAAACCAGATGAATGGAACGGCGATTTGTAAGACTCTAAAAATCATTTCTTTATTATAAACTATAAGAAATTTAGCCACTAACAAACACGAAAAAGTACGAACAAAAGCTATTTTTATTTTTCGTGTCCTTTCGCGTCTGTTAGTGGCTAATGTCTTAAGAGGCTTCGGCTATTGCGGGAATGGTTTTAGTCTTTAAGTCTGGACGCTGTCGCATCACATCGAGCGCGAAATAGCAGAACACGACTGCCCCCACAGCAAAAATTGTGTCGCCCACCATTCGCATCCAGCGGAAAAACTGCATTACGTCTGTCTGCATAAATTCGGGACTTCGCGCCGACCAGTAGCCAACGTTTACCGATTGATAAGTTTGCATCAAACCGATTGGCAAAAGACTCAAAACTATTTCAAGCAACATTCCGATATTGATTGCCCAGAACGCAAACCAAATCGGTTTTTCCTTCCATTTAAGTTCCGGTTTCATTGCCCGTAAGCAAAACAGCATTAAGCCCAGACCAAGCGTTCCATAAACGCCGTAAAGCGCCCCATGCGCGTGAACCGCTGTAGTATTCAAGCCCTGCATATAATAAAGCCCTATCGGCGGATTTATCATAAAGCCGAAAATACCGGCGCCGACCATATTCCAGAATGCGACAGCGACGAAGAAATATACAACCCATTTATATTGCTGAAGCCACGGTCGCACTTTAAACGGCGAATATTTTCGACGGCTTCGTGTCCAACCAATAATAGCGGAACAATTTCTAAAGCGCTAAAAACTGAGCCGAATGCAAGCGCGATAGTCGGCGTTCCAGAAAAATAAAGATGATGCAGGGTTCCGATGATTCCGCCGCTTAAATAAATCGCGCCTGACAAAAGCGATGCCTGCGCCGCGCGCTCTGGGCGAATCACGCGCAACTTAGCAAACAAAAACGCAATAACAACAGTTGCGAAAACTTCAAAAAATCCTTCAACCCAGAGATGTACTACCCACCATCGCCAATATTCGACGACCGAAATATGCGAGCGCATTCCCCAGAAAAGTCCGGGACTGTAAAAAAGCGCGATGCCCGCCGTCGTTAATAAATAAAGAGTTACCAGCGATTTCGGAGTATCTTTTTGTTTGAGCGCGGGAACTGCGCTTCTCGCAACCAGAAATAGCCATAAAAGTAAACCGATAAATAATGCCGCCTGCCAAACTCTGCCTAAATCAACGTATTCATAACCTTGATGACCAAACCAAAACCACAAGTCGCCGGGAAGTAAGTGCATTACCGACATCCATTGACCTGCCATTGAACCGAGAACGACTATCAAAAGTGCGCCAAAAAGAACGTCAACGCCGAGTTTCTGCATTTTCGGCTCGAAACCGCAAATAATCGGACCGATAAACAAACCCGAAGCCATCCACGCAGTCGCAATCCAGAAAATTCCGAGCTGCGTGTGCCACGTGCGCGAAACAACATACGGCAAATAATCCGCAAGCGGAATACCGTAAAATCCGCCGCCTTCGACGCCGTAATGCGCCGTGATAATTCCCATCACGATTTGCAGCAGAAATAAGAGCGTAACGACGAGAAAGTATTTAACGGTCGCTCTTTGAGAAGGAGTTAATTTGCCGCCGACTAAAGGATCATTGTGAGGAACATCCTCGGTAACGATTTCCATTTCGCGCTGCGCATAATACCAAACCATCCAGCCGATTCCGGCGAGCAGCATAATTACGCTGACGCCCGTCCAAACAATCGCGCTGCTCGTCGGAACGTTGCCAACGAGCGGTTCGGACGGAAAATTACTGGTGTAGGAGATTGTATTATTCGGGCGATTCGCGGCGGACGCCCAAGACGTTTTGCCCATTGGAAATTTCTTCGGCAGGAATCAAAACTTGCCCGTGGGTCGTTACGACTTCGCGCGGAATTGGCGGTGCTTGTCGG
>JAIVJJ010000417.1:2157-3661 GCA_020200095.1 Acidobacteriota bacterium | reverse complement strand
AAAATATACTCTTCAAGCGTATGCGCTCCGTTTCCCGCAACTCCCAACCCATCTAAAACAGGAACACCCAGCGCGCCGACAAAATTCCCGTCCGACGCGCCGCCAACCTTAGTTTCGCCGAGTTCATAATCAAAACTGGCGGCAATTTGTTTTGCCCTTTCGTAAAGTTTCACGACATTTTCAGTGCGTTCAAGCGGCGGACGATTTATCGCTCCCGAAACTTCGAGTGAAACTTTTTCGTCAAAGGATTTCAAACTTCTAATTTTGTTTTCAATTCTTTTGGCTTCCGATATTGAAGCGAAACGCACATCAATCGTGCATTCGGCATTTTCGGGAATCACATTTGAAGCCGTTCCTCCCTTTACCAAACAAACATTAACGGTTGTTCCGATTTCAATGTTGTTAAATGAATGAAGTCTTTCAATTTGCCGTGAAATTTCCAAAATTGCGCTCGCGCCCTTTTCCGGTTCAAGTCCGGCGTGCGCTGGAACACCTTGAGTTTTGAGCGTGTAACCTGCTGTCCCCTTTCGTCCGGTTTTGACTTTCCCGTTTGCCGAAGGCTCACAAACAAGGCAAAATTCTGCGCGTCTTGCTTCTTCTTCAACCAATTCTCTTCCCGTTGAACTGCCGATTTCTTCATCGCAGGAAAGCAAAATCGTGATTGGTCTGTTTGGCTTTAAATTCAATTCCGAAAAAGCGCGTAGGATTTCCAGCATCAAAACACAATTTGCTTTCATATCGAAAATGCCGCAGCCGTAAAATTTATTATTCTCAATTCGGGTTGGATTTTTCTCTTTTGAATTGCGTGGGTGAACCGTGTCGGTGTGTCCGAGAAGTAGAATCGGTTTTTCGTTCGATTGAAAAGCGTGAAGTAAAAAATGTTCGCCGTAACTTTCGGCAGAAATTCTCTTTATTATAAAATCATTCGCGGTTTTTCGCGCTTCCGCTTCGAGAAAACCGACAACTTGTAGGCTTCCCGCAAAGTCGCGCGAAGGGGATTCGATTTCGACAATTTCACGAATCGAGTTTAAGATACTTTGTTGCTTATTTTGAAAATAATTAAGAAATTCCTTCGATTTCATAATTCCATAATTGCGGCGTCAAAAATGAATTGCTGAGGAAAAAAGAATGCGGACGAGAAGAATCGAACTTCCACGAGATTGCTCCCACAGGCTTCTGAGACCTGCGCGTCTACCAGTTCCGCCACGTCCGCGCAAAAGGTAAATGAGATGATACGAATTTAATTCGAGAAGTTCAAGAACGCATTAGTTTTAATTGGTTTAATAGGAACTATTAAAGTTATCGAAAAATTTAGACAAAAAGAAAATTTTTTAATTTTTAATTTTAAGGTTATAAACTAAAAAAGCCTGTTTTAGTCGAGCTCTATGACAGGCTTTTTTCCTTTTCCTAACTCTTTCAAATCTTCTTTTGCTTTTCTCAAACTTTTTGTTCTTGTGCAGGCATCTGTTCCAAGTTCTTCTGCACTACCATAAGCATAAATTAA
>JAIVJJ010000417.1:0-2065 GCA_020200095.1 Acidobacteriota bacterium | reverse complement strand
GGTTACAAGAATTACTTCATTAGAAAGATTGCCTTTCCACCATTTTTCAACTTGAAATTTTAAAACCAAAACTTCGTATTCAACCTTTTTTCCATCTATCTCTTCTTGCACCCGCCTAAACTCATTAACAATTCCCTTTCTGTATTCAGCGCTAATATATTTTCCAGAAAAGATTGCAGTAGCTCCTTTTAACTCTTCGGCTACTGTCGGCGTTCCAGAACATAAACAAGCAAAAGCCGATGTTATATTGATACAGAAAAAGAAGAAAAAATACAGTAACTTTAAATGTTTCATTTTTATTATTTATTAACTCCAAAACCTACTGATTGAATTTTCGCTTTACGATGTGTTTCAAAAGGCTGTTTTAATTCGATTGTATTAAATTGTATTAAAAGGTTAAGCAAATAATACGAATTCCTGCTCAAAGGTTCAAGAAATAGTTTCTGGTTGTCAGTTGCCGGTGGTTAGTTGTTTGTCTTTTTAGCCTGAAAGTTTGGTATATTTGAATTGATGCAGGCAAAACCGAATAATTACTTGCGCGAGAATTTGGCTGAAGTTCGTCGAAATATTGAACGAGCGGCAAAAAAGGTCAGCAGAAATCCAAATGAAATAAAACTCATCGCCGTTAGCAAAACGCATCCGACTGAAATTTTGCGGTCGGCAGTAGAAGCAGGCGCGAGTGTTTTTGGCGAAAATAAAGTTCAAGAAGCTGAAAGTAAAATTTTAGAAATCGGGCGCGAAACGGTAGAATGGCATCTTATCGGGCATCTGCAATCGAACAAAGCGCGAAAAGCCGTGAAACTTTTTGATTGCATTCAGACGCTTGATTCGGTTGAACTTGCCATAAAATTAGAACGTATATGTATTGAAGAAGAGCGGGAAAATTTATCTGTTCTGGCACAAGTTGATTTGGCAAATGAAGCGACAAAATCAGGCGTTTCGGAAAAAGATTTGCCGTATTTGATTAAGTTTTTACAAACTTGTGAATGTTTGAAATTTAAAGGTTTAATGATAATTCCGCCTTTTTTTGAAGATGCGGAAAAAGTGCGCCCTTTTTTTCAAAGGCTGCGCGAGATTCGGGATGAAATTTTACCGAACGGTGAGCTTTCAATGGGAATGAGCCACGATTTTGAAGTTGCCGTTGAAGAAGGCGCAACGCTCGTGCGCATCGGAACGGCAATTTTTGGAGAGCGTCAGCCCAAAGTCTAATGTCCAAAACTGTGGTTTTGACTTTGGACTTTAGACTTTGGACATTAGACTTAAGAAATTATGCTTTTTACAGTTTATCCAATAATTCAATCAATCGTTATTTTCGTAATGCTGGCGTTTGTCGCGGCTTTGATTTTGCGTTTAATTTTTAACTTCTCTGACCCGAATCCGTTCGGCACAGTCGGCAGATTTTCTTATAACTTGAAAAAGGCGACCGACCGTTTTGTTTTTCCGGCGGCCAGTCTTTTAGCAAGTTTTCGGATTAATACTCGATATGCGCCGCTGGTTACGATTTTTATTTCAATTATTTTGGGTTATTTTTTATTGCAGATTATCCAGAACACATTTTTTATCGTTGACGGTTTGGCGCAAGGAATTGCAACGGGAAATGTTAACTGGATAATCGGTTTTGTGCTTTACGCTTTGATTAGCATTTATATTTTATTTATTTTTATACGCTTTGTTTCGTCGTGGTTTGTTTTCACGAGAAATACGTTTTTCGGTTTTGTGCGCCGCGTAACCGACCCGGTTTTAATTCCCGTTCAACGCTTGATTCCGCCGATTGGAATGTTTGATATTTCAGCGATGCTCGTTTTGCTTCTGCTTGGATTTTTGCAATCAATAGTTCTGCGTGTTTTTGTTTCATAAGAAATTTCCCGCAAAGGCACAAAGAACGCTAAGAAAATGATTCAATTTTCCGAAAAAAACGGTTCAATAATTTTTAACGTGCGCGTTGTGCCGCGAGCCTCGAAAAGCGAAATTGTCGCTGAACACGACGGAATGCTGAAAGTTCGTATTGCTTCGCCGCCGGTTGACGGCGCGGCAAACGAAGAATTGATAAAACTTTTGTCGAAAA
>JAIVJJ010000287.1 GCA_020200095.1 Acidobacteriota bacterium | reverse complement strand
GAGCGTATCTGACGTGCTGACTCTTTTGTTTGGTCATATCTCAATCTCGTCTTCACCGTCGCCCTTTTGTTGCCAAAGTTTGTGGCTTTGACAATCTTCTGTCAACATACAATCTCAACCGTTCGACGGCGGCTTGGATAAACAGTGTTACTGTTTTTACACAAACGTCCAAATTGTCCGCTCCAGTTCGTCAAGTGTTAAATTAATAGCTTCTGGCTTGAGACGCAAAGCATATTTTCGTAAGTCGCTACACTCATACAAAACAGTAAGCAACATCAAGCGGGCGCGTAAGTTTGAGCCAAGCTGCGTGTCTCGATAGCCGTAAGCAGACAATAGAACTCTTTGCAATTCGCGGTTGCCTTGAACCATCAGAACTCCGGGCGCAACAAAATCGTATTCGTGAAAACCGCACATCGAATCGCCGAAGTCGAACAAACCTGAAATTTGCCAACGTCCGCTCTGCTGCGACAAAAGCATATTTCCAAAATGCACATCGCCGTGAAGCATTACAAGTTTGTCTTCCGTCAACAACTCAAGTCTTGCGGCAATATAATTGGGAAGACTTTCTAGCCATTCAGGGTTTGCGCCGCAATCTCGCTGTCGCTCAACGCTCCGTTGTGCTTGTCGCTCAATAAATTTTTGCCAATCACGATTCAACGCCGTTTCGGACACCGGAGCGGAGTACAAATGTAAACTCTTTAGAGCAGTGCCAAGACGTGAAATAATTTCGGTTCGTTCGCGCGTTTCCACGCTTGCCCAGACATCTTTTGCGGGAACACCGACAAGTTGCGTCATCACGATATATGACGCGCCTTCGATTTCACCTATGTGTATAATCTTTGGAACATCTATCCCAAATTTGCCGTCTGCAAATTCAAGCGCGGCTTTTTCTCGTGCGAAGCCATCTCGAAGCGGTAAAAAGATTTTTATTACAAAGCGGTCATCAACGAAAAAGATAATGTTTTCGCCTTGCCGTACGCGTTGTAAAGTATCATAAGAAATTTGATGTCGTTCACAAATTATTGTTGCAATTTGTCGCCACATACAATAAGCATATTCACGAAACAAAGCGAAGCCGTCGAACGGCGGAGTTGACGTGGGGCGAAACCACCAGCGACAATCTGAAATTTAACGGACGACAGTGATAAGAAAGTCGCTGTTTCGCCCTCACGTCCATTGAATTGTTGGGCGTGTCTCTAACTAAACATCTCTTTTGCTTCTGCTTCAAGTCCTTCTGCCGCCATTTTGTTTAAGTATGTAACCCCCGCGAAAACTACTCCGACAACTGCCAGCTTCCACAGAAAAATCGTAAATTCGGTTGCCGACGTTGGCGCAATCACTAAAATCGTTCCTGTCGTCAGCGGCGCAACATACCATAACGGAACAAAGCGCAACAACTTGGCTTGTGTTTCATACGCTTCACGCCAAAAAACTGTATCTGTTGCAGAATGCCTTTGCGCCAAGCGACGACTAATTGTAAAAGCCCAAACTACGCCGAGAATGAAGCCAGTTGACACCAAAGTAAGTAAATAACCGTAGTATTTTGCGCTGCTGATTGGCGCGTGTTGCAGAAAATAGGCGGAAGCAATCAAGACAAAAATGCAAGCGACACTCTCGCGCACGGCACGGCGAAAAGTATCTTTGGCTAGCTTTTCGATTCGTTCTTGCTTTTGCATTTATCTTTTCCCCTTAATTTTTGAGAACTATAATATCACAAGGAAATGCCGAATCGATTGAGATGACCTGGGGCGAAACCAGCCGCACGCAAGCTCAGGGTAAAAAGACAAGCTAACAAACAAAATCGCTGCCCGCGCCCTCACGTCCATTGAATTGTTCGCTGCCGCCGTTATTTTCACAAAGTTTTGTCCAAAAACTCTCGTGGCGTAATTATTTCTACTCCGCGAAACGGATTTAAAACCAATAAATCCTTGTCGCCTGTAACAAGAAAATCAGCGTTGCCGTCAACTGCCAACTCTAGCAATTTGTCGTCTTTTGGGTCGCGGCAAACTGTAATGGTTTCGCTGATTTCAACCATTTCGGCGACTTTCAAGAAACTGACCATAAAACGCATTCGCTCGTAGTGCGTTACATATTTATCAAACTTTTCGCGGTTTAAGACTTCGGCTAATTCTAACAACACCGGAACAGAAACCAAAACCGTGCCGTTATCGAGAAGTTTGTCAATGGCTTGACGCGGAACGCCAGCTAATAAGGCTGCGCTGACAAGCACGTTATTATCAAAGACACCGCGCAATAGTTCGCTACTCATCAGCTAAAAGCGACTCTAGAATTTCCGGCGTTAAACCTCTGTTTTGGGCGTTGCGACTCATTTCGTCCATTGTTCGTTTCAAAGAATCAACATCGGCTTCAGCGTATTGTTTCAGCCAGCTTCCAAAAAGGGCTTGCAGTTTTTGTTTGTCGGTTTGCGGCGCATCGTTGTAAAAGCGAGCAACGTCAGATTCGACTTGTAATGTAATAGTTTCCGTTAGCATAAAAATTCCTCAAACAATCAACGCAATTTTACCACATCGTCGCCTGAAACCGAGAGGAAGCGAACGGCTGATATGACGTGGGGCAAAACACCGAGCAAGCTGGCAAAAAAACTGCGTCCGTGTTTTGCCCTCACGTCCATTGAATTGTTCGATGCGGCATTATTATAATCACGCAATTTCAAATTCAGTTGCTCCCGCGCAGCTTCTTCAACATATTGACGCTGTTTGTGTTTTGCGGATTCAACTCCAGTGCCTTTTCGTAGTTTTTTATGGCGAGTTCTTTGTCGCCGTTTACCATATAGGCTTCGCCTAAACTGTCATAGACATTAAATGCTTGCGGAAACATCTCGACGTTCAACTTGAAAATTTCGATTGCCTCTTTTACCTTTTGGCTTCTGAGCAAATCATAGCCTAATCTGTCAAGCACAGGTTCGCTAAAGTCATAGTTATCAGGTCGGGTGCGCTTGAGTTCACGGTATTGCTGCAAAGCAGGCGCGATGCCTTTTTGCGCGATGGTTGCCGCCAACACTTCCGATACAGGCAGCACGGGCAGTTTGTATGGCGCACCGAAAGCTATAGCGGATAAATCATTGGCGAGCTTATATGGAATCACGGTTTGATTATTGCTCAAAACAATGACCGTCACGCGCTCAGAGGGGAAGCGGATGATGTCAGTTGAAAAACCGTTGATGCCGCCGTCGTGTCTCGACACTTGCCTGCCAGACTGCTTACCGATAATCCAGCCGTATGCGTAAGCGTACCCTCCCCAGCCGTCCCGCACCACTTCCTTAAATAGTGTGAACATCTCATCAAGAGACTTACGCGAAACGAGTTTCTCTGTGTAAAGAGCCTTATCCCAAAGCAGTAAATCTTCGGTTGTCGAATAAAGCGCGCCCGCCGAGTATGGAGTTGCCATATCCATATAACGTGCATTGATGAACGATTTTCCCTCCCACTTATAGCCGTTTGCTCGATTCGGGAGAAGAGTATGGGAATCGTCGTAACCCGAATTCTTCATTCCGAGCGGGACGAAAATATTGTCACGCAGGAATTCGGCGTACGGCTTACCAGATGCTTTTTCGATTATTAAGCCGAGCAAGTAGTAACCGGAGTTGCTGTAAGCGAATTTTTCGCCCGGCGTAAATTCGAGCGGCTTGTCACGAAATAGATCTACTAATTCGGCGCGAGTGGATGGCTGGACGGCAATCTTTTTAAAGTCGGGTAAGTCCGTGTAACTCGGAATACCGGAAGTGTTCGTCAGCAGATGGCGAATGGTGACGGGCTGCCATGCTGCTGGGCAGTTTTCCAGATATTTGCAAATCGGGTCATTGACATTTAACTTGCCGCGCTCTTGCAGCATCATTATCGTCATTGCAGTAAATTGCTTCGTGATTGACCCGATACGAAAGACGGTCTGCGGCGTGTTCGGCACGTTCAATTCATAGTTCGCCATTCCGTAACCTTTGCTGATGACGGGCTGCCCGTCCCGTGCCATCAGAACCGAGCCGCTGAAATGGTTATATTTAACGGCGGCGTTCAAATACTCGTCAACTTTCGCCGCGATTTGTTGTGCCGACGGCGCGGTTGGGTTTTGCGCTAAAGCTAATTGCACGCTAAACAGGCACAATGCAGCTAAAGTTACGAACCGATTTATACGAATAAAATTGATACGCATAGAGATTCACCTTTTAAATTAAGAAAGCATCGAACGGCGGCGTTGACGTGGCGGCAAACCGGCTACACGCAAGCTAAAAGTAAAGAGACAACGTGATAAGAAAGCCGCTGTTTGCCGCTCACGTCCAATAACTTGTTCGATGGCGCGTTTATTGACGAGACCTCTTTTTCTTCGGCACGACTTTCCGATTTTGTTTCTGTTTCTCAACACGGTCTCTACAAGGATAAAATAACTTTTGCCAATCTTCCGCACAAGGCAGCTCGCCGTCTATTCCGCCATAACAATCAGCAGCGTTAAAGTCGGAATTTGGCGAAACTTTGACGAGTTCAACAAGTTTCCCGCGAACATAAAACTCAATTTGACCAAAACCGCTTGTCGGTTCGCCTTCGGCTAGAATAACAGTTTTCCGGTCGCGCCTAATTTGCTCGCCTAAATACTGCGTCCAATATGTGCGAACATTTTGCAACCGCCGTTTGCTCAGATTCGGTTTAGAGTCTCTATCGCCAAGACGAGCAATCACAATAATTGTTTCGTTGGCAGGCGTGGACTGCGTGATGTTTTCAAGCGTCAAACCATTTCTCCAGCAATATTGCGGTCTCGCGTCTACAAATTCACTTGGTTGGCGTGACGGCAAATTTTCTATTTCCTGCGCGGCAACAAAAGCAACACTAAGAAATACGAACATTCCGCATAAAACTGTTTGGAAAGTGAGTTTCATATTTTCAGCGAAGCCATCGAACGGCGGAGATAACGTGGGGCGAAACCGCCACCACACAACTCCGCATAAACCAAAAACCTTCGATAACAAAGTCGCTGTTTCGCCCTCACGTTCATTGACTTGTTAGCCGCGTCGTCATCCGGTAGGGAAAGCGGTTTGCCTTCGCACAACTTTGGGAAAACGCGGAGCGTCTTTGTTTTCGTTTTCAAATATGTCGCAATTTGAATCTCTTTTCAAGAAGCGGCTAACTTTGTATTCTACCGAATTGTAATTTTCTTAGACGGAATTTTTTATAAGCCTTTTTCAGTTGAAAGTCAATAAAATCAGGTTGATTCTTAAGTTCTTTTCTCTGACAGGTTCAAATTGTAATTCGGCATAAAAATTTAGGCAGAATTATTTTTAGTTCATTTGAGCTATAAATCTGATTTCTCCCGTTGCTTTGATTTGCTCATTTAAATTGGTAAAATAATTGTTTCTTTAATAGACAAAATTTTTATCTGTAAAACAAGATGAGCATAAAACACATCACGGTGCGCGGCGCGCGTCAGCACAATTTGAAAAATATCAACATCGAAATTCCGCGTGATACTTTTACGGTTATCACGGGTTTGAGCGGTTCGGGAAAATCCTCACTCGCGTTTGACACGATTTACGCCGAAGGTCAGCGCCGTTATGTCGAATCACTTTCGGCTTACGCACGACAATTTTTAGACCAATTAGAGAAACCGGATGTTGATTCTGTCGAAGGTTTGAGTCCGGCAATTTCGATTGAGCAAAAAACCGTTTCACGTTCACCGCGTTCAACGGTCGGAACGGTAACGGAAATCTACGATTATTTGCGCCTTCTGTTTTCTTCAGTGGGTCAGCCCCATTGTCATCATTGCGGCGCGCCGATTTCAAAGCAATCGGTCGAACAAATTGTTGCCAACATTTTGAATTTGCCCGAAGGTGAAAGGGTGATGATTCTTGCGCCGATTGTGCGCGGGCGCAAAGGCGAATTTAAAAAGGAACTCGAAAAACTGCACAAAGACGGATTTATCAGAGCACGTATTGACGGCGAACTTCGCGCTTTAGATGAAGAAATAAAACTCGACAAGCGAAAAAATCACGTCATCGAAGTCGTTGTTGACCGGCTTTTAATCAAAGAAGGAATTAAGGAACGATTGACCGAATCGGCGAAAACCGCGCTGCATTTAACTGACGGCGCGGTGCTGGTTTCAATCGTTGACGGAGAAGAAAAACTTTATTCAGAAAAAATGGCGTGCGTCAATTGCGGAATAAACATCGCGCAATTAGAGCCGCGCTCGTTTTCGTTTAATTCGGCTTACGGCGCGTGCAAAAAATGTCAGGGTTTGGGAACGGTGATGCAAATTGATGCGAACAAAATTTTACCAGACCATAGCCAGAATTTTAATAAATTAAAATTTTTGAACGACGCGGATAAAACAGGTGCGAAATTTTTACAATCAGCACTGAAGGCAATTATCGAAAAATTTACTGGCGAAGATAAATTAGGCGAACCGGGAGATAAAGGCGAAAGGCGAAAGGCGAAAGGCGAAAGTAAAAAAGAAGAAACATTAAATTTAATGGAGATGCGTTTTGCTGATTTGCCGGAAGAAATTAAAGATTCGTTTTGGAACGGAACAAAACGGCGTTTGACTTTTCAACAAGGTGGATACAAATACGAATCGGATTGGAAAGGCGCGGTTCGCGCGATGCGCGAGCGGATGGAAAATCCGCCGTCGGAAAAAGTGCGCGAGGCGCTTGAAGAATTGGTTTCGCCTGCGCCTTGCCCGGAATGCCACGGAAAACGCTTGCAGCCGGAAAGTCTGGCGGTGAAAGTCGGCAAATTCGGAATTGACGATTACGTCAGCTTGCCGATTGAAGAAGCGGTCAAAAAATTTGAGGCGATTGTTTTGAACGAACGCGAAGAAAAAATTGCCGGTCTTGTTTTAAAGGAAATTAGAGAGCGACTAAGATTTTTGAAACAGGTTGGACTCGGTTATTTAACACTTGACCGCGCTTCCCAAACTTTATCGGGCGGCGAAGGTCAAAGAATAAGACTGGCGACACAAATCGGCTCACAGTTGCGCGGCGTTTTGTATGTTCTAGACGAACCTTCCATCGGACTGCACCCGCGCGACAATCAAAAACTTATCGAAACTCTGCACGAATTGAGAGATTTGGGAAATACGGTTCTGGTTGTCGAACACGATGAAGAAACGATTGAAAAAGCCGATTACGTGATTGATTTAGGACCGCTCGCCGGAACTCATGGTGGGGAAGTCGTAGCAACCGGAACGCCGCAAGATATTGAAAAAAGCGAAAATTCATTAACCGGAAAATATCTTTCGGGTGAACTAAAAATTGAAGTGCCGGATGTGCGCCGCTTGCCGAATGGCAAAAACATAAAAGTAAAAGGCGCGCGCGCTCATAATCTTAAAAACATTGACGTAACATTTCCGCTCGGTGTTTTAACGGTTGTTACCGGCGTTTCCGGTTCGGGAAAATCAACGCTCGTGGACGATATTCTTTATCCGGCGCTCGCACGTTTTATCAATAAATCTTCAATCGAAGCCCTCGAACACGATTCAATTGAAGGATTGAAATTTGTTGACAAAATAATTGAGATTGACCAATCGCCGATTGGCAGAACGCCGCGCTCGAATCCGGCGACTTATACAGGGCTTTTTACGCCAATTCGAGAACTTTACGCGATGCTACCCGAATCGCGCGAGCGCGGTTACAAAGCCGGACGCTTTTCCTTTAATGTCAAAGGCGGACGCTGCGAAGCGTGCGAAGGCGACGGAATGAAGCGCATCGAAATGAATTTTTTGCCCGATGTCTACGTGCTTTGTGACATTTGCCGCGGCGCTCGTTACAACCGCGAAACGCTTTCGGTCAAATACAAAGGTTTGTCAATTGCAGATTTGCTCAACTCGACCATCGAAGACGCTTTGCCGATTCTGGAAAACATTCCGCAAATCAAACAAAAATTGCAAACGCTTCTTGATGTCGGTCTCGGCTACATCAAAATTGGTCAATCTTCAACAACTTTAAGTGGTGGCGAAGCGCAGCGTATCAAACTCGCCAAAGAATTGTCGAAACGTGCGACTGGAAAAACGATTTATATTTTAGACGAGCCGACGACAGGTTTGCATTTCGCCGACGTGCATAAATTATTGGATGTTTTGCAAAAATTGGTTGATACGGGCAACACAGTTATCGTCATTGAACACAATTTGGATGTGATAAAATCAGCTGATTACGTGATTGATTTAGGTCCCGAAGGCGGCGAAGGCGGCGGTAAAGTTGTCGCTCAGGGAACGCCGGAAGAAATTGCGCGAGTGAGAAAATCGTTACGCAGTTGGTTATTACGGCTACCCGCGTCCGACAGGTGATATGTACATTTGGATTTCTTGCAGCTACCAAAACGCCAAAAAGATTGTTTCCGTTTCAAATCAATTTGGATTCACCGCGTCCGAACTTTCAGTAGAACTTTTTACGCAGGAAAAAAGTATCGTGCGAATGGGAGTTGCGCCATTTCGTTTGGAAATCAGTCACTTATATTGACGGCGTTGATTTCGCGGAGTGTTATTAGGAAAAGAATCTGGGCGTCATTGATGAAATCGAGGTTAATTTTATTAGCCTAAAGCATTTGAAAATCAACAAAAAGGCAAGCGGTAGATTAAAAGATTTAAATGATTCGGAAAATTTAGCTTAACATCTCAGTTTTTTGACCCGTTCCGTACTGCTTCAATCATCTCTTTAACCGCTTTATTCAAACCGACAAAAATTGAACGCGATATAATGTTATGCCCGATATTGAATTCTGTGATTTCGGGAATTGCAGCGAGCGCGCCGACATTTCGATAAGTTAATCCGTGTCCGGCAGCAGCGATTAAACCAAGCGATTTGGCAAAATTCGCAGCTCTTTTGATTCTGCTTAATTCCTGATTGGCGCGCTCAAAACCTTCTCCGTGCGAAGATTTTGCACCTAAAGTAAATTCTGCGTATTCGGCTGTGCAAAGCTCGACTTGCTGCGCTCCGATTTTGTGTGCCGCTTCGATTTGCTTTTCGTCCGGGTCAATAAAAATGCTGGCAAAAATTCCGGTTTCACGCAGCCGATTAACTGCCATACGGACATTTTCCAAATTTCCAAGAACATCTAAACCACCTTCGGTAGTAATTTCGTTTGGGTTTTCAGGTACGAGCGAAACGGCATCGGGTTTTGTATCAACGGCTATGTTTAACATTTCTTCATTAGCTGCCATTTCTACATTAAGGTAGGTTGTTACAACTTCTCGCAAAAGAGATATGTCTTTGTCTTGAATGTGGCGCCGGTCTTGGCGAATGTGAACGGTAATACCGTGCGCTCCGGCTTGTTCACAAATGACCGCCGCCGTGATAATACTTGGCTCGATTGTTTTGCGAGCCTCTCTGATAGTTGCTACGTGGTCAATGTTGACATTTAGTTTTGTAGTCATTTCTAATAATGATATTTACAAGCGATAATAATTATTTGCTCTTCCGTAACTTTATATACGAGGCGGTGTTCATTATTTATTCTCCGCGACCAATAACCCTTCAAATCGGCTTTCAATGGCTCAGGCTTTCCAACACCGTCAAAAGGATTCTTAGCAGCTTCAACAATCAACCTATGCAGGCGCTCAAAAAGTTTTTTGTCCCTCTTTGCCCACTCATTGTATTGCTCAAAAGCCGTTTGGTGAAAGGAAACTAATCTCATTGGAACTGCTCTTGATTTGGTATAATAACATTTCGGTTTTCCTCCACGTCTTTAATCGTGCGTAAAAGAAGTTCGCGATTCGCGGGCGAGCGAAGAAGATAAGCCGTCTCGTCGCGCTCGGAAACTACAATTTCAATTTCTTTGTTTTTAAATAATGCTTTTATACTTTCCAAAAGATTTTGGTCTAAATCATCGGCGTTTATTTGATAAATTGTTTGCATAACGAAAATACCTCTTTTGATTTTATTATATTACAAAGGTTGATTTTGTTTATCATAAATTCCTTTTTTTGCATTTTTGCGAATTTGCCTGACCTCTGAAAACATTCGCACGCTATCGCGTAAAACGCTGACTTTTGTTCCGTCACAGTGATTCCAGCGGACGGGAATTTCTTTCAAACGCAGCCCGCGATAATTTGCCACATACAAAAATTCAACATCGAAACCGAATCGTTCAACGGTCATTACGTCTAAAAGTGGACGAAATTTCCGCATATTAAATGCCTTAAAGCCGCATTGTGTATCCCAAAAAGGCAGACCTGTGATAATTCGCACTATTAGATTAAATACCTTTCCGCCCTGCTCGCGTCGCCGCGTCTGCCGCGTTCCGATTAAACTTCTATCGAGAGCGCGTGAGCCGAATGTAACGTCAAATTTGCCGCGCCGAATCGGTTCGACAAGTTTCGGAAGTTCTTCAATCGGCGTCGAAAGGTCGGCGTCGCTGAATATCGCAATGTCACCCGTCGAGGCAAGCAAACCTTTTCTAACCGCATAACCTTTGCCGCGATTTGTGGCTAAATTTTCTCTTTGGACAAAGTTGAGAATTTTCTTGATTGTTTCGCCGAGCCGCGCTTGTTCGTCAAAAGCGGGAATGATTATGGAAAGAGTTGAATTCATCAGTTTCGAGTAAAAAATTACCTTAAAATAGTAAAATGTAAAAATCGAATTGTAAATGTTTTGCGCAGAATTAACACTTGCTGAATTTTTATTTTCTATTGCACAGCCTTTTTACACATTTCGAGTTTTACGAAATGAAAGACAACGGGTGTATATTGTTCTTAAACACTGACAACTGAAACCTGACTTTTGACTTCAAAGATGTGATATAGTTTTAAGCGTTTGGAGATTTTATGATGAGCAAAAAATTTGGGCTGATTGCTATTATTTTAGTTATTTTGGGTGCCGTGTTTGGCGGTGTTTTTGGAAGATTACCAATTCAATCTTTGGCGGACGGTTCTTTAACTCCTGAAAAAACAGTTGCCGATTACCGAGAAGCGCTTGAGGTAATTGATCGAAATTACGCCGGAAAAATAGACCACGAGAAAATCTCGGAAAGCTCGATTCAAAGTATGCTCTGGACGCTCGACCCGCATTCGGCATTCTTTACGCGCGGCGAATTTCGCAAACTTTACGAAGACCAGCAATCACAATTTTACGGTATCGGCGTTTCGATTTTGCAGCACCGTGACGGTGTTTACGTGCAATCAATTATTCCGAATACGCCCGCCGATAAAGCCGGACTTCGTTACGGCGATAGATTTTTGGAAATTGAAGGCAAAGACGCAAAAGATTATACGAGCGCCGAGGTTTCCAAAAACGTGCGCGGCGAGCGCGGAACTACTGTCAATATAAAAATAGGTCGTGCCGGAGTTGATAAACCGCTCGAATTTAACATTGTGCGCGGCGGTGTTCCGCTTCCTTCAATTCGCAATTATTTTATGCTTCGTGACGGTGCGGGATATGTCGGATTAAACGGTGGATTTCAAGAAACCACCGCTCAGGAACTTGACGAAGCTATCAGTGAATTGAAAAAGCAGGGAATGAAAAGTCTAATTTTAGACCTTCGCAATAATCCGGGCGGTCTTTTGCCGCAGGCTATCGAAGTTGTCAGCCGTTTTGTTCCGCGCGGTCAAACGGTTGTTTCAGTAAAAGGTCGTTCGCGCGATACGCAATCGCGGGAACTTCGCGCTGTTGGAGATAAAACGCAGGATTTACCGCTCGTCGTAATGATAAACGGCGGTTCAGCTTCGGCTTCTGAAATTGTGGCGGGCGCGATTCAAGATTATGGACGCGGCGTTGTAGTAGGGACGGATAGTTTTGGAAAAGGTTTAGTGCAGAGAGTTTTTCCGCTTCCTTTCGGAACGGGCTTAACCCTGACTACGGCGAGATACTACACGCCTTACGGTCGATCGCTTCAGCGAGATTATTCGAGCGGCTCGATTTACGATTATTATACTCAGCACTCGGAAAACGATGAAGACAAAGCATCGCCGACGCCTGATACGAAACCGAAACCTATCGGAATTCCGGTCAAAACCGCAGGCGGCAGAGTGTATAACGGTGGACGCGGTATCGAACCTGATTTGAAGGCTCCGGCTTTAAGTTTTACGCCTCTGCGTTACCGCATCAACGAAGCGGCGTTTTTCTTTGTTCGTCAACTTGTAGCCGGACAAATAAAAAGTTTTGAATCTTACAAGATTGATAAACAAAATTATAATTCGAGGGTTCAAGCAAATGATTTCCAAATAAATGATAAATTGCTCGAAGCATTTCGCGCCTTTGTCCTCAAAGATAAAGAAAACGGGTTGTCGGCAGAAAACTTAAATGGTCAAATTGATTACATTAAATCGCGTTTGCGTGAAGAAATTGCAACAGCTAATTATTCAAGCGAAGCTGGTCAGCAAGTTTTACTTGAAACCGACCCGCAGGTTTTGAAAGCCATTGACGCGGTACCGGAAGCGAAAAAATTGTTGGGAAGTTTTACGGTAAGTAAATAATAAGATTTCGAATGATAGAGTTTTTGCCCGCCCACGTATTTAAATAAAAAAGTTGTTTATTTAAATACGTGGGCGGGCAAGTTTTTTCTGAGAGAAATTATCTTTAGAAAAGATTAAAAATTGTTTTTATAATCAACCGACCAAAAAATATTTTGCCAATCCGCAAAGTCCGCCGCCAATAACCACCCACAATACATCAGCTTTCAGAAAATAAAGCGCGGCAAAAGACAAAATTGCCAAACCAAGCGCGAAAATATCCGTTTGTAAATCAGGAAAAATAACAGTTACCCCGAACATTATTGCTAAATTCAAAATCACGCCGACAACCGCCGCCGTTACGCCGGAAAGCGCAGAGTTTAATTTTGCGTTATGGCGCAGTTTTTCGATATACGGCGCGCCTAAAAAGATAAAGAAAAATGAAGGCAGAAACGTCGTGTAAGTTGCCAAAAGCGCGGAAAGGGTAGCGCTTAAAGTTTGATTTGCTAAAGCCGGATTGTTCCAGCCGGTCATAAATCCGACAAACTGCAAAACCATTATCAGCGGTCCCGGAGTTGTTTCCGCCAGAGCCAAACCGTCAACCGATTGTGCTGCGGTTATCCAACCCGCACTAACAACGGCTTGATTGACATAAGCCAAAACAGCATAAGCGCCGCCGAATGTTACGAAAGCCGCTTGTGTGAAGAAAAGATAAGTTTTTGTCAGCAAATTTTCATAGCCGAAAAGCGACAACAACAAAACAAAAGGTACAATCCATAAAAAAAGGCACGTGAGAATTGTTTTGAAAAAATAAGTTTTATTCTTTGTCCTTTGTCCTTTGTCCTTTGTTTTAATTTCCACACTTTCATTTTTCAATTGTTCATCTGAACTGAAAGTTGAAGCTTGAGACTTGAGACTTGAGACACCAATAATTGCCGCGCCAAAAACAATAAGCGGAAAAGGGACGTGAAAAAAATAAATCGCGGCGAAAGACAAAATCGCAATAAAAATATGGCGGTTGGATTTGAAAGCCTTTTTCCCGATTTTGATAACAGCTTCAACTACTATTGCAACGACGACCGCTTTGAATCCATCCAGAATCGCGTCAATTTGGGGTAAGTTTCCGTATGCCGCATAAACATAAGAAAGAATCAACAGAAAAAAGATTGACGGAATAACAAAAAATGCGCCCGCGACAATTCCGCCACGTATGCCGTGGAGACGCCAGCCGATATAAGTTGCAAGTTGCTGCGCCTCCGGTCCGGGAAGCAACATACAGTAATTTAATGCGTGAAGAAAATCGTCCTGGTCAATCCATTTGCGATTTTCGACGAGTTCGCGCTGCATTATGGCAATTTGTCCCGCCGGTCCGCCGAAAGAGATAAAACCGAGTTTAACCCAGAAACGAAAGGCTTCGCTGAAAGAAACCTTCTTGTCAACAACATCTTCCTCTTTCATTAAAAACTCATTTTTAGAATTGCTTCCACGCGACGGTTAACTTCGTCCCAATTTACATTTTGCATAAATGCGTCTATATACTTTGCTGCCCCAGCACCGTAATCCAAATGATAAGAATGTTCATACATATCTAAAACCAGAAGCGGAACGCTGAACGGCGCATTATGTGCGTGGTCGGAAGCCCAATAATTGTGCAGTTCTTTTGTGTGTATATTGAAGGCAAGAACCGTCCAACCGGAACCGCCCGAAAGAGCATTTGCCGTTTTCTTAAATTCAGATTCCCATTGTTCATAACTGCCGAACCATTGCTTTAACAATTCTAAGGCTTTCCCATCCGCTTTTCCGTTGCCGCCAAGATTAGCGAAATACTGTTCGTGCAGGACAACCGAACCCGTGCGAATGAGTTCCTCGCGCTTCACATCACCGTAAAGATACGCAGGCAAATCTTTTTCTTTGAGCATTGCGGAAAGTCTTTGTTCAACTGTATTCAATGCTTTGACCGAACCGATGTAGTTATTTTCCCAATGCGATTTAATGAGTTTTTCCGAAATCCCTTTTAATTTTGCCGCATCAAATGGCAAAGGCTTTGGTTGATGTTGGGCGCGGAAGGCACTTGCAGAATTATCCGTTTGCGCAAAAACATTATCATTCACACCCAGAACAATTGTACCCGTCGATATAATTCCTGCAATTGCGTCTCTGCGAGAGATTTTATTCATAAGTTTCCTCCGATAAAATAAGTTTTGCACAAAAAAGAAACTTCTTTTTTGCCGTTTGATTGCATCTGTAAAATAATATAACTTTTCAGAAGTGGTAATTACTAATAAAAAGTTTTGTTGTAAACTTTTTCATTGTTTTTGATTCAAAAGTGAAATATCTCATACTTGAATAAATAAGTTATTATGTATAAACAAATAGGTGTCGTAACAGGCGGCGGAGATGCGCCTGGCTTAAATGCTGTCATTCGTGCGGTTGTTCGCACTGCTGTCGGCGAATTCGGTATGAAGGTTATCGGCATCGAAGACAGTTTTGAGGGACTTTTGGGTGAAACCCAAACAATGAAGTTGACAACAAAAGCCGTCAGTGGTTTGCTGCCACGCGGCGGCACAGTTTTGGGAACGCGAAATAGCGGAAGTTTTTGTGAATTTGTTGACGGAAAAGTAACATTTCCTGAAGGTTCAATCAATGGAGCGCTAGAGAACTTAAAAAATCTTGAGATTGAAGCGCTTATCGTAATAGGAGGCGACGGAACTTTGGCAATCGCGCAGGAATTTTCCAAGCGCGGTTTTCCGATAGTTGGCGTACCGAAAACGATTGATAATGATTTGGCGGCGACCGAGTTAACATTCGGATTTATGACCGCTCTTGATATTGCCACCGAAGCCCTTGACCGCTTGCACACTACGGCTGCTTCGCATGACCGGGTTATGATTTTGGAAGTTATGGGCAGACATACCGGGTGGATTGCTCTGCACGCCGGACTTGCCGGAAGCGCCGATGTTATTTTAATTCCTGAAATTCCGTTCTCATTCGAATCAATGATACAGAAAATTAATAAGCGCGAAAAAAGCGGCTCTCGTTTTACAAATATAGTAGTTGCCGAAGGCGCGAGGGAAGTTGGGAAATCAGAATTTTACCAAGATGCCGGCAGCAGCCAGTCAGCTCCTCGATTAGGCGGAATCGGAGACTATATCAGACAAAAAATCGAAGAAATGACCGGTAAAGAATCGCGTTGCGTCGTTTTGGGACATTTGCAGCGCGGCGGAAGCCCGAACGCCTTTGATAGAATGCTCGGAACAAGTTTTGGAGCGTGCGCTGTTCGCGCTCTCAATGAAGGAGAAATTGGAAAAATGGTCGCGCTTCAGGCGAATACAATTATTACAGTTCCGCTTGCCGAAGCCGTTGCTAACATCAAAACTGTTGCCGCCGACGGTCAGCTTGTCCGCACGGCACGCGATATAGGCATTTCTTTTGCCACGCCGAAAGGTTTCAAGTCCAGTGTCTCGAACGGGCTTTTAACTTAATCTAAAACCGATTATTAAAGTTGAATTCATACTTGCGATTTGAGACTTAAGACAAAATTTTATGGAAGCAGTAAAAAAAAAATTACAAACCGAACTCGATAAACTTGAAGAAGAGCTACACTTTAAATTACCGAAAGAAATTCAAAAAGCGCGAGAATTCGGCGACCTGCGTGAAAACGCCGAATACAAAGCCGCAATGGAACGCCAATCTATGGTGCAGGCGAGAATACGGCAAGTGCGTCAGCGTTTGAGCGAAGTTGAGTCCATAGATACTTCAAAGCTGCCGACTGACAGCATCGCTTACGGTTCAAAAGTAGTTTTGTATGATCTAGAACGCGATGAAGACGTAACTTATAAATTGGTAACCTCGGAGGAGAGCGACCCGGACAACGGTTTGATTTCAACCGTATCACCAATCGGGCAAGGTTTGATGGGCAAAGAAGAAGGCGATGAAGTCAAAATAAAAACGCCTAACGGCTGGCGCAATTTTGAAGTAAAGGAATTAATTACAATTCACGAGCAAGGAGAATGAGGTAAAAAGTAAAAGGCAAAAGTAAAAATTTAATAAAAAGGCAAAAACCGCAAGCGTTAAAACTTGCGGTTTTTTTTGTTGCTCAAATGGATAATGATAATGCGAGTCAAAACACATAATTATTTACCAAATATATATAAATAGCTAAATTGAAAAATTGCGCGGGTGTTGTCGTTTGTTTGGTTTTCAATCAGTTGCTGCCGCTGCTTCTCTGCTCAATAGAAAAGGAGCGTGATTGCTCACGCTCCTTTTCTCCAATTAGTAAATTCAGCTTTTACTGAATTTGCTGTATGCCTATCTCACGAAGGATGCTGGAACCGGTGTGTCTGTATTCATACCGAATCCGAGTCCTGTGTAACCGTCTCTCGACTGCAATACGTGCCAGGTACCATTACGGTAAACTGACATGTCCGCTTTTCCGTCTCCATCGTAATCGGCTGCCACAGGTGTGTCAGTACCAATTCCGAATTGAACGCCCATGAATCCATCTTTGGAACCCATTACGTACCATGTTCCGTTGTTGCGGAAGACAGCTATGTCGGCTTTACCGTCACCGTCATAGTCAGCAGCAACTGCTTTGTCGGTAGCGATACCAAATTGCATTGCTCTGACGCCTCCACTGGATTGGTTGATGTACCAAGTTCCGTTAGAAGGTCTGAAGACAGCCAGGTCAGCTTTACCGTCGCCATCGAAATCAGCCGCAACCGGTTGATCACCAGCTTGACCGAACTGAACACCGGTAAATCCATCTCTACTTCGATTCAGATACCAGGTTCCAGTTGATGGACGGAAGACAGCTACATCGGCTTTACCGTCAGCATCAAAATCAGCAGGAACAGGCATATCACCCGCTGTGCCGAATTGAGTTGTCGTATATCCTTCTTTACTTCCGAGGATATACCATCCACCATTTGACGGTCGGAAAACAGCTACGTCAGCTTTGCCGTCGTTGTCATAATCAGCAGGAACGGTTTGATCCGTTGCTTCGCCGAATTGCGTTGACGCCATCTTGCTTCCGGTTGCTCCCGAATTATTGATATACCAGGTACCATTGCTTGAACGATAAACCGACATATCTGATCTGTCGTCGCCGTCAAAGTCAAATGGTGCCTTTGTATCTCCTGGACCAGGACTAGCAACACCGCTATTGGTAAAGGTGACGATATTTACACCGGCTATCAAACCACCAGTGCCGAAGAGTGTCGCTTGTCTGGTTCCAAGATTTACACTCAAGCCGCCAGTTGCAGCACCTGCTGCTACCGTTGTACTGGTTGACGATGTAATCGCCGTAACAGTTGCTGTGCCTCTTTCCGTAATCGTTACGGTTGAGCCAATGTCAAACGCTCCGCCCAGTAAAGTGCCGGTTCCTCCAACAGTCGGATCAACAAATGTGCAGTTTCCGCCTTGTGCGGCAGGTCCTGCATTAACGGTGACCGGTACCGTGAATGACGGGAAGATCGGAGTTGTTCCTCCCGGAACGCCGCCGATTGTATTCGGACTAACCACAGCCACATCAAAAGTGACCGGCGTATTTAGCGGGAAGTTTGTTCCGGCAATCTTACAAACCTTCAACAAGGTCGGCGAGAAAGCAAAGTTGACGAACTCGATTTCCGTTATACCAGCACGCGCTACAACAGCAGCTCCTGATAAATTATCAAGGAGCGGCGTCAAAAACGGGTTAGGAGCAACTGGAGCAAACGGGTTTGGAGTAAAGAACGTTGATGATGTTCGAATTCTCGCCGTTCTAATCGCTTCACCTGTGGTGAGCGTTGTGACCAGATTAACACCTACCAGCGCGCCGGCTCCGTTAGGTGCCGCTGTGCCTACGTTTGTAGCTACGCCACCTGTTGTGGCAGCGTTACCTGTTCCCTGAACAGCGCCTAACTCGAAGACATCGATTCGTGTACCGCTAAGGAATGTTTGTAAATTAGCAGTATCGCCAGTTCCGCCGATACCTTGAACAAACACGCAGTTGCCGCCCGTCGCCGGATCTCCGGCTGGTACAATAACTCCGCGAGTAACTGCTCCAAAATTAAATCCACCCGGTGCGGCAGCATTTACTGCGGTCGCGCCCTGCGTACCGGCAACCTGGAATACAAATTGAGTACCGATAGCAACGCCCGGTCCGGCAATCTTACAAACCTTGGCAAATGCTACAGCCTGGTTGACGAAGAAGACTCTCGTTTCGTCCGCAGCGTTGTCTATTGGGTTAGCTGGCACAACATTTACCGTTGCGAAGCCACCACATGGATTTGGAAAAGTAGTGCCGTTAGCGGCTACACCCAGATTGAGAACTTCAGGAACAACTTCTCTATCCAGAGGATTTGTAAAGACGTTTTGCAAGCAGAAGCCGGTTCGAGCTAATTCGGTAACTCGTACAGCCGATCCGCCAGCAACAACACCTGACGTCGCACCAATGTTCAATCCGCCGATAGCGGCAGCAGTTCCAATGGTTCCCACCGGTCTGGTGATCGGCGTGGTATTTCCAGCAGTCTGCCCGGCATTAGTCGCCAAAACTTGGAAACCTGCTGGGAAAGTCAAATACTGGTCGTGGAAAAACTCTACGTCCTGATCCAAAGCATCGGTGATACCCAATGC
>JAIVJJ010000164.1 GCA_020200095.1 Acidobacteriota bacterium | reverse complement strand
TGCAGTATACTTTCTGCTCGCGATCATCTATGCCGCGCGGTTGGGTATGTGGGGAACCATCCCATTCCTGACGCTGTTTTTCTTTGGCTTTGCTTACATGGGAGTAATGAGCATTCTCCAGACGACAAGCGGCAAACGCCTACTATCTCTCTGGCGTCCAGTAGCAATCGATCGACGCACCTGAGTGTGCTTCCTAAAGAGGCTTCTTTCCGAAACTGAAGGGGTAATCGTCGGTACCTGTTACGTTGGCCTACGTCGACGATGTCACTCCACTACGGAACCGCCAGCGGTAGAAGCTGTGAAGAAATTGAAATCGATCATGGATACCACTCAAGAGACAGAAATTCGCAGGTTGGGAAGGGGGCATCGCTAGTTTGAAGTATCGGTAAGTTCAACGCGCCCCCGCTCAAGTTTGAATGCAAGTCTCTATAACTAGGAATGACTCAACTTCTTACTGCATTGCCGATTGATTCAATGTTGAGGCTGCTTAGACTTGAGCGGGGGCGCGTTGAACTTTACCCAATCTTCAAACTAGCGATGCCCCCTTCCCAACCTGCGAATTGGCGCAGCTAGCCATCGCAGTTAACTCGATCAAGTCCAATTAGATACAAAGGATCAACCGCTCAACATTCGGACAGTACTGACGCTGAATAAACTATTCAAACCAGTTCAAATTATCAAACAAAGTACTCAAACTCACTTCAACTCAACACGCTTGACCAATTCATCAAAACGCGGGTCGCCGCGCAGGGAATCCAGACGCGGGTCAACTTTAAGCATACTCATCCACAACTCGCGTCGCTGATACGATTTCTCCAGATATTCAAATGCTTTATCCTTGTTTCCTACTTTGGCGTTTATACTCGCGCCGTAAAAGTAAGCGGCATCGCTGTCCTCGAATCGCCTGACTTGCTCGCGCAAAACTCCCTCCCAACCCGATGTTTGATATGCCTTCTTAAAAATCTGAACGGTTTCCTCGTCTGCTTTCTGTAATGCTTGAGCTTTCATAAACCATTCAAAGGCTTCGTCATAATTTCCCTTCATTTCCAATGCGGTCACAAGCCATTGGTAAGTGGAGCCAAAATTCGGGTCCATTACTATTACTCGTTTGAATTGCAGAACAGCTTCCGTGTAGCGTCGGGCAAAATACAAACTATTCCCATAAAGTCGCTGACTATAAAGCGATGCCGGGTCAAGGTCTATCGCGGTCTTAATTTCGGCAATTGCTTCGTCAAAACGTCCGCGACCATACAGGTAACGCGAATAAATCTGATGTGCCAGAGAAGAATTGGGGTCTAGTTCGATTGCCCGCTTACATTCCCGTTCCGCTCCGTCGAAATCCCACTCGTAAAGCATTTTGTTTTCGCACAAAGCGCTATGCGCGTCAGCCAGATTTTCGTCCAAGGCTAACGCTTTATTTATTGCTTCTATTGATTTTTGATACTCTTCCTGAATATTAGGGCTGCGTCCAAAATTGCCAATAGCGCGGTGCGCGTGAGCCTTGCCCGCCCACGCCTGTGCGTAGTTCGGGTCAAGCCGGACAGCTTGGTCAAAATTTTCAACCGCTTTTCGTGCCTCCGCCAGATTTCTTTTGTCAACTAAATACATACCTTGCAAATAGAGCCGATACGCTTCCTCATTAGTCGTCCCGCGCTTTGCCGTCGGACTACCTGCCGTGGTGACGAATCGTGCCAACAGGATGTTTCCGACCTCGCCCGCGATTGCGTCCTGCATCGCAAAGATATCTGCCGCATCTTTTTCGCTTTTATAAGTTTCTTCAATCTGTCCGCTGGCAACATTAAAAAGCTGTGAGGTGACGCGGATTTTTCCGCCTGCCAATTGATAATTCGACGCGAGAACGTAATCAACTTTTTGCTCCTGTCCGGCGGCAAGCGGGTCTTGCTCGATGTCCGCATATTTACGAGTCGCGCTCAGAGGTCGGACAATGAATCCTTTCATTGAACTGAGTTTGAGAATCAATGAGTCGGCAATCCCGATTTCATAGATCTCGTCGCGGTTAGCCGTATTGATCGGTTTGAGGGGCAAGACGGCGATTGATTTTTGGC
>JAIVJJ010000047.1 GCA_020200095.1 Acidobacteriota bacterium | reverse complement strand
TTTATCAAAATGCATATCTATAAAGAAGCAACGACTTCAAGCCGTATCGAAGGCACTGCAACTCAATTCGATGAAGCATTGCTTCCTGAAGAAGAAGTCAACCCGGAACGCCGTGATGATTGGGGGGAAGTGCAAAATTATACCAAGGCAATGAACCAATCTATTACAGATTTGGCGATATTGCCGCTTTCAATGCGTCTCATCAAAAATACGCATGCGATTTTACTTTCAGGAGTGCGGGGAGAACACAAAAATCCTGGTGAAGTGCGCCGGAGCCAAAATTGGATTGGCGGCGCGACTATCAAAGACGCAGTGTTCGTGCCGCCATCCCATGAGGAACTACCGGAACTGCTTTCTGACCTCGAAAAGTTTTGGCATAATGAGGCGCTGGCAATTCCGCATCTAATTAGAATTGCACTCAGTCATTACCAGTTTGAAACGATTCACCCGTTCCTCGACGGCAACGGCAGAATCGGACGTTTGCTTATTACATTGTATCTGGTGAACAAAGGATTGCTTACGAAACCAACTCTATATCTTTCAGACTTTTTTGAACGCAATAAACCGGCATACTATGATGCGCTGATGCTTGTACGCACCAACGGAGATATTGAACATTGGCTGAAGTTTTTTCTTGTCGGGGTAGCGCAAACCGCACAAAACAGTAAGCATACGTTTGAAGATATTATCAGGCTGAGACAGGAATGCGAACAGAAAATAATGCTTATGGGCAAACGTGTGCGAGTCGCGCAGCAGTTGTTACGATCGCTCTATTCACAGCCGATTGCGAGCCCTAACACCATTTCGGAAACACTTGAAATTACTCATCAGTCTGCCAGTGCTTTGGCGCGGACTTTTGAAGATGTGGGAATCCTCGGTGAAGTAACCGGCTATAAACGAAATCGTTTATTTATCTTTAAAAAATATTTGGATATTTTTGACGATGAAAAGCCAAGAAGTAAAAAGAAAGACTAAGAAGATAACTGGCAATTTTTAAGAAGGTTCTAGTACAAGTGTTTCAATAATGGGTAACCCCGACCGGGAATCGAACTTAAATTAAGCATAAATAAAGGGTAATAATATACCCTTTATTTATTTTATTAACATTACACAGTTCTGGAACTTACCTTAGTCAAATCGTTTTTGCTTATCTAAGCGGAGTATCACTAAAAATTTAGACAAAATAAAAAAGCCTCTCTCCGCTGGTAGGTCATCGGGGACTAACGCTGATGTTCACGCGGGCGCAAGTCTCGCGATTGACAACAAGCATTCTGATTGCGCCTCACGTGCAGCATGTTATTAGGCGCGCATCACGAGAACTGGCAACTTACTGCCGATTGCTAGTGACATCACTTATGCTTTCGCTGAAAGGGAGAGCCGTGTCTAAATACTGAATCCGGGATGCTTTGCAAAGGCGTTATCAATATCTCGATTTCCGATCTGTCGGGCACGTTCTCGCATCGCAGAGGTAGTTCGAGCTCCAGCCGCATAGAACCACCACAGGTAAAGCACACCATACATCCAGGCACCTTGGTAGTCCCAGCTTGAATCCGCACCGCTGTTTCCTTCACCATAGATCGAACCGGCGGGAAAGTCTGCATTGTGGGATTTGCCGCCCATATGTCTCGCTTCGTGGAGCAGCGTCGCAGCCCGCTCCACCACGGATTCCGCATAGAAGAATCCCAGATATAGTTCAACGCGATCATTCACAAAAACACCGGAAAACGCAGTGGCAATGGCGCTCCCATCGCCGCACTTGGAGCGCAGGTCGTCAATGTTGTTGCGGACATAGCGGCGCCCCCAATTGAGGATCGGTGAGTTCCAACTGTCGTTGAAGTAATCCTCAGCTGAGTATGTGAGTAGGTAGCAAGCATTGAAGGTACGAGCAAGTGGTTGGTCGGTGTTGCACGGATCATCCCAACCGAAGCCATCGTCCCAGTAGTTCTTGTTGCCACTAAAACCGTAGGTGTTCCAGAAGTAATCAATGTAGACTTGGTCACAAATAAACGCCCCGTAGAAATTGTCTCCACTGGCGTTCTTATTGGGGACAGTGTATGTACAAGTAGCCATTATAGCCTCCTTTAATTGAGTGCTTCTTGATATTAGCAAGCAACATTACAGTTACTGATTTTGCAGCCGTTTAACTTTGCTTCTATCAGGCAATTGCGGCGGCGGCAATTCGTCGCTATCCCGACTGACGAGGAATATGCCACCCTCAGCCTGTGGCACTTCACGAATATCAACTCGGCGTATGTCGAGAATGAATTGATCTTTTTTCGGTAACACTTTTACCAGCACTTCGCGGGCATCCTTGCCACCGTATATTAAATAGCCCTGTATAGAAGCTCGCTGCACAGAGAAGTTCTTGTGTTGTGCGTGCTTGAGCAGTATCTCCAGAGCCTGTTTATTCTTATCGGCGGCGATCCGCGTCACGGCTTCGACGGCAGTCGTTCGAATCGTGATCTCTTCGCCGACCGTGGTAAAGCTGTGAGGATTTTTTGACTGCTCAGGCGGAATCCGACTGGACAGAATGCCGTCTAATATCGGTAACGACGAGGCAGCCTTCAATTCCGCCAGAAGTTGGATCAGCGACCAGCGGTCCAGATATTGGTCTTTCGGCAAATCCGCATATTCCGCTGCAACGATGGGAACCACTTTCGACGACTGCTTACGTAAGGCATCTAATGTAGCTTGATAGTTAGCCTCGGCGTCATTTCCGACACCGCCCATCATATTTATGGCTTCTACTATCCGTTCGTTAAGTGGATTATCGGGACTTTTCTTAAAGCCGAAAGGATGTGGCTTAACTTCGACTTTTAGAGAGTCGTCTCGATCACTCTTTGGGGTATCGCTTATTTGTTTCCTGATACGCATTTATTTCTCCTTACGGCAGTTAAGTATCACTGTGTAGTCAACACACGTTTTAGCACTAATAGTGCAGTAATTCAACAGACAGGCTTTTTCTCATTACAGGCGAAGCGCTGAACTTTGTATTATACGGAATTTAATTCCGCATAAAATTTATGCAGAATTATTAAATAACTGTAAATACTTATCTAAAGTGCGTACCGGACAAAATCCGAATTGCATTTTCGTATAATCATCCCCTTTTACTTTGGTACTCTAAAGAGATATGACTTTTAGGCTCAAAATCTTACACACTTTTTAGAATAATTTCTACCTTTATTTACTAACGCACCAAGTTGAAGCAAAAACTATCAATTAAATTTTTCTAAAATTCCCAGGAATATAACCAAAGACGAAAATTCAAGAATAAAAAAGTTTTTTTCAACAATGTTGCAACAGCGTTACTCTTAACTTTATCAACCAATTATAAGTAGAAATTATTCAATCAACGCAAATCTATGCGCCTGATACGCAAACTTCCGCGTATCTGATACACATATTTGTTCGTTTTATCAATTAGGGATTTTCTTATTTAAGGCGTTAATAATCAATATTTTGACCCTTAAAACTGAGGCTAAATAAAGAGTGTTAAAGAAAGATATTAAAGAAAGTTAAAATCGCGTGGATAAAGTAACATCAAAACCGACACTTTCGTCTAAATTTTCCCACTATTTGCAATGCTGGTTTATTGCTACGATGAAAAAACCTTCATCTGTTAACCACTCTGCCGGATATGACTGAATTAATAGCATCTATACTCAAACAACATCAATTACCTCACCACTCCAAATCGCACGCTTTTTGGTGGGGCTACGTTTGGCGCGGGTTAGTAGTTAGCAAAAACGCGCAGCACTACAAAGCGATGGGCAGCGCCCTGTGGCTGTATTTGTATCTCATTATTCACGCCGATCGCAAAAGGGGAACATTATTCCGCATCACCAAAACGATTGCCGAAGACACCGGTATACCCGCACGAACCATTCAATTGTGGCTGAAAACGCTTCGTGAGAATGGGTATATTCAAACGGAGAGAACTGGACGGTCTTTGCAAATTAAAATTACCAAATGGCGACCAATTAGCAAGCGATGAAGAAATGCTCAATACTCAGCCAATAACTTGGAGTGAAGCCTGCACGTTCGTCGGAAAGTTTCACCGGCACCACAGCCCACCGCAAGGGTGGAAATTTGGCATTGCCGTCAATGACGGGAAGAAAGTCGTCGGAGTCGTTATGGTCGGCAGACCAGTCTCGCGGCACAGAGATGACGGCTTAACACTGGAGGCAACCCGTCTTTGTACGGACGGAACTAAAAATGCCGCCTCAATGCTGCTTGGAGCAGCAAGAAAGGCGACGTTCGCCTTAGGCTATAAACGTCTAATTACTTACACACTGCAAAGTGAAAAGGGAGTAAGTTTGAAGGCAGCAGGATGGCGTAAACTTGGCAAAGCTGGTGGTGGTTCATGGAATAGCCCAAGCCGTCCGCGAATAGATAAACATCCGGTTCAACAGAAAACCTTGTGGCAGTCAGATTAAGTAATTCCAAAAAAATTAGTGGATTTACCCGGACGCGAAATCGAACTGAAATTCTACAGAAATAAAAGGGGTAAAACATACCCTTTTATTTCTAACGGCGAGTAGATATGAATCGAAGAACATCCTAATTTAATCATGGCATAGCAAAGACCTATTTGCGATTCGTTCCCAAAAATTATTCCCCTATCTTAGCATCAATAATTCAGTACGAATCATGTATGGTTTGAGAATTTGTTGAGCGCTATCAACTGTGAGATCAGAACGTCGTCCGGGTATTCGGGAAAGTCCATAAGTATTGTCCCGACCTTACCCGTCGGTTTACCGTCCAGGTATTCGTGCAGGTGCGGATTCTCGCCCTTAAAGCCCGGCGACCCTTTCGCCACCGTATAGGGGTAAGCGCCCGACGAGACACCGCTTGTAAAGTTGATGTACCACCGGTCGCTGCCGTCGCCGACGGCTTCGTCCAGCAGTGCCTTGATGTGACCCCACTTGTCGGGGATGTTACAGACGGTTTTGACGACATACTGGTCTTGAATTTTCAGCTTCGCGCTGTTGTTGATTTCAAAAGTTGCGTTGTCGGACCACAGTCCGGGAGAAGCGTCAATTCCCAGCACCGTGCCGCTTGCAGTCTCGCCGCGTTCGTCCTCAGTGACGCTCTCTGAAAAGCGGCGGAAAAGGACGATTTTGCCCCGCACGTCGCCGAGTTTCGGGACCGTGTCTCCCAGATACCACCTGTCGCGGCAGTCCCGAATATACCACTCGAAAGTGTCCTTAAACGTTCGCGTACAGTTCTCCGTGGTGTGTTCCTTTTTGATCGACATGACGATGGACTCGCTCGGATTTTCCAGCAGAAATGCCAGGCACACGTTGAGTACAGCCGCGCCGAAATTCATTCCCTGGTAGACCGACCCGTGGTGGATGGTGAAGACGTTTTCGATGTGGCGGCAGCGGATGTCGATGAAGCGGACCCCGGCTTCGAGCTGTTCCTTGAGTGACAACTTCTGACAGACGGTCATGTCGCCGCCGCGCACCGCGCATGTGTCGTGCGTACCCGGAATCGTCAGCCGACCGAACAGACTCTCGTCCGGCAAGCCATCCATCCAGGACTTGCCGTCGGCAAGTTCGTGAATTGAGAAAACGACCCTTCCGGATTCATCCAGGCGCCGCATCACGCGGTAACGGTCGGCGCCGCGTCTGACGAGCGGAACCAATCCCCAGCTTGAACGCAACCCGGAGGCGTTTTCCGCCGAAACTTCATAGGCGAGCAGGTCGCCGTTAGCCAGTTCGGCAGTAACCAGCCAATTCGCCGTCCGCGCATATCCGCTCACGCGCAGGATTTTGTCTCCGTGCCGCGCCGAAAGTACTGGAAGTGCCGGCTGGGGGAAGTCTCCCGGCGCAGCCCCAAGCGGATTCCCGCCAGTGTCGATTTCCTCAATTGTCAAACCGATCAAGTCGCTGGAAGTATGGTTTACGAGATAGATGGGTGCCCGGTCAATAATTTTTGAATTCATGTCTGATCTCCTTATAATTGTATTATGCCGAATCCCAACGCTACTCTCAATAAAACACCTGTCACTTTAGCGTTCCATAACGGTTGAGTCGCTAAAATATAATTCGACATAAAAATTACCCCGAATGACGGAAACGCACCGAATAAAATCAAGCTTTTAGGCATTTACAACAACACAGATTTAAGACCCTCCCTTCTGACTGGTTGTGTCCTGACTTGTGTTGCTAACGCCTAAGCTGACCGGATGCAAACGTCAAAGATTAAGGAATTCGCGCTCCGATTCAACGACTTGTTATGTATAACTTAGCCAGAGTTATAGACTCATATAAAGATACACTTCAACTTACGAGACACATATCATGTGATTTATCGTGCCAGAGAAGTATCTAAGAAAAGACTATTGCTTATCGAAATTGAGCTCCACTTCTGGAGGCAATTCTTGTTTTACGTTAATCAAACTTCTCGCTAGTCTTGTACTTTCCCTCTTTGTGAGCCGCTACAAATGGCTCGATTGTTATCAAATTAAATTGCACACGGGGTTAACTATCTAAATATGCTTTTGATCGGCTTTGTAAGCAAGCGCTGATGCGACCAGCCCCAACAGTACACCAAGAAATAACGCAACCACGGTCCTGGGTGCCTCTGCCATGCCAGGGAAAATTGCGTCAAAAGCTGTTGCTCTCTGTAGCATAGTCCAGCCAACGAAAGCCAGTGGCGGGATAGTCAAACGTATGTAGTCCAGATTATCCCATTTCTGTTCTATCAAACGGGGTGCGACATAAAGCAAGATACTTAAGACTATAATGCCAGCAAATGCCCATGAGAGTGTTTCTGGCGCGATAATCTGTGTTGTTGCATCGACGGTTTTCGTTGTAACGGGAAGTATCAATGCATGCAGCGTTAGCACCTCAGCGGGCACTAGTGCAGCGAGCGCATCTACGTAAGTGCTGACCCCAGGCGGGGACTGCGAAGTGCTAGTACCAGGGATTGCATTATCCCGTTTTGTCGTGAATGCTGCGTATGCTAGCGTACTCATCTAGTGCCTCCTTACTATCAATGCTATATTGATTTTCATCTGAATTGACTAAGGCTAAACTTATTAAAACCTCTTTATTAAAAACCTTATATTTAGTCTGTTTATTGGTATATGATTTTTAAGCCGAAAATCTTACACACTTTTTAAAAAAAATTTACTTTTCCTTACTTTCAGCTTTCTTTTTTCGTCAGAAGCATTATAGTTCATCTTTATCAACTAACGTCACCAAGCGGAGGCGAAAGCTATCAACAGATGAATTGTTTTTTATAATGGATTAAATATCGAAGTCGCTGTAGGCGTAGCACAAGACGAAAGTAGAAATAAGGGTTTTGTTCGGGTTAGTGTATGAGAAAAGTTCACCCTTTCGGATGCTTGCTTTTCAAAATAAAGTATTTGAGTGAAATGTTCACTTTGTCTCAGGCAGGCGTTCTTGTTTTATTGTCAAAATTCTCACTTGCTTTCATTACTAGCTAAGTACTTTAAATTCTGTCTAACCCCGACTGGGCTGCAAACTGAAATAGAGCATAATTAAAAGGGTAAGATATACCCGTTATTTATTTTTTGATATTACACTGTTCTCGAACTTATTAAGGCTTGAATTTCAGTAATAATTTCCTCAACCACAAAATTTATCAAATTTGGTTTATTAAAACAAAAAAGGGTAATATGCCTATTCTAAAAGATAATTAACTGTGTATGGTGATCCATTTGGGTAAATTTTAGGATAAATGCAAAGCCACCTTGATTTGAACTATATCTTGCTTTATATGAGCAACTTCTTCCTTAACTTTCATACCGTCAAACAGCTCATTAAATCGTTCGTCAATATATTCCTGTTGGGTTTCAAATGATTCGTGGATATATTCTTGTAATTCTTTGGTCTACGCTTGGATTTGATCGTTAATTTTATTCTGAAGATTTTCTAATTGCCTGTCGAAGTGTTCTTGAGTTAGTTCTATACGTAAAAGAAATTAATGATATTTGTACTGTTACATGAAGGCAGAATCTGTCAATGCGTTATGCGAGGAAGAAATAGGAAAAACTTTACTCGCTGGCTGATAGTACTGATATGGGGTTTTGTAACCCAGTAATTGGAAAGGTCTTTGGAACTTGTATTCAATGAGCCACCCGGTGAGTTTCTGGCTGAATACTATCGGATCAGAGTAAAAGTTGCCAAATTATGTATTATTTTAGCTTTGAGCGAGGCATTGATAATTTAATCTTATCATCAACAAGCATTTCCATTGTTACGCCTCCTAATCTGGCATAACGTAGTAGAACTAATAGAGGGGGCTCACGCTTTCCCGACTCATACATGGAAATACTTGCGGGATAAAGTGGAATTTCAGGACACTTTAATCTTTCTATTAATCCTTCGAGAGTTAAGTCAAGACTATCTCGAATCTGATAAAGTTTTTCTCCGAGTTGTTTAGGCATTACCCGTTTAGCGCGTCCCATCAGAAAGTACCTCCTGATAAAACGTGCTTCTGTACTTGCAATATTTACTATTTAGTAATATCCTTGATAACGTTAAAAATTTACTATTTAGTAAACTAGATTTTTCAAAGAATCTTTGAGTCGTTTGAAAGAAATAAATAACGACTCTCTGAATCACAAGCAACTACTCGCTCCTTGCTGTATGAGCAGTATCATCGTTGAACTATCAAAGAAGTTTTTCTAATCGTTTTTAGGATAACAAAGGCTGCTCTCTGCGTCATCTTGACATTGCTAAATAG
>JAIVJJ010000046.1 GCA_020200095.1 Acidobacteriota bacterium | reverse complement strand
AAACCGCCGCGAAAATCACGCCCGTTCCGGCAAACATTGTCGCCACATAATTCCAATTGACGGCGTTCGTGACTGATAAAGCGTGCGAATTCCACATTCCAAGCATAATCAGAAATTCGCCAACAAAGCCGTTCAAAAAAGGAAGTCCGATTGAAGACATCGTCGTAATCACAAAAATCGTCGCGTAGAGCGGCATTACATTGGCGATTCCGCCAAAGTCTGCAATTGCCCGCGTGTGCCGTCTTTCATAAATAAACCCCACGAGCAAAAAAAGTGCGCCCGTCGAAACGCCATGATTGAGCATTTGATAAAGCGCGCCCTGCATTCCCATTTCGGTAAATGAAAACATTCCCAAAATGACAAAACCCATATGCGCGACGGACGAATATGCAACCAATCTTTTTACGTCAGGCTGAACCATCGCGACGAGTGCGCCGTAGATAATTCCGATGATTGCCAAAATTATAAATATCCAAGCAAGTTCACGCGACGCTTCGGGAAACAGCGTGAAGCAAAAACGCATCAAGCCGTAAGTTCCCATTTTCAAAAGCACGGCGGCGAGAATTACCGAGCCAGCCGTTGGCGCTTCGGTGTGCGCGTCAGGCAGCCAGGTGTGGAACGGGAAAAGCGGGACTTTAATCGAGAAAGCAAGCGCGAAAGCAAGGAATAAAAGCAATCCGGTTTGCGCACCGAAAACTAGATTTCCGGTTCTGAGCGAATTTAAAAGCGTTACATAGTCAAATGTTCCCGTTCCGGTTGCCGTTGCATGTAGATAATAAAGAGCGATTATCGCAACCAGCATTAGCAAACTTCCGAGTGCCGTAAAAATAAAAAACTTAACCGCCGCGTAAATTCGATTTTCCCCGCCCCAAATTCCGATAAGAAAAAACATCGGAACGAGTGATGCTTCAAAAAACAAATAGAAAACGAGCAAATCTAACGAAACGAAAACGCCAATCATCGCGCTTTCCAGTAGTAAAAGAAAAACGTAAAAAGCCGTGTGGCGTTTTTCAACGGCGTGCCAGGTTGAAATAACGGCAATGGGCATTATAAACGTCGTCAAAATCACCAGCCACAACGAAAGACCGTCAACGCCGACGTGATAATTCGTGTTTATCGCCTGAATCCAAGGCACGTTTTTCTCAAAGAAAAATCCGCTTGCCGGAGCCGCGCCTTTATCTAAAAGCAAAAAAAGCGACAGCAAAAAATTCACCAGCGTAAAGCCAAGCGTTATCCATTTTAAGCTGCCTTCTTGCTTCCAAAACATTCCGTGTCCAAGCGTTGCCAATGCGCCGAAAACGGGAAGCAAAATTAAAATTGTTAAGAGATTTTCTGCAATAAAATCCATTTTGACCTTTTTGGTCTTTGGCTTTCAGTCTTTGGTCTTTGTAAAAATCAAAGACCAAAAACCAAAAACCGAAGTCCGTTTTATCCAATTAACTTCAACCCGTAATAAATAAAATACCCAATCACGATCAACGCGCCGAACAACATAAATGCCGCGTAAGAACGCACAAATCCGACTTGCACGCCGCGGGCAATGCCACCGAGCGCAGTAACAAAATGACCGATGCCGTTGACGATGCCGTCAATCACACCTAAATCAAAGCCTTGCCATAAGCCTTTGATTGAAAAGTGCGTAATCGGATTGACGATATAGCCATTGTAAATTTCGTCGAGATACCATTTGTTTTCAAACAGACGCGGCATTTGTTTGAGCGGTTCTCGCTTGAATAAAACCCAACCGATGCCGATTCCGGCAATCGCCAACGCTAGAGAGAGCAAAGCCAAAAGTCGTTCTTTATTTAATTCTTCGGGTGAATGAACAGCGTGTTCGGCTGCATTTTCGGTTGTCGCGTGTCCCGCATTGGTCGAATGCGAATCGGCTTTCGGTTCGGTTGTCGAAATCGGCGCGTTTGTGTGTTCGTTGGTCGGATGCGAAACGTTTGTTGTCTCACCGTATCTGCTGCTTGCCGAATGATTGCCCGCGTCGCTCGCCGAAACGCCGTGTGCTGCATTATGCGGAACGCCGACTTTAACAATTATCGGTTCCAGCGTGTGTTCAAAAACATTTATGTCGCCCGCGCCGACTAAAGAACTAAGCGCGTAGGGAATGCCAACCAGACCGCCGACCGTTGAAAGAATTGCTAAAACGATTAACGGAACGGTCATTGTCCAGGGCGATTCGTGGGGTCTGAAATCCGGCGCAATTGCGTGATGATGTTCGTCTTCATCGTCGTGGTCGTCGTGCGCCGCGTCGTCTTCTTCGTGATATGAATTAGCGTGAGCATCACCGTGCGGTTCTTTCGCATCGTGCGCGTCGCCGAAAGCAAAAGCGTTTTCTTCGGCGCGAGATGCTTCGTCTGGATTTTCCGCAACCGGCAATGCTTCGTGAAATCTTTCCGCGCCCCAGAATGTCATTACCATCAAGCGCGTCATATAAATTGCGGTCAAAAGCGCGGTAAATAAACCGACGCCCCACAAAACATAATTCCAACTGCCCATTCCGTTTGCTGCGAATGTTTTATAAAGAATTTCGTCTTTCGAGAAAAATCCAGCAAAGGGAAGTATCCCGCAAATCGCCAGCCAGCCCGTCAGCATTGTGGCAAACGTAATCGGCATATACTTTTTCAAATTGCCCATTCGCCGCATATCCTGTTCGTGGTGCATTCCGTGAATGACCGAACCCGAACCGAGAAATAAAAGAGCTTTGAAAAATGCGTGCGTCATCACATGAAAAATTGCCGCACCGAATGCGCCGACACCGCACGCGAGAAACATATAACCAAGCTGCGAAACCGTCGAATAAGCGAGAACTTTTTTAATATCGTTTTGCGCCAGCCCGATTGTCGCGGCAAAAATCGCCGTCGCCGCGCCGATAATCGCCACGATAAACATTGCCGTCGGCGCGTTTTGAAAAAGCCCGTTGCAGCGCACGATGAGATAAACGCCCGCCGTGACCATCGTCGCCGCGTGAATCAAAGCCGACACGGGCGTCGGTCCAGCCATCGCGTCGGGAAGCCATGTGAGAAGCGGAATTTGCGCCGATTTTCCGGTAGCACCGATGAATAAAAGAATCGCCGCGCTCGTTAAACCGCCCGCGAAAAGCGCGCCGAAAGTGAACGGGTCAGCCGCCATTTGCGCGAGCAAACCGAGCGAGCTGTTTACTGTTTGACCGTCAACAACTTTGTCATAAAACGAAATCGAACCCGTGAGCGTAAAAATCAAAAACACGCCCATCAAAACGCCCCAGTCGCCGATGCGGTTCATCACAAACGCCTTCTTCGCCGCGCGTCTGGCTTCGTCGCGTTTGATGTAGTAACCGATGAGCAGATACGAACAAAGACCGACGCCTTCCCAGCCGACGAACATCAGCAGAAAATTATCCGCCAGAACGAGCGTCAGCATCGAGAACATAAACAAATTCAAATACGCAAAAAAGCGATAAAAGCCTTTATCGCCGTGCATATATCCGGTCGCAAAAATATGAATCAGCAGCGCGACGAACGTAATAAAGCAGGCGTAAATCGCCGAAAGCCTGTCCATTCCCAAACCGAAATCGGCGCGAAAATCGCCGACCTGAATCCACGTCCAAATCTGGTCGAGAATCGGCAATCCTTTATCGGCGAAAAGCGCGCCTTTGTGCGGCGTTCCGATGCCGAACGCAATCATAAATGCGACGACGCACGAAATTCCGACCGCTGTGCAAGCGACCGCGCCACTGAACAATTCGCTTTTCAGCTTTTTGCCGATTATCCAGTTGACGACCGCGCCGACGAGCGGGGCGAAAATTATTAGACTTAAAAAATTGTTTTCAGTCATCGCTTAAATTACTAAAATTCTTCAATAATGTTTGTCTTGCTAAACAATTTAATTATTTATTCGGTTATCTCGCCGATATTTATTATTGCTTTGATTTAACGGAAACCTTGGGAACTTCAAAATCTTCGATTTCAACCGGATTGCGTCCTAAAATTCCATCAAGAATTTTCTTTTGTTTTTCTTCCTCAAGTTTTGTCCTAACGTATTCCTTTATCTTCAAGGCTTTCGTTTTTTGCGCTTTTGTATCAAATTCGGGATGTTTTGCAATGTATAGCCGTATTTCCTCATCAGTGACTTTGGTTTTTTCAGCCAGAACTCTTCGAGCATAAATCTCTGAAAGAAATTGCGCTTGTTGTAATTTAATTTGCGACTCCAGCTCACGTTTGAAGTCTTCGCCAAGCTCGCTTGCCTTTGCCTGTGCTTCCGCTTCATAAATTGCGATTCTAGCGTAATTGTCTTTGGCTAATTTGATTTCGTCCTGCGTCAGTTCCTTATCTTTAGAAATATTTCCGCTTTCCTTCGCCAACGCCAATTTTGAGATGAAAGTTTCTTGAAACTCTGCTTCGTGACTTTTATTATTCCAAAATTTGTCTAATTGTTCTTTCGTAATGTTGCGGAACGGTTGCATCGGACTTTTACCGCTGTTTATTTTCTTGTCATAAATCGTGGCAGTCAGAAGCATCCTGATATTTTCCAGTTCACGTTTGATATTCCGCGCATTCGTAATTCCTTCCTTTCTGCCTTGGCACGCAACTGCTAACAATTGACTTAGATTTTCTGCAATTTTTTTCTTTCCTTCTGGATCTTTAGAAAGTAGTTCTAACTGCACCGGATCGGCGTCTTTAAGTAAAATAGCCATATCTTCTTTCGTGATTTTAGTTATGCATAATATCTCCAAAGAAGCTATTTTCGTAAAATTTGGCGTAGCGAGATATGTTTGCGCCAAAATAGAAACTAGCGAAAACACAAGACTAATTATGAGAGTTTTACTCATTATTTTCTCTTCTGCCGAATCAACTTAACCAAAAATCATCCTTTTATTTCCGGCAAAATTAATTTTTCAAAATGCTCGCGTCGTCAACGTCAACCGAAATGCGGTTGCGGAAAAACGCGATGATAATGCCAAGCCCGACCGCCGCTTCCGCCGCCGCGACCGACATCACCATAAAGACGAAAAGCTGTCCGGTAACGTCGGCGTAATAGCGCGAAAAGGCGACGAACGTTAAATTTACGGCGTTAAGCATTAGTTCAATGCACATAAACATTCCAATCGCGTTGCGTTTGAAAATTACGCCGACTGTTCCAATCGTGAAAAGTATTCCTGAAAGCGCTAAATAGCTTGCTAAACTCGGTTCCATTTTTTTAGTAGTCAGTAGTCAGAAGAAAAATCCGATTTATTCTGGATTCTGACTTCTGTCTTCTATTTCAAAGTCCAATTCGGTAATCGCCGATTTCTTCGGCTTCGTTGCGTCTCGCTAATTCGTTATCAACGACTAAAGTCAGTTCCGGTTGCGCTAATCTTCTTACTAAAATTACGCCACCGATGATTGCCATCAGCAGCAGAATTCCGACAATTTCTACAGGCAGAAGATATTCGGTATACATTGCTCTACCGATATTTAAGGTTTCACCGACGGTTTCGTCAACGTTAACGGGTTGCTTCGGCACGCGACTGACGGCGTAGAAAATAAAAAACGTCTGGGCGAGTAAGATTAAACCCAAACCGCCGCCGACGGCATACAAGTAGCGTAAACGATTTAGCGGTCGGTCTTCTTCGAGATTTAATAGCATAATCACGAAAACGACTAGAACCATAATCGCGCCCGCATAAATCAAGACCTGCACGGCGGCGATAAACGGCGCAGCAAGCGTTACATAAATGCAAGCCAGCGAAACCAGTACGCCAATCAGCGAAACCGCGCTGTAAAGCGGGTTTTTGTGATAGACGAGTGAAATCGCGCAGGCAATTGCGAGTCCGGCGAACAAAAAGAAAAGTGCAGTAACCATTTTAGTAGATGTCAGATGTCAGATGTCAGATGTTAGATTTTACTGACATCTAACATTTAGGTATCTAACATCTTTCCCTTACTTATTTAGAAAATAAACAATAACAATCGTAAAAATCACGTTCGCCAACGCGACCGGCAACAGAAACTTCCATCCGAAATTCATCAATTGGTCAAATCGAAATCGCGGCAGCGTTCCGCGAATCCAGATATACAAAAACAAAAATGCGGAAATTTTTAATAAAAATCCGACAAAACTGGCAATTGCATATGCCACCGAACCCATTTCAAAAATGTGCGTTAAACCGGGAATATACCAGCCGCCGAGAAAGAGCGTCACGACCATCACGGAAACCGTGAACATATTGACATATTCCGCCATAAAGAAAAGTGCGAATTTCAAAGCGGAATATTCCGTGTGAAATCCGGCGACAAGTTCAGTTTCAGCTTCGGGTAAATCGAACGGAACGCGGTTTGTTTCTGCGAACGCGGCAATTAAAAATACGACAAAACCAATGAATTGCGGAATAATATACCACCGAAAAGGCGAAGCCATTTGCGCATAGATAATTCCGTTTAAGTCGAGCGTTCCGGCTAGCATTACAACGCCGATAATTGACGCGCCCATCGCTAATTCGTAAGAAATCATTTGTGCCGATGAACGCAAACCACCCATTAATGAATATTTGCTGTTTGACGACCAACCCGCTAGCGCAATACCGTAAACGCCGACGGAGGTAATGCCCAAAACAAACAAAACCCCGACATCAATCTGCCCAATCGTTAGCGGCAGACGCTCAATGCCTTCGTCCAATCCGAAAGGAAGAAAGCTCCAATCAATTGTCGTTATCGCCGGACCGAACGGATAAACAATCATCGGCATCAGAGCGCATGTCAAGGCGATAATCGGTGCGAGATAATAAATAAATTTCGTGGATTTGTCGGGAACAATGTCTTCCTTGAAGATGAATTTCAGAAGGTCTGCAAACGGTTGCATCATTCCCCACGGTCCGACGCGATTTGGTCCGATGCGTCCTTGAATCCATCCCAAAACCTTGCGTTCCGCCAAAACCGTGTAGGCGACAATCATCAACACGACCCCGAAGGCAATTGTCGCCGCGCCAAAAAGAACGACAATCGGAAAGATTGTTTTTGCGATAGCTTCCATATCAAAAATTTGTTACGCCCTTGCAGAAACACGCACGAAGTAAGTGTGATTTTTCGCCATGGTTACGCCCTTACTTCGTGCGGGCTTCTGCATTACCAAATAATTTATCTAATCGCGTAACTTCTATAAAATTAAAAACCCATTAATTATTTTGGAATTACTTTGTGCGAAACATTTTCTTTGTCTTCAATCTTATCGCCAATGCCGACTGCTGCAACTTGCGCTAAAGCCTCCAAGCGCGGCGTTCCATCCAAATTGAACTGCACGAGCGGCGAAACAAGCAAATTTTCCGGCTTCGGATTGCCGTGCGCGAGCAAATGAAATTGATCCGTTTTGCCGGTCATCGTCGTTACGCGATGGAGTTTGTGTCCTACTTTCGGCGTAACCGTATATTTTTCGATTGTGTCCGGCATTGCTTCAACTTTTTGGCGTAAAACATCAAATTGTTTTGATAAATCACGCTTTTCAGCCAGAGCGTATTTCGCCTGAACAGGGTTTGATTCGTCTTTTATAATCGGATAGCGCAAACCCGCGTAAGGTGCAACTCTGTCGGCGATAAAACGAAAAACAGTGGGCGCGGAAAAATTGTAGCCGAAATCAACGCCCAATTCTTTGGCAATCATCGAAGTTATCATCCAATCGGCTTTCGATTGATGAATTGGCTCGATGGCTTTGCGAACCCTTTGGACGAATCCCGTGTTGTTTGTATAAGTTCCGTCCGTCTCGGCGAAACTAGCGGCGGGCAAAACGACATCGGCAAACTCAGTCGTTGCAGTTTCAAACATTTCCTGCACGACGATGAAATCTTTATTTGCTAAAGCCCGAGCGTTTTCTTCCGAGAGACTTCCGCCGATTAAAAGTGATTTTGAATTTTGAACAACGCCTGTGAGAGATTTCTTGCTGCTCATCATATCGTTCGCGCCAACGGAATTGTTGTAAAGCGGAAGCGGATGAAGTAAAACGCGGCGGTTTTCCGAAGCGAAATTTCCTGCCGCGCTCGCAATCAAACTTTGCGCTTCCGGCGACAAATCTCTGCCTAACATAATAATGAAATCGCCCTCGGATTCGCCGATGGTTTTTAACAAATCGTCAATTTCTGTTTGCGCCGCACCGATTTTTTTCAAAATTGTATTGTCGGCTTTGTCGGCAAAAGCTAATGCAAATGCGTCTAAGGAATTTGGATTAACGTGAATAAATTGCGTTGCCTGTGCTTTTAGGCGAATCGGTGTATGGTGAACGATAATCAATTTAGCGCCGTCATTACGCACGGCTTGACGAATTTGTTTTGCCGTAAAAGTTTGTTCTTCCTCTGGCTCGCCGCCGATTGAAAGAATGGTTTTCGCGCGGCGTATGTCTTTGTGTGTTGCCAAAGGAACACTTATATTTTCAAAAAACGGCGACAAATCGTAAGCGTCTGAAATGGCGTAATTATCGGAATTTACAACTTCCGTCGCAAATCTTTTCAAAGTAAAAATCGCTTCATTCGTCAATCTGGCTGAAGCGACCACGCCAACATTGTTCCCGCTTTCCTTAAATCTGTTTGCAACAAAAATAATCGCTTCATCCCAAGTTGTGGGAATCAACTTCCCGCCTTTTTTGTAGCGAATCATCGGTGTCTTTATACGGTCTTCGTGATTGATAAAGCCGTGTCCGAAGCGCGCCTTTATGTCGAGAAATTCGCCGTTTAAGCCGTTAACATATCTGTCTCTCGCGACAATTCGGTGAACAAGAC
>JAIVJJ010000045.1 GCA_020200095.1 Acidobacteriota bacterium | reverse complement strand
TACCTTTCAGAAATCGCGCCGCGACTTCCGCAACGCGCCTGCCTTGAAAGCGTGCTGCCGAAAGCGCTGTTTCATCGGGTGGAATCGTGCCATTACCTGAGGTGTGCGAAACGCCGTAAGGGTTGCCTGATTGAAACTGTATCGGGTCATTATAACCCGGCGAAACGATAATCATTCCCCAGTGATAAAAAACCGAATTAAGCGACAAAATCGTGTTTTCGTGTCCGCCGTGTGCGGTCGCCACAGTTGTAAAAGACGAGCCTGATTTTATCAATCAACGCCACCCCGCGCCCAAAGCCCGCCCGTCGTATCAATAAACGCCCGAAGCTGCGAAGTCGCCCCGCCGTAGTGCGTCGGCGTCCCGAAAATTATCGCGTCCGCCCATTCCAAGTCGCCGGTTGTCGCTTCCGGCACATCTCGCGTCGCTTCGGCGTTTTTCTTCCAGCCTTCGTTTGAATTTATCTGCCGCTTCGGGCGCGGTTTCCTTCACTTTTAACAGCTTTGTCTCCGCGCCCGCTTCTCTTGCGTCTTCCTCAACCGCTTTCGCCAGCGCGTAAGTCGTTCCCGTCGAACTGTAATAAATAATCGACACTTTCGCCATTATAAATTTTTTCTCCCTTTGTTCGTAATTTTGAATAATCATAAACTTTTCCGCGATGGTTTAAGAATATCAGAAAAACAGTAAATACAGATTATAAGCGTAGCTATACAATTTACCTGTGCGGGTTTCTCCCTGCTTTATAGCTGCAACTTTTGACCGTATTTCTCGGGCTTTTTATGAACTGATTCTACACTATCTACCAAAAGTGTTGCCATTCGTTCAGCTTCGATAAAATTTTCGGGTAATGGTAGGTTTAGGATAACGGCATGGTCAGGACTATGAGATAATGGGGCTGGTTTGATTTCAAGATTTAACTTTTTTACTTTTTCTACATTCAGCAAAATTTCTCCCCAACAAGATTTCAAGCCTGCTGAACAAATCCTTAAAACGCAATTAGCCTTTAATAAAATTGATAACTCTCCCTTATCACTTTCTCTTAAAACAAAAGCAGCCAGAGCGACGTTGTTATTTTCGTCAATCCAACCGCTTGAGCGAATAGCGCGATAGACAATACCATTGTCAGAGATTGAGGCTTTGGGCATTATTCGTTCGTTTTATTTTTGATTCAACCACCTCAATTTTTCAACTAACTGCTCCGCGTTAAAATCTGGAATACCGTTATACTTTGAATTATGTTCAAAATAAAGATACATTCGCTTTTCCGACAAAGCTAAACGTAAATGTTTGTTGTTCACTTTCCATTCAATTCTAACTCCTCCTTCTCCGTCAGGAACGATAAAAGCTGGTATGGACATCTCATAACCAAGAAAATTATTAATGCTTAATAACAATTTTTTAACACTACTGAATGCGAAATCAGTTGGCGGTAAAAAATCTTCGTCATATTCTTCATCAAGCAAAGTATCTAATTTGCTTTCTATTATCCGCCAATTTTCATCTCTTAACGATTCATTAAGAGATATTACTTTACGTTGAATTTCTCTTTCCGCTGTTCGATGCGCTAGTTCTTCTAAAGTTACTGATTGTCCCGTGTCAAAATCGGTAACTATAGAATTTCCCGACAAAGAGTTATTGAATTTAAAGCCTGCATTACTTGTCATTATTTTTCACCACTCCAAAAAGTTTTCTGGCTTTGTCCGTGATAAAACCTTCAAATACGCGCTCGATATTTTCGTGCGCTTCGTTCAAAGAGTTTAAGATGACACTTATATTTACCTCGTTGTTTACTGGTAGTATATCGTAAATGTCTAGGAAAAACACTGTCGTTCCTTCAATGGAGGAAACATCGGAACGGAGAGATGTCATTACTTGATGTTGACTATTTCGAGGGGCAAATTGAATTTCTAATAAAACGCTGCTAATACCTTTGGTAACTTCGTCAGGAATTTGCGGTATATATCTAAAATAATCGCTTAATTCTACGCTCGTTTCTGGAATGATTATTTGATTGATATAGCGCATTCCGATTCGGTTTATAAGTTTAGGCGAAGTTAAATCTATGTAGTTCTTTAAAACCGTTTCCGCATCCACGATAAATTTTTCATAACCCGAATATGGTTTCAATTTATTAACCGAAACAAAATCTTTACTGGCTTGAACAAGTTGCGTTCTGTCCTTTTTATAAAACCTTAGCAGCTTTTCTTGAGAAAATCTTCCTTCCCCAGTTTTTCTATCCTGAGCAATTCTCAACTCTGTTTTTGGAATTAATAACTCTTCAACAATTGGATAGGATTTTTTGAGTTTGTTATTAAAGTTTGCCCAGACAGTAAAATCAGTTTTTGTTTGTGAAAAATGAACCTCGACTAAAGCCTCGATGATAGGAGATGATTTATATTCTTTACGCGCTAATGCCTTATTTGAAGTTTTATTTTTCATTAAGGATTAGATGTTACGATAGGCTATAAGATTTCTCAATTTTGGTAAGTTAACAAATCTTGCAGGACAAAATTAAATTAACATTTACGAGTAAAAAAAGTAAACGAAAATTTTCAGCTATTGTTACCTTTCACTCTTTCGGAATCAGATATTTCTTACCTTTCAATTTCTTCGGCAGCAAATCTTTCACCGTATATTTTTCATAACCTTCGCCGTAGCCCAAATCTTCCATCAGCTTTGTCGGCGCATTGCGAAGATTTAAAGGAACGGGCAGGTTGCCGTGTTTGCGGGCGTCTTCGAGTGCGGACATATAGCCTTCGTAGGCGCTTTTGTCTTTTTTGCATTGCGCGAGATATGCGACGCCGTGAGCGAGATTGATTCCGGCTTCGGGCAGACCGACGGTTTCGACGGCGCGGAAGACGGCGTTGGCGACGACGAGCGCGGTTGGCTGGGCGAGTCCGATGTCTTCGGAGGCGAAAATCACCATTCGGCGGGCGATGAATTTCGGATCTTCGCCCGCGGCAATCATTCGCGCCAGATAGTAAAGCGCGGCGTCGGGCTGGCTGGCACGCATTGATTTGATAAACGCGCTGATTACGTTGTAATGCTCTTCGCCCTGTTTGTCGTAGCGCAGGAATTTTGATTGCAGCGTGTTTTTTAATGTTTCGACGTTGATTTCATCATAAAGCCGCGCCGTGTTTTCAATCATCGTGATTGCCTGTCGCGCGTCGCCGTTCGCCATCGCAATGAGCCAATCTTTTGCATCTTGATTTAATTCAAAGGCGGTGCGGTCAATAATTGTCGCCATTTCTTCATTCGATAACTCTTCCAAAACAAACACGCGCAGGCGCGAAAGAAGCGCGGGAATAATTTCAAAGCTCGGATTTTCCGTCGTCGCGCCGATTAAAACAAGCTCGCCCGATTCGACAAACGGCAGGAGAAAATCCTGCTGCGCTTTGTTGAAGCGATGGATTTCGTCGAGGAATAAAACGCGCGGGCGATTTTCTTCTTTTGGTTGTTTGATGATTTTGCGAATGTCTTCTTTTCCGGCGGAAACTGCCGAAAGCTCGTGAAAATCAGCGTGGATTGCGTTTGCATATATTCGCGCGAGAGTTGTTTTGCCAACGCCCGGCGGTCCCCAGAGAACAAATGAAAAAACGTGCGCTTGTTCGATAGCGAGACGAAGCGGTTTGTCTTTACCAACAAGATGTTTTTGCCCGACAAATTCGTCGAGCGTCTGCGGTCTGATTTTACTGGCAAGCGGCTGCATTTGTTTGTCTGTATTTAAACTGATTCTGAATAATTAATCTATGGCTTGGTAGTAATCCGTCCTATTTTTTCTTTCATTTTCAGACCATGTTCTTTAAATTCTTGCTCTGTTCCAACAAAAAATCCTAGATAACTGCCACTTCCTTGTCCTGAATTAGGCTTGATTTGAACTTCTGTGTAAGCTCCCCAATATCATTCCGCCTCCGTCCCAAAATGAGGGTTTTATCTCTGTAAGTTTATTTTCTGTATTGTAAAAAAATTTGGCTGAGCCTAAAACATCTTCTTTCTTTTTTGAAGATGTTTCCAAGAAACCTGTATCAGGAATCCGATACATTAGATTTCCATCCTCAATAGGTAAAGGCGAAGCATCTGGAACTTCGTATGAAATTCTTACCCAACCAACATAACCTTGTGGAATTATGAATTTTTGAAACTTATTATCACTTTCCTTTGCAATATTTAATAAGTTATTTGAGCAAGCTGCTAAATAAATTAGCAGACAACAAATAAAGGTCAGTTTTGCATTAGTCATATTTAAATAAACTTTTAATTACTCACAACTTTGTTTCTTTTTTCAATTTTTTCTCTAATAGCCTCCATAGGATTACGAAAAGTTCACAAAGGCAATCCATAGTTTGCTAACAATTTTTTGTAATCAACCGCCTGTCTGCCACGTTTTTATCGCTTCAATCGGATAAATCAGCATTATAATATTTATCAAAAGACTATCGTGAATCCAGAAAATCAAAACAATTTCCGTCAACACAAACAATGCGAGCGAACGCCAGAAAGCCAATTTGTGAGCGATGAAAAATCCGGCGATGCAGCATAAAACATCGCCAACCGAATTGGTAATCGAATCGCCAAAGTATTCGAGCGAGATGGTCGCGGCGCGATAGCGTTCGATGACGGCGTTTTGGTTTTCTAAAACTTCCCATGCGCTTTCGGCGAGAACAGCGATGAAAAGAAGCCAAGCAAAAGATATTCGGCGGCGAAAAATTAAATACAATATGCCGTAATAACCGAGACCGTGAAGAACGTGCGTGAAACTATATGGGTCAAAAAGATGCTGTGAATTGTGCGTTCCCCAAGCATCATTTGACCACAGATAAACGGGCGCGTCCCATTTGCACCACCAGATTCTGCCTTGAAAATGCAGTATAAAGATTGTGCTGATGATAACCGTGAGTATTAGAATATACGGCAAATAATCACGCCAGGAATTGAAAATTTGGAAATCGTTTTTATTTTCGATTTTTTCGGATGGCAAAATTTTATTTAACTCGCGCCTATTTGTTTTCTATTTTGATTACTCCTAAACTCGCGCCCTTTTTGATTTCTTCGAGAACAAGCGGAACGAGCGCTTGCAGCGTTTCGAGTTTGTTGTTGATGCCGACGAGAACAAAAATCGTGATGGCGAATTTATTCAGGTTTTGTTGTTTCGGCAGATTTTTGTCCATTGTTACAAAAACTTCAAAACCTTTGAGCGTAACGAGTCCGAGCAGTTCGCCGTTTCTTTTTCCCAACCAATTCATTTCGCGGACGGTTAAAACTTCGTGTGCTGCGCTGAAACTTTCCCTAAGTTTTAAGGACAAATTCTAGTCTAATAAAATTTTCATTGATTACATCTTTATCGGCAAAAAGTTTAGAAGCTAATTTTATTACTTTCAGAACTTGTTCTTTAGAAACAGAGGGATAGTTTTCGAGAAATTCTTCCATTCGATTGTCTTCGAGGTAATCAAAAAGAATACTAACGGGAACGCGCGTACCATTGAAAACAGGCGTTCCGCCCAAAATTTCTTTGTCTATATTAATCGCTTTTTCTGCCATATATTTATTTTGCGCCAAAGTGTATTCGTGTCAAGTTTTTTACTAGCTTGTTTCGATGTGTTTGCCGCTTTCTTCACCCGCATATTCGCCGATTTGCTGCAAAAGTTTCGCTATTAAACCCGTCCAGCCAGTTTGATGACTCGCGCCTAAGCCGCAGCCTTTATCGCCGTGAAAGTATTCGTAAAATAGAATGTGGTCGCGCCAGTTTTCATCGGATTGAAATTTTTCCACGTTGCCGAAAACCGCGCGTCTGCCTTCCGCGTCTTTCAGAAAAATGTTCGACAGACGTTTTGATAATTCCTGCGAAACTTCCCAGAGCGTCAACATTTTTTCCGAGCCGGTCGGAAATTCGACTCGGAAATCTTCGCCGAGGTAAAAATCAAATTTTTGCAGGGATTCAATTAAAAGATAATTAACCGGAAACCAAACGGGACCACGCCAGTTTGAGTTTCCGCCGAAAAGTCTGGTGGTTGATTCTGCCGGGTCGTATTCGACCGTGTGTTTCGCGCCGTTTATTTCAATCGTGTAAGGATTTGCTTTGTGATAGCGCGAAAGAGCGCGAATGCCGTAATCAGACAAAAATTCGTTTTCCGAAAGCATTATCCGCAAAATGCGTTTCAATCTTTCTGGATTGACTAATGCCAAAAGCCGCCGGTTTTCTCTGCCTGGCGCTTGCATACAGGCGATTTGGTCAGTTAAATTCGGGCGATTTTCTAAAAACCAAAGAGCGCGTTTTTTGAACTCCGGCAAATCGTCAAGCCATTTGCCTTCCAAAGTAGCGACCGCAAAAAGCGGAATCAGCCCGACCATCGAGCGAACACGAAGCGGAATATTGCGCTCGTTTTCCAGATGGAGAACGTCGTAATAAAATCCGTCGCGCTCGTTCCAAAGCTCTGTGTTTTCTTTGCCGACATTGTTCATCGCGTCGGAAATATAAACGAAATGCTCGAAAAATTTGCTCGCCACATCTTCATAAACAGCGTCTTCCTTAGCGAGTTCCAAAGCGATTGCCAGCATGTTTAGGCAATACATCGCCATCCACGAAGTTCCGTCGGATTGTTCAATAAAACCGCCATTCGGAAGTTTTATGTTTCTATCGAAAACGCCGATATTATCCAAACCTAAAAATCCGCCTTCAAATACATTGTTGCCTTCCTCGTCCTTGCGGTTGACCCACCACGTAAAATTTAAAAGCAATTTGTGAAAAACTTTTTCTAAAAATTCGCGGTCGGCTTTGCCTCTGCGCTTGGCTTCGATTTGATAAACCCGAAGAGCAGCCCAAGCGTGAACCGGCGGATTTACGTCTGAAAAAGCCCATTCGTAAGCGGGAATTTGCCCGTTCGGGTGCAGATACCATTCGCGCAAGAGCAAAATGAGTTGGCGCTTGGCAAAATCCGAATCAACAATTGCCAGACTGATGCAGTGAAACGCCAAATCCCAAGCCGCATACCAGGGATATTCCCACTTGTCGGGCATCGAGATTACGTCATCATTGTAGAGATGTTTCCAATCCGAGTTTCTGCCCTTTAATCTCTGCGCAGGCGGCGGCGGAAATTTCGGGTCGCCTTCGAGCCAATCTTTAACGACATAATTATAAAACTGCTTCGACCAAAGCATTCCAGCAAGCGATTGGCGCATCACGCTTTTCGCGTCGTTGCTCAAATTTTCGGGAATGATTTCTTTGTAAAATTCGTCGGCTTCCTTTTTTCGTTCGACGAAAACCGCTTCGCATTCTTTGATAAATTCGCCGCGCGACATTTCGATTGCGGATTGCGGATTGCGGATTGCCGAGTTTTTGTCATATTCATCCTGTAAATCCAGTCCATTCCTGTTAATTTCTCCCCGTGTCTCAATGTCTCCGTGGTGAAAAAGACGCAAGTAAACGGTTTCACTCGTTTGCGGCGCGACGCTAAAAACGTAATGCGCGGCGGCTTTTGTTCCGGTTTGCGCCGGATTGAGCGCATCTTTTCTGCCTTCGACGACCGCATCATTGATGCCGTCTTTAACAAAGGGCATTTCGTTTTTGCCGCTGTAAAGTTTCTTGAAATTCGTGTTGTTTTCGGTGAAAAGAATTTCAGACGCGCCTTCGCAAACGAAAAAATAACGCCCGCGTTTTTCTTCCGTCAAACGAACGAGCGAAAGATTTTCCGCTTCGATTTTCACGGCTTCCATTTGCGGTTTGTTCGCCGTTTCATACCAAGACCAGCGATTGCGAAACCAGATGGTTGGCAAAATGTGAAGCGGCGCAGAATCGCGTCCGCGATTAGTTGCCGTTATTTTTATGCAGACATCTGCATAGTCGGCTTTCGCGTATTCGATTAAAACGTCGAAATAGTTATCGTCGTCAAAAACGCCCGTGTCCATTAGTTCATATTCGGGCTGCGATTTTTCGCGCTTGGCGTTTTCTTCGCTTAGTTTTTCGTATGGAAATTGACTTTGCGGATATTTGTAAAGAAATTTCATATACGAATGCGTCGGCGTGTTGTCCAAATAAAAATAATACTCTTTAACGTCTTCGCCGTGACTGCCTTCATTTCCGCCGAGTCCGAAAAGTCTTTCTTTCAAAAAAGCGTCTTTTTCATTCCATAAAGACAAAGCAAAACAAATGCGCTGTTTGCGGTCGCAAATGCCCGCAATGCCGTCTTCGTTCCAACGAAACGCTTTTGACGCGGCGTGTTCAAACGGAAAATAATTCCACGCTGCGCCGTCCGCCGAGTAGTCTTCACGGACAGTTCCCCACGCGCGTTCGCTGATATAACAACCCCAGAGTTTCCAGTCTTTTTCAAGTTTTCTAGCCTCTTCGAGCCGTTTTTCTTCTGCGTTCAAAGTGTTTCCTCTAAAAATTTCTATGAATTAATTGTTTTATATAAAGTCAGCGAACAAAAGCCTAAATAGCAAATTTCTATTTTTGATTCGTTGTGAAAAAATACCACAAAAGAATGTTAAATTGTTCTTTCTCGCGACATTTACAGCTTAAAAGAAACCAACCGGACGCGAGTTTTTTAACCGATTTCAGATTATAAATCGCGAAGTTATTAAAATAATTTTTGATACAATTGATATAATATTTCCCTTCAATTATGTTTCTTGCATTAATTCGGAATCTGAAATTTGAAATTGCATAGAGAAATACTCAATCCCATTAACATAAAAAACACCATCGCAACTTCGGCGTCGCCAAGGTTATAGTGTACGAGTCCGCTTGTGAAAAATCCGATCAAACTACCAAAACCTCCTAAAATTATGCCTCTTGTTTGCCAATTACTCGATTGCGGATTGTTGGAATCTGGAATCTGGAATTTTAGATTGCGAAGCAAAATTCTCGCGTAAATCCATAAGATTAGAAGCCAGAGCAAAAGCGCGGGTAAGCCGCGTTCAACGACAAGTTGCAAAGGTGTCGAATGAAAATGCCCCATCGGAAGTCTGCCGTTGTCGAACAATCGCCACTCCTTCGCATACCGTTGTATTGAATCCATTCCCACGCCGAGAAAAAAATGGCGCGGATTTGCCGTCCATAAATCAAACCCTTCTCGATAAACCGTTTGCCGCCATTTTGTTGACTCATCTTGTGTATCGAAAAATCCGACCTTTCGGCTCTGCTGGAGAAAGATAAGTCCGACCAGCACAATTGGCAAAATTATCGCCGCTAAAGTCAGAAGCATTTTGCGGCTGCCATTTGCTAAAACAATCGCAAAAACCGAAACTAAAAAAGCGAGTTGCGAAGCTCTTGTAACAGTTAACAGAAGCGCGAAAGCCATTCCCGTAAGGCAGAAGAGGAGCAGAGAAGTGGAGGAGAAAGGGAGAAAGGTTGGCGAAAAAAAAGCACCAACTGATTTGTTTTCAGTTGATAATTCTTCTCTTATCTTGCCCTCTTCTCTTTTTCTTCCGAGTCCGGCGATAAACAACCCAAAGGTGAGCGAAGCAATAAGCTGCAAAACTTCCGCGTAAGTTGTGTAATGACCGTAAAAACCGGCTGAACGCCAATTGCGGCTATGTTTCCAAGTAATGATGCCGAGTTTTTCAACAGCATTTTCACCGTTCAACAAATCCGCGCGTCTAACCTCAATAATTGAATTAAAATCGGGACGGTAAAATTTTACCCGAGATATATCTTTTCGTTCGAGTTCGGCAATTAAATCTTCGGGCGTGCGAATTTTCTTTTTATCAACCTCAATTATTGTATCGCCTTCGGTAATAGAAGCGCCTTCAATGACTAACGCCTTAGCTAGAGGACTTTCCGTTTTCACGCCCGAAACTTCTACGCCGCGCCCGAAAATGCGTTCAATCGGCGTCCAGAGAACGTTGACCATACACGAAAAAATTAACGCCGAAGCGAGAAATTTAACTGAGCGAACGTTCCGTAGATTATTTACAACAAAATAAAAAATGAGAAAAAGCGCAACGTTTCGCAGCCTATCAATCGAAATATCAGGCGCGTATGAAAAAACCGATGAGACTACCGACCAGCCGAAAAAAGCCCACAAAGCCGTGTCAAGCGGCGTTTTAATAAGTTTCGGTCGCGGTTTGATAAAAAGGCGAATCACCCACACAAACATTCCCGTCAGCCATGAAATTTGTGTCGCCGCAATTGAATGAGGCGCGGATAAAACCATTAAAA
>JAIVJJ010000286.1 GCA_020200095.1 Acidobacteriota bacterium | reverse complement strand
CGGAAATGAAAAAAACGAGAAAAATAAAAGGTAGTTGAAGCAATTTGGCTTGTAGCATAAATTAACAAAATCGTTGTAAGCTAAAAAAATTAAAAACGTAAATATGATAGCAAATACAATAAAAAAACAAGCGAAAATTTTGAGCGGTGCGGAATTTTCGGAAGTGATAAAACGCGAAGTCGCGGAAGAAGTTAAGCGGCTGGAAAAAGAACACGGATTTCGCCCGTGTTTGGTCGTCGTCCGAGTCGGCGATGATAAAGCATCGGAAGTTTATGTCGGAAACAAGGTAAAAACTTCTAGAGAACTCGGAATTGTTTCCGAACACGAGCATTTGCCAGCTGAAACAACGGAACAAAAACTTCTGGAAACAATCGAAAATCTAAATCGTCGAGATGATGTTGACGGAATTCTTGTGCAGATGCCTTTTCCGAAACACATTGACGAAAACCGGATTTTGGAAAAGATAAATCCCGAAAAAGATGTTGATGGTTTTCATCCCATAAATGTCGGACAACTCGCGCAAGGTCAAAAATCGCTTGCGCCCTGCACGCCAGCTGGAGTTATCGAAATGCTCAAACGCTCAAACATTGAAATTGCCGGAAAACACGCTGTCATCGTAGGTAGAAGCAACATCGTCGGAAAGCCAATGGCAATGCTGCTTTTACAAAAAAACGCGACGGTTACAGTTTGCCATTCGCGCACGAAAAATTTGTCCGAAATTACAAGTCAAGCTGATATTCTCGTGGCGGCAATGGGACGAGCAGGTTTTATTCGCGGCGAACACATTAAAGAAGGAGCGGTTGTGATTGATGTCGGTATTAACAATGTTTCAGACGTAACCGAAGCGCGTGAGCTTTTTGACGAAACAGAAATTGAAAAGCGTCTGCGAACAATCGAAAAACGCGGATTTACTTTAGTCGGCGACGTTAATCCGAAGGAAGCGCGTGAAAAAGCCGCTTATTTTACGCCTGTTCCGGGCGGCGTCGGGCTTCTAACCGTGGCGATGTTAATGCGAAATACGGTTGACGCGGCGAAAAGCAGAAGGCTGAAATAATGGAAAATGGAAAGTGGAAAACGAAAAATAAAAGTCTTCTCTTACATTTTTCGTTTTCCACTTTCCATTTTCCATTTATAAAATTATGAAACTTTCATTTGAAGAGTATCAAAAACAGGCGAGCGTAACAGCTCTTTATCCAAATCGCTTAAAAAATCTCGAATATCCGACGCTCGGACTCGCGGGCGAAGCGGGTGAGGTCGCAAATATTGTCAAGAAGATTCAGCGGGATTTCAGCGGTGAAATCACACCGGAAATTCGCCAAAAATTAAAAGACGAACTCGGTGATGTGCTGTGGTATATTTCGGCTTGCGCAGATGAATTGGGTTTAACGCTTGAAGAAATTGCGGAATTTAACGTTGAAAAATTAGTAGAGCGTCATAACCGAAAGTAATGGAAAATGAAAAATGGAAAGTGGAAAATTTTGAAGAAAATAAAGTCATAGAACGTTGAAGATTTTTATTTTCGACTTTCCATTTTTCATTTTTTTTTTCTTACATATTTTCTGTTTTCGACTTTCCATTTTTCATTATGCTCAAAGTTGGATTAACTGGCTCAATAGCTGTCGGCAAATCGTTTGTTTGTGATATTTTTCGTGAACTCGGCGCGTTTGTTTTAGATGCTGACCAAACGGCGCGTGAAGTTGTCGCTTTAAATACGAAAGGCTTAAAAGCAATAGTTGAAAATTTCGGAAAGGAAATTCTGCAGGCGAATGGCGAGCTCGACCGAGCAAAATTGGGTGCAATAGTTTTCGCTGACGAGCGAAAACGACAACTTCTAAACTCTATTGTGCATCCATTAGTTATCGAAAGACAAAACGATTGGCTGCGAAAGTGCGAAAGCGAAAATGCAGATGCAATTTGCATTATTGAAGCGGCTTTAATGATTGAATCGGGCGGATATAAGCGTTTCGATAAAATAATTGTCGTTTGGTGCGAACCTGCGATACAATTGGAAAGGCTAAGGTTACGCAACAATCTTAGCTCTGAAGAAGCCATCAGACGCATTAATTCGCAAATGCCGCAGGAAGAGAAAAAGTGCTACGCTGATTTTTTGATTGACACTTCAAAAGGTTTTGAAGCTGCAAGACAACACACTTTAGAAGTTTTCGAGCAATTAAAACTTCTTATTTAATGGAAAACGGAAAATCGAGAATTTTTAAAATCGAAGAAAATGAAACCGCAGATAAAAACAAATAGACACAAATGGAAAAACGAAAAATCATCCGCGTCTGTCTATGCCTATTTATGGTTAATTTCTTTGATTTTAGTTTTTAGCGGATGTAATCAACTCGAAAAACCAAAACCGCAACCGTTCTACTCGCAAACTGCGCCGCCGAAGAAACAGGAATTTCGTTGGAGCAACGGCAAAATGCCGAAATCATTCGACCCCGCGCTTGCCGCTGCGCCGCCTGAAACAGATATTGTCCGTGCTATTTACGAAGGTTTAACCGACAACGACCCGAAAACTCTACAGCCCGTTGCGGCGATTGCCACCGATTGGAAATCGTCAGAAGATTATAAAATTTGGACTTTTAATTTAAGACGCAATGCCAAATGGTCAAACGGCGAGCGTGTAACAGCAAAAGATTTTGTAAGTTCCTGGAAACGGCTGGCGGAGATGGGCGAAGAGATTTCACATTACGAATTACTCAATAACATTGTCGGTATGCAATCTGTCGAAAAATTAGTGTTTTCAAGCGACGAAAGCCGCGAATCCAATGTTGTCTCCGGACAGTTTTCTAATCAGGATTTTACATCGCCCGATAATCAAGTTAAGCCGAATGCGCCGGATGACTCCGAAGAGCAAAAACTAAAAACGGACGAAACTGATTCGACTTCTATTCCCGAAGAGAAAACGGAACAAAAAACAGAAATCAAAGAAAAAAATCAATTCAAATTCGGCGTAGAAGCAGTTGATGACTATACGCTGAGAGTATCGCTTGTCGAACCCGACAGGGATTTTCCCGCGCTTGTCGCCCATCCGATTTTTCGCCCTGTTTATCGAAGCGGCAAGGAATTTGAAAGCGGCAAACTAAGCGGCGGAATCGTTACTAATGGAGCATTCCGTGTTTCGAGCGTCGGGCTAGACGGAATTACGCTCGACCGTGCCGAAAATTATTGGAATGCGAAAGAAGTCAAGATTGAAAGAGTGCGGTTTGTGCAGACAGAAAACGCGGAAAAGGCTCTGGAAGCGTATCGCGCGGGCGAAATTGACGCGGTAACAAACGCTGATTTTGAGCCACTGGCGCTAAAACTGCTTACGCCTTTCGATGATTTTCGCCGTACGACACACAGCGCGCTTAATTTTTATGAATTTAATTTGAAAAAGCCGCCATTTGATGATCGCCGTGTTCGTGAAGCGTTAGCGATTGCGATTGAACGCGAGCGTTTAACCGAAGGCGAGATGGAAAGCGCGAGCGAACCGGCTTTTGGTTTTTTACCGTTTGATAAGAAGCAAACAACGAAGTTAACCCAAAATACACAAAAGGCGCGAAATCTTATAATGCAGGCAGGTTTTCCCAACGGCGAAAATTTTCCGACCGTTAAATTGCTTGTCAATCGTAACGACGTGCAGCAACGAATTGCGCGAAGCGTAGCAAAGATGTGGAAGCAGAACTTGAATATCGAGACGGAAATTACCGTCAAAGAATCAGCCGAACTCGAAAGCATCGGGCAAACAAGCGATTTTGATTTGATTCGACGCGGCGTCGTGCTTCCGACGACAGACGAAACGGCAAATATGCTGGCGATTTTCTCGCTTCAAAGCAAAACAAATAAAAATTTAAGTGAGACAAAAAAGACAGGTGAAAATGACGGGAAAAAAAATAACGAAAGTGAAAATACCGAAAAATCAAACAACGATTTGCCAGTTTCAGAAACCAAAGCCCGCGGACGGTTAAGTGACAACATTTTGACAAGTGGAGAAACTGCGGCAGATACCTTGAAAGAAACCGAAGGCGAATTGATTTTGACAGAAGAAGAAGCAATTATTGAATTTCCCGCTATACCGCTTTATTTTTCTACTTCTTATTCACTGGTTAAACCTTACGTGCAAGGGTTCGAAACTAATACTTTAGACGCGCCTTCGTTAAAGGATGTTAGGATTGATGACAATTGGCAACCGAAAAGGGCTGACGGCGAATCGTAAACATCAAAAACCGTTTAAGATTTTAATACTGGATAACTTAATTGATGCGGTTTAATAAATTTTGACCTAAAATTATTCTTGCCTGTAATTGCCGGGTCATGATAAGTTTAACGGCAGTTTAAGATTTATTTAACATCTCTTCCCACAAGCTTTAATTTCAGGCTTTTCGATAATTAGCAGTTATAAACTAAGGAGTTTTAAATTATGGCACGAATCAATTTCAAACAATATCGTCTCGTCATTGCATTAATCATTTTGTCTTCGTTTTTAGCCAGTTGCACAAGCTCCGCAACCAGTCGGTATTTCGGGCAGACGGCTGCTCCACAAGATAATGTATTACGGTATGTTACGGGTTCAGAACCGGAATCGCTTGATACACAATTTGTTACCGGACAGCCTGAAGCGCGAATTATGATGGCTCTTTACGACGGTTTGGTCGAGTATCATCCGAAAACAATGGAGCCGATTCCGGCAATTGCTGAAAGCTGGGAAATCGGAACCGACGGCACCGAATATCTTTTTCATCTGCGTAAAAATGCGAAGTTTTCTAACGGCGATCCCATTACAGCTAAAGATTTTGTTTACACTTTCCGGCGCGGACTGACGCCTGAATTTGCCGCCCGCAATGCCTATCTTGCTTATTACTTGAAATACGCCGAAGCCTATAACTCTGGTCAGTCGTTTGTAAAAGACGCCAGCGGTCAATTTTTGCTGAAAAAAGATTTTGCCGAGCCGAATCCGAATCAACCGGCGGAAACCGCCGCGCCGTCGCAACACGACACTTTAGGCGGCGACAGCGAATTTCACCGCTTTTTGGATTCGCCCGAAAGATTGTATGTGCCAAGCGATGAAAAGGCACGCGCCAAAATTCTGGAAAAAGACGCAAAACTAAAAGCTGCTCTTGAAGGCAAGGAACTTGTTCCCGTAAAAGCCGAAGACATCGGCATCGAAGCCGTTGACGATTACACCGTGCGGATTAAACTTTATCAGCCCGCGCCTTTTTTCCTCGGATTGCTCGGTCTTCTCGACGGCATCGAGTTTTATCCGCTCGACGAACAGACGACGATGATGAATCTCTACAAAGCCGGGCGGGTTGATGCGCTTTACAATCACACTGTTCCCGCTGCCTGGAACGAAAATATCCGGCAATACAAAGATGAATATTTGCTGCACCCGGAAGTGGCGACGGAATTTTATGTGATCAGCGTTAAAAAACCGCCGATGGATAATCTGAAAGTCAGGCAGGCGTTTGCTTTGGCGATTAACCGCGAAGCGCTCGCCGAATTTCGCAAAACCATCAAGCCGCTGACCGATATGACTCCCGAAGGCATTTTCCCGAAATATGAAGAGGCGCGAAAGAAAGTTTACGCGGAAAAACTGAAGGAAAACAATATCCCGCCCGAAGAATGGGCAAAACGAATTTTTGACCCCGAAAAAGCGAGGAAACTGATGACCGAAGCCGGCTATCCGGTGCAAAAAAGCGGCAGCGGCTACTCGACGCCGACGTTTCCGGTAGATAAAGTTTCAATCACATACAACACGGCGGAAAGCAACAAAGCCGTCGCCGAATTTGTGCAGGCGCAGTGGAAACAAAATTTAGGCATTACCGTTCCGCTTAAAAATCTCGAATTCAAAACATATCTGCCGATGCTTTCGGCAGTCGAATACGAAGGTTTCGGGCGGCGCGGCTGGGTCGGCGATTATATGGACCCGTTCACTTTTTTAGGACTTTTTTACACGACGGTCAACGAAGGCGCAACCGGCTGGTGGGACCCGAAATACGATGCAATCCTCAACGAAGCGAACAATACGGTTGACCCGCAGAAACGCTTTGAAAAACTCGCCGAAGCCGAATTTTATTTGGCGCAGCAGCAAATCGTTATTCCGCTTTCGACTGCCGGGACAAGCTGGATGAAGAAACCATACGTCAAAGGTTTTTATCCGAATCCGGGAACGATGCACGCCTGGAAATTTGTGTATATCGAACGCGATGCGAATAAATGGGACGCGAATGTTGACAACATTATGAAAGACAGCGACCCGGCGGTTGACGCGCAAATCAGCCTACTGACCGCAACGCAGGAGCAGATGGAAAAATCAAAAACAACAGAGACGGATAAGGTGACAGCAGCAGCGGCGGAATAAAAAGTATGGATGACGAAAAATTGCAGCGAACAATGGAATTTATCTTGGAAAATCAAGCTCAATTCACAGTTGATATTCAAAAACTGCAAGAAGCGCAAAAGGAATCGGAAAAACGATTGAATACATTAGAGCGGGTTTCCCTAAATCTGTATAACTCGACGCTTGAACAAGGGAAATATATTGCTGAATTGCGCGAAGCGCAGAGCGAAACCGATAAACGATTCAAAGAAACTGACGAACGATTCAAAGAAACCGACGAGCGTTTAAACGCAGTAATCTTGTTGGCAGAAAAGTTTTTTAGCGGCGAAAACGGAGGTTTAGAGAAAGAACAGTAGTTAGCTTTCGGTTATCAGTCAATAAAAACTGACCACTGACCACTGACCACTGACCACTAACTATATGTTAAGTTTCATACTACGCAGATTGTTAATCATAATTCCGATGGCGTTGCTTGTAGTAACGGTAACGTGGGGCTTGATTCGGATTGCGCCCGGTAATTTCTATTCGAGCGAAAAGAAATTGCCGGCTGCCGTCGAAGCGAACATCCAGAAAAAATACGGTCTCGACAAACCCTGGTATCAGCAATACGGCATTATGATGCTGAATATTCTGAAGCTGGATTTCGGAGATTCACTAAAATATCAAGGGCAATCGGTTAATGAAATTATTCGCCGGCATTTGCCGTATTCGGCAACCGTCGGAATTTTAGCTTATCTATTGGCTCTTGCCATCGGTCTGACGGCTGGAATTATCGCTGCTTTGAAGCAAAACTCCGCCTTTGATTACGGTTCGATGGCGCTGGCAATGCTCGGACTTTCCCTGCCGAATTTTGTTTTGGGTCCGATTCTTGTATTGGCTTTCGCGCTCGGACTTTATATTTTGCCGCCGGCGCGTTGGGGCGGAATTTCAAGTTTGATTTTGCCCGTCATAACGCTGGCAGCAATTTATATGGCTTACATAGCGCGGCTGACGCGGGCGGGAATGCTCGAAGTGATGCGCTCGGATTACATTCGCACGGCACGTGCGAAAGGCTTAGACGAAAAAACCGTTTTGCTCAAACACGGCTTGCGCGGAGGAATTATTCCGGTTGTCTCTTTTACCGGTCCCGCGCTAGCTTCGCTTTTAGCGGGAACGGTGGTCGTCGAAAAAGTTTTTGCTATTCCCGGTTTGGGCAACATCTTTATTCAAGCGGTTTTAAATCGTGATGAGCCTTTGATTTTGGGAATTGTCGCTTTTCTTTCGATTTTGATTATGATTTTTAATCTAGCGGTTGATATTTCCTACGGATTTTTAGATCCGCGTATTCGTTACGAATAAGTTTTCATCGGTAAAAATTTATGGCAGAAAATGTAGAAACAGTAAAAGGAACATCGCTTTGGAAAGACGCCTGGCGGCGACTGCTAAAAAATAAATTAGCCGTTTTCGGTTTAATTGTGATGACAATAATGGTTGTTGCCGTCATTATCGGTCCGGTTATTATTCGCTGGACGACCGGATTTACGGCGGATTACATTCCGTCTGAAGGCGATTTGATAAAATCGTTTCCGCCGTCGGCGCAGCATCCGATGGGAACGGACGAAGCCGGACGCGATATGCTTGCCAGGGTTTTGCAGGGCGGACGCATTTCGCTGATGGTCGGCGTTATTTCGACAATTGTTTCGCTGATTGTCGGCGTCAGCTACGGTGCTATTGCCGGTTATATGGGCGGCAAAATTGATAATTTTATGATGCGTCTGGTGGATATTATTTACGCGATTCCATACATTCTTATCGTAATTGTTTTGCTGTCGGTTTTTGGCGGACCGAACACACCAACCTTTATTCAAACGATGGCAAGCACCTTCGGCGGCGGACAAGCTTTAAGTCAAATTTTTCTCTTGTTTTTCGCTCTCGGTTTGGTTTCGTGGCTAACGATGGCGCGTGTCGTGCGCGGGCAGATTCTTTCATTAAAAAATCAAGAATTTGTAATGGCGGCACGGGCAACGGGCGTTTCCACTCCAAACATAATTTTCCGGCATCTTGTTCCGAATGCGCTCGGACCTGTAATTGTTTATGCGACATTAACAATTCCTAGCGTAATGCTTACCGAAGCGTTTCTGTCGTTTTTAGGTCTCGGCGTTCAAGCGCCATATGCTTCGTGGGGAAGTTTAGCGGCAGACGGAATCAAAAACATTGCAATTTATCCTTGGCAATTGATTTTCCCGGGCGTCACGATGGCGTTGACATTGTTTTCGCTAAACTTTTTAGGCGACGGTTTGCGAGACGCGCTCGACCCGCAAACACGAAAATTTTAGATTATGGTTACGGCAGAAGTTTCATTTTCAAAAGAAGAACTCATTGCTAATCTTACACCGCAAAATCCTCTATTGCTTTTCGGCGTGAGTTGGGCGGACTACGAAAAAATTTCGGAAGAATTCGGCGAGTCGAATTCGTTTCATATTACCTTCAACAAAGGACTTTTAACAATTATGCCGGTTACGGAAATTCACGAGTTGTTGATTAGTTTAATTGAAAGATTTATGACGATAATTTCGCTCGTTCAAGGCAAAAACATTGTGCCTACGGGCAAAGCGACAATGCGTTCAAAAAGGCATAACATCGCCGCTGAACCCGACGCTTCTTATTTCATCAAAAAAGCTGCGAATCACCACATTAAAAATTATGTTCCCGATGAAATCGAACTCGTGCCGGATATTGTTGTTGAGATTGACGTTCATCATCCGTCCGATGACAAATTTGAAATTTATAGTGAATTCGGTGTACCGGAGTTTTGGCAATACGACGATGAAAAACTGAAAATTTTTAAGTTGCAGGAAAACGCGCGCTACAAAGAAATCGAACGAAGCGAGCAACTGCCGGTTTTAACCAGTGCAATCTTAACCGAATTTTTAAATCGTGGGTTAAATGAAGAACAATTCAAAGTTTTGACAGATTTTCAAAATTGGTTACAGGAAAACGAATGAGCGAAACAAACGGACACATTTTAACGGTCAACGACCTCAAAACATATTTTCAAACCGAAGACGGCGTTGTAAAGGCGGTTGACGGTATTACGTTTGAACTCCGAAAAGGCGAGACAATCGGGATTGTCGGCGAATCGGGGAGCGGAAAATCAGTAACAAATCTTTCGATTATGCGATTGATTCCCGAACCGCCCGGAAAAATCGTCAACGGCGATATTATTTTTGACGGCGTTGACGTTCGCAAACTTTCCATCGAAGACGTGCGAAAGATTCGCGGCAAACGGATTGCGATGATTTTCCAAGACCCGATGACTTCGCTTAATCCATTTTTGAAAATCTCGACGCAATTGATGGAAGTTACGCAGCTTCATCTAGGACATACAAAAGAGCAGGCTTATCAACACGCGATAAAAATGTTGGAAACCGTCGGCATTCCCGATGCAAAAAGCCGCGTTGACGGTTATCCGCACGAATTTTCAGGCGGAATGCGCCAGCGTGTGATGATTGCGATGGCTTTGTCGTGCCAACCTGAACTTCTGATTGCCGACGAGCCGACAACCGCGCTCGACGTTACAATTCAGGCGCAAATTCTCGAACTTATCAAAAACTTAAAATCCGAATTCGGCACAAGCGTTATTTTAATTACGCACGATTTAGGCGTTGTTGCCGGAATGACCGAAAAAATTATCGTGATGTATGCCGGAAAAGTTTTTGAAATCGCTCCGACGGCAGAGCTTTTCGCCACGCCCGCCAATCCATACACAAAAGGTCTTTTGAAAAGTGTTCCCGACCCGGCGCACGAGCAAGGCAAAGAGCTTTATCAAATTCCCGGACTTCCGCCCGATGTCGCGCATCTTCCGCCGGGCTGTCCATTTCAGCCGCGTTGTTACCGAGCCGAGGAAATTTGCGTTCAGGAATTTCCGCCCTTTGTGCAGATAAACGAAAATCATCGTTCGCTCTGCCATTTTGCAAAGGAAGTTTACGCCGAATCAATTGCCGAAAAAGCGAACAAAAGTGCGATTGTATAGACGAATACAATTCTTCTTCACATTAAAAATTTATGAATGAAAACGGAAACAGTTTAATTTCAATCCAAAATCTAAAAGTCCACTTCAATTTAGGCGGCGGAGGAATTATAGACCGCATCACGGGCGGAAGTCCGGTGCGCCGCGTCGTCAAAGCTGTTGACGGCGTATCCTTAGATATTAAAAAGGGCGAAACACTTGGACTTGTCGGCGAATCAGGATGCGGAAAATCAACGCTTGGCAAAGCGATTTTACGACTGACGGAACCGACGGGCGGGCAAGTTTTTTACAACGGAAAGGATTTGGCTCATCTTTCCACAGGCGATATGCGCGAGCAGCGCAAAAACTTGCAGATGATTTTTCAAGACCCGTATGCTTCTCTAAATCCGCGTATGACGGTCGCGCAAATTATCGGCGAGCCGATTAGAACTTTTAATTTGAAAAATGGAAAATCCGTCGAAGAAAGAGTGCAGGATTTGATGGAAACCGTCGGTATGAGCCGCCGTTTTGTAAAGCGTTACCCGCACGAATTTTCCGGCGGACAGCGCCAGCGCATCGGAATTGCGCGGGCTTTAGCGGTTGACCCGGAATTTATCGTTGCGGACGAACCGATTTCGGCTCTGGACGTTTCGATTCAAGCGCAGATTATGAACTTGATGGAGAAACTGCAAGCGGAAAAGAATCTGACTTACCTTTTTATCTCGCACGATTTACGCGCCGTTCGTCATTTGTCCGACCGAGTTGCGGTGATGTATCTCGGAAAAATCGTCGAGTTGGCGGATGGAAAATCCGTTTACGCCGACCCGTTGATGCCTTATACAATAGCATTGATTTCTGCCGTTCCGGTTCCTGACCCCGAAATTGAAGCTAAACGCGAAAGAATTATCTTAACCGGCGATGTCCCTTCGCCGATAAATCCGCCGAAAGGCTGTCATTTTAACACTCGCTGCCCGTACGCGATTGCTGAATGTAAACAAATTGAACCGCTCTTAGCCGAAATAAAACCGCGCCACTATGCCGCCTGCATACGAATCTCTCCCGAATTCCCGTATATCGAAGAAAATAAACAAAATAATTTGGGTGTGATCGGTGCTGGCGTTAGCGAAAAGTAAAAATTACGAATAAAAAAGGGGAGCCGAATGCTCCCTTTTTCGTGCGAAAATAAAAAAGATTACCTGTTACTTTAAGTTGTTGCGGCTTTTCCCGCATCACGTAGATTTCTAACTTTATCGTGCGTTGCTTGAACCGTATTATATTGATTTTGAACGACTGTTTTAACATTCGCCGGTAATTCTGTGTTGAGAGCGGTTTTGTATGTATTAACGGCAATGTCTTCGCCGCGTTCACACTCACTTAGGATAGCTGTATCATCCTTACCGGTGATGGCTGATTTAATGTCTATCCATCTGCGATGGATTGCCGCAGCTACACTTCCTGATTGTTCCGGATCGCCACCGAGTTCTCTCACCAATGATTGTAATTCACCGGTAAACTGAGCGCGTTGCTGCGAACATTCATAAAAGAACGATTTTAAATCGGATCTTTCTACACTTCCTGCTGCTTCCTGAAAACCATTTTGACCGTCCTTACAGGTTTCAATCAAACTATTTAATGTTGAAATTACATCTTCGTTTGTCATTTTTTAAAATTCTCCTTGAAAATAAAAACTCTGTCCTTGACGTTTACTAATCGAACGCTTTTGACTTGTGCAACGATAGATACAAAATGTATGCCAAAGAAGTTTCCTTTGAAATTAGTAAATTTTTTTATCTTTTATTTTTTTTGTGAAACGTATTAAGACAATTCGTGTATCGAATACATCCAAGACAAAAGACCATTTTGATTTGAAAGGTCTGTTGATAATTATCAAGCCTCCGAGTGTTTATTGTTTTGCCATTATTTATTTTAATGCGATTTTTCATCAATACGAATTGGGTTAGTTAAGTAATAGCACTTGTAGCATTTTTTATGTAATAATTAGCCACATTTATTCAATAAGCTAAAAGTAGGTTTATTTCTGTATTATGAAAATCTCTGTTACCTCTGAAATGGAAATTTTGCGTCTTCGCAAAGAGCTTTTTCGCCGCGATAGGCTGGCGCGAGCGATACAGAAACTTAACGAAATTGTTAAGGAGGTTGATAAGGGGAATTTCTGGTCGAGATTAATGCCGGTTATCGCCGAAATAATGCGAGCAGAAAGGATTTCGCTTTTCGTTTTTGATGAGAAATCCAACTCGCTGATTGCAAGGGCGGCGACCGGCGCGCGCGCCGGTATTATCAAAAACGAAAAAGAAAAAATCGGCGAAAGAATTGCAAAAAATGTTTTGAAAAGCGGAAAACCGTTGGTTGTGCCAGATACAAATAAAATTGATTTTTCAGACTCTACGCTTAATAGAAAGTATAAAATGAATTCCTTTATCAGTTACCCATTTGCGATTGGCGAACGAAAAATCGGTGTTTTGAACATAACGGACAAAGCGGATAGAAAAAATTTCAGCGAGTTTGATTTGGAACTATTGAATACAATTATGCCGCAGGTTGCGGTTTTGATTGATCTCGTAAGTTTGAAAGACAAAGCAGGCGAGTTTGAGCAACTTTCCGTTACCGACGCTTTGACCGGCTTGCTTAACCGCAGGTATTTGGAAGAGCGCGTTGCCGAAGAAATTAAACGCTCGAAACGGCACGAATTTCCGATTTGTTTTTTGATGATTGACATAGACGATTTCAAATCGTACAACGACAATTTCTCACATCCCGAAGGCGACAAAGCGTTGAAAATTGTCGGGCGATGTTTGCAAGAAAATCTTCGTGGCGCGGACGTTGCGGCGCGTTACGGCGGCGACGAATTTTCAATTCTGCTGCCTCAAACGACTCCCGAGGAAGCAAAAATGATTTCCGAACGTATTCGTGAAAAGGTAGAAACAACGAAATTTCCGAAACGAAAAGTAACAGTCAGCGTAGGTATCGCAGGTTGCTCACAGATTGTCTGCACTCCGCAAAAATTAATTGAAGCGGCTGACGAAGCACTTTACGATGCCAAACGGCGGGGCAAAAATAATGTGCAGGTGTGTGAAAATTTGAAAACAAACTCTAACTTTATCCGCGTTCCAATCTAAATTGAATCGCACAAAGTTTAACTCTTAGATTCATCTTCCGCACCAGAAAATCTTTTCGTGTCGAACAAACCCACAAGACGCAAAACGGTAAAAATTATTACAGTGCTGGCAATAGCCAAAAAATATCGTTCCAACCCGACAATCATTCCGACGGCGGCAGTTGCCAGAATCGAAGCGGCGGTCGTTAATCCTTTAACACTTTGGTTTTCGCCGCGACTAACGAAAATAGTTCCCGCACCGAGAAAACTTATTCCGGTAACAACAGCTTCGACAATTCTGATTGGGTCGAAACGCATGTTCGGGTCGTTTTGATGAAAGCGGGTTACGAACAATTCGCCCAAAACAACAAACAAAACCGCGCCGATGCCGACAAGCATATGAGTATCGTATTCCAGCGGCTTTGCCCGTGGTTTCACGTTCCCAACCCAAAAATCCGGCTAGAAGCATTGCAGCTAGAAGCCGTAAAAGAATATTGAGGTCAGCTTGCAAACTGTTAATATCAAAAAAGCTCATAAAATTATTTTTTAAATAGTTTTATGGCATATTAAATCAATGTTAACAAATTGTTAAGCTTTTTGAAGTTGATTTTCTAAGAGCTGAACGAATTTTTTTGCTGCAATCGAAAGTGTTCTGTCAGTTCGATAAACGTTCTGTCAGTTCGATAAACAACGCCGACAGGACGAATCCAATCTTTTTCCGCTAACTGAATGACCGCTAGTTGATTATTCTTTTCTTCGTCCATCACACTTAGGTGCGGAACAATTGCAAGTCCGAAACCAACTTCAACCGAGCGTTTTATTGTTTCTATATTGTCGAATTCGGCAACTTTGCGAACATCAACGTCGTATGATTTTAAGATTTTATCGGTTGCCTTGCGTGTCGGAATATCGCGTTCAAACAGCACAAAATCGCGTCCTTTCAATTCTTTAACCTTTATTTGTGTTCTTTCGGCAAATTCGTGTTCGGGCGGGCAAATCAAAACTAATCTATCGCTTGCCATTGGCACAATCGTCAGCCCGCGCCGTGGTTCTGGAAAGGCAACGACGCCAAGTTCGACCGTTCCGTTTAATACATCGCGCACGACGCGAGTTGTTCTTGAGTACTCCAAATCAATTTTCGCGGAAGGGAATTTCGACATAAACTCGCGCACCTTCGGTGGCAATTCGTGCAAACCGACACTATAAACGGTTGCGACTTTGACCGTCCCGCTGATTTTACCGACGAGACCGCTCATATTTTCGTTCAATTGGTCGTAAGCGTCCAAAATATTTTTGCATTCACGATAAAAGACTTCACCAGCGGGTGTCAGACGCACCTCTCGCCGCCCGCGAACGCGCTCTAAAAGCCGGCGCTTGAATTTATCTTCAAGCGTGCGAACCTGTTGGCTTACGGCTGATTGCGTAACAAAATTTCGCTCAGCCGCGAGCGAAAAACTCCGCATATCAACCAAATCGCAAAATACTTTTAAGGTTTCAATGTGCATTTCTTTTTAGTGGTGAACTGTGAGTGGTAAGTAGTGAGTTAAAAATCCTTTCACCAACCGTTCACTGTTCATAACTCACCGCTAAATAATAAGTTTTTCTACACAATTTATGCAAGAGAATTCATTTTTTCTAATTAAAATAAAAGAGTAATATAAAAAACAAATGATTTTCGATTGACTGATTTGCGATTTTAGGACAAGAAATTCAAAATATCTATCGCAGTTCCAAAACGAAAAATCGAAAACCTGAAAAAGGGGCTAGAAAATGGCGATAAAATTCAGCAAAACTTTTTTGCTTCGCAAATTGCACCAGATAACCGGCATTGTTCCGCTCGGCATTTATTTCCTAGTGCATATGTACACTAACTCGACGGCAATGAGTGGCGAAAAGGTTTTTGAAGACCACGTGACCGATATTCATCATTTGCCTTACCTGCTATTTATTGAGGTTTTCGGGATTTTTCTGCCGCTTCTTTTTCATTCGGTTTACGGCATACAACGCCCATCGCCGGAAATGCCAATCTCGCCTTCGACATTGTTTCGCGCGAATTTGCGATTCCATGGGTGATGATTCTGTATATTCTAGGAATTACGGCGACCGCCTGGCACTTAGCATACGGAATTTTTCTGTTTGCGGTAGATTGGGGAATTTTAATCGGCGAAAAAGCGCAGAGATATGCGCTTTATGCAAGCGTCGGGCTGGCGATTTTCCTGTCGGCGGTCGGCATCAATGCGGCGGTAGCGTTTGTCAAACCGTGCGGTTTGCTGCCGAAAGCCCTTTGCGAGCAGGCGGAAAAAAGCGGTGTGGTCCAACCGAGGAAGTTTTAAGTGATTTTTAGAATTCTTTAGCGACGACCTTGCTCAAAATAACAATAACAGGCAAATTCGTCGCCGGACGAAAAACAAGTTTTTGAGAAAAATTATGGCAGGGAAGATAAAAATTGCGGTGGTCGGCGGCGGACTTGCCGGACTTGCGGCGACAATGAAAATCGCTGAAGCCGGTTACGAAGTTGATTTGCTTTCAGTTGTTCCGGTTAAACGCTCGCATTCGGTTTGCGCTCAAGGCGGCATTAACGGTGCGGTCAATACAAAAGGCGAAGGCGATTCGCCCGCCAAGCATTTTGACGACACGGTTTATGGAGGCGATTTTTTAGCCAATCAGCCGCCGGTGCAAAAAATGTGCGAAATGGCGCCAAGTATTATTTATTTGTTCGACAGAATGGGCGTTCCATTTTCGCGTACAAAAGAAGGTTTATTGGATTTTCGCAGATTTGGCGGAACGCTTCATCACCGTACCGCGTTTGCCGGCGCGTCAACGGGACAACAGCTTCTTTACGCTTTAGACGAACAAGTCAGACGTTTTGAAACGGACGGAAAAGTAAATAAATTTGAAGGCTGGGAAATGCTTTCATTAGTTTTGGACGACCACCAAGTTTGTCGCGGTTTGATTGCGATGAATTTGCAGACTTTGGAACTCAAAGAATTTTCTGCTGACGCTGTAATTATGGCAACTGGCGGTCCCGGACTTATATTCGGTAAATCTACAAACTCGATGGTTTGCACCGGAAGTGCTGTTTCGGCTTGTTACCAGCAAGGCGCGAAATACGCGAACGGTGAATTTATTCAGGTTCATCCGACTTCGATTCCCGGCGAAGATAAATTGCGTTTAATGTCGGAATCCGCACGCGGCGAAGGTGGGCGCGTTTGGGTGCCGCGCAACACAGACGACAAGCGCAATCCGAAAGACATTCCCGAAACTGAACGCCAATACTTTCTCGAAGAAAAATATCCGGCTTACGGAAATCTCGTGCCGCGCGATATTGCGACACGCGAGATTTTCCAAGTTTGTATCGAAGGTCACGGCGTCGGCGGAGAAAATCAAGTTTATCTCGATTTAACGCACATTCCGGCGGAAACTCTCGACAGAAAACTCGGCGCGATTCTTGAAATTTACGAAATGTTTGTCGGCGACGACCCGCGCCACGTTCCGATGCGAATTTTTCCGGGCGTTCATTATTCGATGGGCGGGCTTTGGGTTGATTTTGAACAGCGAACAAATATTCCTGGACTTTTCGCCGCTGGCGAATGCGATTATTCGATTCACGGTGCAAACCGTCTTGGCGCAAATTCACTTGTTAGCTGTGTTTATGGCGGTTTTGTCGCCGCGCCGAATGCAATTGATTATGCCAAAAATGTCGAGCGCAAAAATACTGAAACGAATGGCGTTCACGCGACGGAACTAAGAAGACAACAGGAAATTAATCTGCAAATCATCAAAAATAAAGGCTCGGAAAATCAATACAAACTTCATGAAGAAATGGGCAAATGGATGACCGACAACGTAACGGTTGTTCGTTATAACGACCGTTTGAAAGCGACGGACGAAAAACTTTTAGAACTACAAGACCGTTTCAAACGCATTTCAATTAATGATTCAAACTTGTGGGCGACGCAAGCCGTTCCGCATGCGCGGCAACTGAAAAATATGTTGGAACTCGCCCGCGTTATCACGCTCGGCGCCTTGCAGAGAGACGAATCGCGCGGAGCGCATTATAAACCGGATTTTCCAAACCGCGATGATGAAAGATTTTTGAAAACGACAATTGCCGAATGGTCAGCCGAGGAGCCAATTTTATCTTATGAAGCAGTTGACATTGGATTAATCGAACCGCGCAAGCGCGATTATTCAAAAGGTGGTAAAAAAGAAGGTAAGCAGCCGCAGGAAACCTTGCGTTTAGCCGAACAAGCTGCCGCATCCGGTTTGCCGGTTAAAGAAGGTGCGGACCAAATCCGTGAAGGCGGCTACGACCAAAAGCCGGAAAATTTGAGCGGCGCAAAAATCTGGTCACAGGAAAAAGGCGAATTGATTGACCCGGAAACCGAAGCCGAAACGCGTGTACAACAAGGAAAAGATATTGATGCCGCCGGAGGCAAACAGACGGACGAACGGTAAATTGAATATAAAAGATTATGAGCGAAGCAAACGGACATAAAGAAAAACCGAGACTAACCAATCCGCCGAAAACAATTGATTTTCGCATCAGTCGGCGCGAACGCCTTGGCGCACAGCAGTACACGGAAACCTTTGAAATTCCTTATCGGAAAAATCTAAATGTTATTTCCGCATTAATGGAAATTCGTAAAAATCCCGTTACCAAAGAGGGAAAACAAACTACCCCGCCGGTTTGGGACATGAATTGTTTGGAGCAGGTTTGCGGTATTTGCACGATGGTTATTGACGGGCGTGTCCGTCAATCTTGTTCCGCGTTGGTTGACGATTTGCTGATTGGTTCGGGTGGAAACACGATTACTTTAGAGCCGATGTCGAAATTTCCGAACGTGCGAGATTTACAGGTTGACCGCACGCGGATGTTCAATCATCTCAAACAGGTTCAGGCTTGGGTTGAGCTTGACGGCACGCACGACCTCGGCGCGGGACCGACGATGACGCAGGCAGTTCAACAAGAGCGATATGCTTACTCGCGTTGTATGACGTGCGGCTGCTGTCTCGAAGCATGTCCGCAATATCACGATGATAATTACATCGGACCGCAGGCAATCGCGCAGGCTCGCTACCAAAATATGCATCCGACGGGAAAATCCACGATTGATGAACGTCTGAACGGTTTGATGGGCGAAGATGGCATTACCAACTGCGGCAACGCGCAAAATTGCGTACAGGTTTGCCCGATGAGCATTCCTTTAACCAGAGCGATTTACGAAACAAATCGTGATATTACTTTCAATGCATTGTTTGGCTGGTTGAGAAAGTAACAACTGCTCAAAATTAAATTAAGCGCGACTATGCAGATTTCTAATGTCGCGCTTTTTTATATTTGTCAAACCCCGAAGATAAGTTACAATCCTCAAGGATAAAGAACAGGGGATTCGGACAACAACACTGAGAAATTCTTTATGAACCAACGCAAATATTTTGTGATTTGTAAATATGTTTCAGTAAATTTCGAAAACGCCCTTTGTTGAGACATCTTGTAAAGCAAATTATTAGTATTATGTTCGGCGCATTATTACTTAAACAAAAATTGGAGCAATAATATGAAACTTCTACAAAAACTTCGGGTGCTTTTCTTATCATTCCTGATTTTATCATCCGTAAATTCCGTTTTTTCTCAATCGAAAGAAACTGAAAAGCGTTTGAGCGATACCATCGGCGGATATAGTTTTGCCGCCCCGCCAGGTTTTGATTCAAAACAAAATGAAGAAGGCTTCGGACTTGTTAATACGGAGAAAACCGTCGTAATCGCAGTTAAAAATCATAATTTTAAATCGTTCGAAGAGTTTTCCGCACAATCTAATCTTGAAAAAGACGGGTTTTCTTTAATCGGCAAAGTACAGGATTTCGATAAAAAAGGAAAAGTATTTCTCGTCGCCAAACAAACTGCGGAAGGCGTTTTGATGGTTGACACATTTGTTCTGTTTTCACCTTACGGCGGCGGAACGTTAATTGTCGCATTTTCAGAGAAAGATGATAATCAAAAGCGGTTCCAGGCGGCTCTGCAAATTGCCAAAAGTGTAACATTTACGAAACCTCAGATATCAGAAGCCGCAAGTCAATGGCAAACCTTATTACGCGGCAAACACTTGCTTTATTTATATACAGCGAGCGGCTTCAGCGAACGCACTGACATTTACCTTTGCTCGTCGGGTGCATTCTTTTACCGAAGCGATTCATCGAGTCTGTCAAACAATGGCAGCGGTATAGTCGGGACAAACTCTGATGGAAACTGGAAAATTTCATCGAACGGCGGCGGAAGTTTGATTTTGCAATTTGGCAACGGCACAGTACGTGAATACAAAATCTCGCGCAGACAAGCAGGTAATGAAATTGGTCTTAATGGCAATCGTTATTTCGTCCAAACTCAAAATGAGTGTCGCTAAGGCACGTCCAGGCGACACTCGTCCATAACTGTCAAATAATTATGGATTTTGAGACGGATACAAAATTAGGACGCTACGAAATTCGCTCCTCTTTAGGAATGGGCGGCATGGGCGAAGTTTATCTCGCGCTTGACACAGAACTTAATCGGACAATCGCACTCAAAATTCTGCCAGTCGAAATCGCTTCAAACGAAGAGCGAATGCGTCGTTTTGTTCAAGAAGCGCAAGCTGCAGCCGCGCTTAATCATCCGCACATCGCGCATATCTATGAAATCGGTAAAGCAGACGGCGTGAACTTTATTGCAATGGAGTTTGTCGAAGGCGAGACGTTGCGCGAAAAAATCCACAACGAAAAAGCTGAATTGAAACAACTTCTTAAATGGCTCGCGCAGGTTGCCGACGGTTTAGTCAAAGCGCACGCGGCAGGAATCGTTCATCGTGATTTGAAGCCGGACAATATTATGATTTCGCGCGACGGCTATGCAAAGATTCTGGATTTTGGATTGGCAAAACTCGTCGAACCGCAAAAGTTGCACGGCGCAAATGCAGATGAATTGAACGAAGCAGCAACTGCGATGATGCCTCAGCCGCTTTCAACGCCCGGAATGATTATGGGAACGGTCGGCTATATGTCGCCGGAGCAGGCAAGTGGCAAAAAGGAAATAGACCAGCGTTCGGACATTTTTTCTTTTGGCTGCATTTTGTATGAAGCGGCAACCCGAAGACAACCGTTTGCGGGCGAGGGCGTGGTTGATTCGCTTCATAAAATCATCAATGCACAGCCGCCGCCAATTCGAGATTTCAACCCGAATGCTCCGGCTGATTTGCAGCGCATCGTACGCCGATGCCTGCAGAAAGACCCGGAAAAGCGTTACCAGACAATCAAAGACGTGGCGATTGAACTCAAAGAACTGCGGCGCGAGATGACTAGCGATGCGGAAGTAGAGCTTTCCATCTCGCCGGAAACAACCGTCGAGTCGCACGTCTCCAAAATCGGAGACCGAACGACGAGTGTCGGCGATAAGACAGCCGCTTCAACCGCAGAAGCCGCCCCACACTCGACTTCGAGTGCGGAGTATTTAATCGGCGAAGCCAAAAAACACAAGACGGGCGCGATGATTGTCGCGGCGCTGCTGGCGCTGGTTGTGGCGGGCATCGGCTATGGCGTTTATAGATGGACGGCGAAGCGAGACAAGCCCGCGCTGTCATTCCAGACGGCGAAATTCACGCGGCTGACGACGACGGGAAAAGCGTCGGGCGTCGGCATTTCGCCCGACGGCAAATACGTCGTTCACGTTCAAATTGACGGCGGGCAGCAGAGCTTTTTCTCCCGACGGCAAGCAGTTCGCTTTCGTTCGACCCGCGCCGGGCAAAGAGTCTGCGCTGATGATTGCCAACGCGGACGGGACAAACGAGCGGAAACTCGTCGCGGTTAAGAATCCGCCCGAAGCCATAATCTCCCCGGCGTGGTCGCCGGACGGGAAAAGAATCGCCTACGTGCTGTCGAATTTAGACAGCAACGACCAGACCGTTTTTGAAGCGCAGGTCGCGGACGGTTCGACTAAGCCGCTGACCGCGCAAAGGTGGCTCAGGCTTTATAGGCTGGCGTGGCTCGCGGACGGCAGCGACTTGTTAATGCTCGCCACGCCGGGACAGAGCTTCGTCTTTCAAATCTGGCATCTCTCTTACCCGGAAGGCGAGGCGCACCGGCTCACTAACGATCTGAATGACTATCAGGGCATGAGCCTGGCGGCTGACTCCAACACTCTGGCTGTAGTCCAATCGGAGACGCGGGCGAGCATCTGGGTCGCGCCGGTGGGCGATGCCAGCCGCGCCCGACCCGTCACGTCCGGCTCAGGAAAAGCCGATATGGTCTCTGCTTGGACACCGGACGGAAGAATCGTCTATCACTCGAACGCGAGCGGCACCGACGACATCTGGATCACGGGCGCGGATGGCGGCAGCCCGAAGCAACTGACGAGTAACGCCCGCATCAACCAAAGTCCGGCGGTCTCACCCGATGGACGCTACATTGTGTTTAACTCCGACCGCACAGGCGTCCCGCATCTCTGGCAGATGAACTTGGACGGCAGCGACCAGCGACAACTGACTAACGGCGCAAGCGGTGAACAGAATGCGCAATTCTCGCCCGACGGTCGCTGGCTGGTTTACCGCACGGCTTTTGGCAAACAGACCATATGGAAGATGCCTGCTGAAGGTGGCGAGCCAGTGCAACTCACTGACAAACTCTCAAGAGTGCCGACCGTCTCGCCCGATGGCAAGCTGGTTGCTTACTTCTACCGGGATGAGAACGCGCCGTGGCGCGTCGCCATCGCCCCGCTCGAAGGCGGCGCACCGCTCAGGACCTTTGACATCGAGGGCGTATCTCTTGATCTTAACTGGACGCCCGACGGTCGCGCCCTCGCCTACACTGACTCGCGCAGCGGCGTCTCCAATATCTTCGCGCAACCGCTCGACGGCGGGAAGCCCGTACAGTTGACTGACTTCAAAGCCGACCGCATTTTCTCGTTCGCCTACTCGCGCGACGGCAAACAACTAGCACTTTCGCGCGGCACGGTCAACAACGATGTCGTGCTAATTAGCAATTTCAAATGATTGAAGCGGGAACACATTTTGGAAGATACGAAATTAAGTCGCAGCTTGGCACGGGCGGGATGGGCGAGGTTTATCTGGCTGAGGACACTCGATTGAAACGCTCCGTCGCGCTCAAACTGCTGCCTTCCGATTTCAGCCAAAACAAAGACCGGCTGCGCCGCTTTGAGCAGGAGGCGCAAGCCGCCTCCGCGCTTAATCATCCGAATATCGCGCATATTTATGAGATTGGCGAATCGGGCGGAACGCAATTTATTGCAATGGAGTATGTTGACGGCGTAACGCTCTATGAAAAGATTCATCGTGAGAAAACTCCGCTTGGAAAACTATTAAAATATCTCGTGCAAGCCGCCGAGGGTTTAGCCAAAGCGCACGGCGCGAGGATAGTGCATCGGGATTTGAAGCCCGACAACATTATGATTTCGCGCGACGATTACGCGAAGATTTTGGATTTTGGTCTGGCAAAACTTGTCGAACCGCAAAAACCGAAAGGCGCGAGCGCCGACGAGTTAAACGAAGCTGCCACCGCAATCATGGCGCAGCCGCTTTCGATGCCCGGAATGATAATGGGAACGGCGGGTTATATGTCGCCCGAACAAGCGCAAGGTAAAACTAAAGAAATTGACCACCGCTCTGACATTTTTTCTTTCGGCTGCATTCTCTACGAAGCGGCGACCGGGCGGAAAGCATTTGAAGGAAAAGACGCACTGGATTCTTTGCACAAGATTGTTCATGCGCCGACTCCGCAGATTCGAGACGCGAATCCGGACACGCCGCAAGATTTGCAAAGGATTATTCGCCGATGTTTAGCGAAAGAACCAGACAAAAGGTATCAATCAATCAAAGAAGCGGCGATTGAACTCGACGAACTCAGGCAGGAGCTAAAGGATAAAGCGGCGCTAGAGTATTCCGTTCAACCGCAATCAAACAGCGTTGAATCATCAATCAGTTCGCAGCAAGCAAGGATAGACAGCACTCAAAATTCGGCATCCAGTCTAACGCGGGAAGAAAGCCTACACTCAACTTCAAGCGCGGAGTATTTGGTAAGCGGCATTCGTGGTCATAAGAAAAGCGTTGCGATTGTATTATCAATTCTCATACTCGCGCTCGGCGGAATCGCTTACGCGCTCTATAAATTTTGGGGTAAAGCTGATAAACCTCCGCAAGCAATAAAAATCGAGAGGCTAACCACAAACGGCAAATCTGCTGCTTCTGCCATTTCGCCTGACGGCAAATATGTCGTGTACAGCGTTGATGAAGGCGGAGGGCAGAGTCTTTGGGTGAGGCAAGTAACCGCGTCGAGCAACGTGCAAATCATTCCTCCGGCAGAGGATGTTTATTACTGGGGACTCACATTCACGCCTGACAGCAACTACATCAACTTTGCTAAAGTCCAGTTTGAGAAGAACGTAGAATGGTCGCTCTACCAAATGCCGGTGCTTCCAGGCATTCAAAAGAAACTGATAACACACGCGCAGGGCGGATTAAGTTATTCTCCCGACGGCAAGCAGTTCGCTTTTGTGCGCGAAGAATATCCGAGCGCGGAAGAAAGCTCGTTGTTAATTGCTAACGCTGATGGCACGGAAGAACGAATACTTGCTTCGCGAAAAACACCTGAGAGGTTTCCTTCGAGAAAAACTGCTCCCGCCTGGTCGCCTGACGGGAAGACCATCGCATGTATCGTCAGTGATGAGACGAAGGGCGTCGGGCGGTCGCATGTCGTCGAAGTAAATGTTGCGGATGGAACCAGCAAGACCGTCGTCACAAAGGAATGGGAGGATATATTTCAAATAGCCTGGCTCCCGGACAAAAGCGGGCTTCTTGTTCTTGGAGTAGAGAAAGGGGCTGTCAATTACGCCGGACAAATATGGCGCTTCTCCTACCCGGAAGGCGAAGCCCGAAGAATTACGGCTGACTTTAATAATTATTCGAGCCTGAGCCTGCCGTCAGACTCCAATGCTCTGGTCACCGTCCAATCGAATACGATTTCTAATATCTGGGTTGCTGCCAACGGTGATGCAGGACGCGCCGTACAAATTAAATCAGGCGGCAACAATCTGGAGGGAATATACGGTCTCGCGTGGACGCCCGACGGTCGCGTCGTCTATCCCTCACTGGCGAGCAGCGCACCGGATATTTGGATTATGAACGCGGACGGCACAGGTCAAAAGCAGCTCACGGTTGACGCGGGCGCAAACCTTTACCCGAAGATTACGCCCGATGGTCGTTACATAGTTTTCATGTCCCTCCGCAATGATCAGGCAAATATCTGGCGGATGAATTTGGACGGCAGCAATCTCAAGCAGTTGACGAACGGTAAAAACGACTGGGATTCCGCGGTAACGCCTGA
>JAIVJJ010000416.1 GCA_020200095.1 Acidobacteriota bacterium | reverse complement strand
GGCGCGCGAGCGCGAAAGTTTTGTGCGCTCTCGAACGGCTTACGAACTCAAACGACATGGGATCCAAACGTCGCTCTACGGCGTGGACATAGACCCCGGCGCAGTCGAGATAGCGAAGCTGCGTCTGTGGCTTTCGCTCGTCGTGGACGAGGACGAGCGAGAGCGCGTCGAGGCGTTGCCGAATCTCGATTACAAGATCATGCAGGGGAACGCCTTGCTTGATGAATTCGCGGGCGTGAAGTTGATTGATGATGCGATGTTTGAGAAGCCTGTGAGTGACATCGAAGCGGAGCGCGCCGCGATTTCTGCACGCATTAACGAGTTGACGCAACAGCTTTACGCTTTGCACGGCAAGGGCGCGGAAGCAAGCGAGTTAAAACGCAAGTTCGGCAAGGAAGCTGAACGACTCGTGAAGCAGAGCAAAGCCTTAACGCAGCCGAAAGCGGCGGAGAACATCTCCCTGCTGCCCGATGACTCGTACCGCGAAGCCCGCGCCATACTCGACGAAATGAGACGACGGATTGACGAGTTTTTCTCTCTGACTTCGCCGCGCGAGAAACGCGAGGCGCGCGGGGCGATAGAGAAACTCGAATGGCGCTTCATGGAGCAGACCTTAAAGGCGAGGGGCGAAGAGGACGCGCTGAAAGAATTAGCCCTGCACCGCCGCGACAATCGCAAGCCTTACTTTTTGTGGAAGCTCTACTTCTCCGATGTCTTTCAAAGCAAAGGCGGCTTCGATGTCGTCATCGGTAATCCACCTTACTTGAATGTGGAAAGAGTTGATGCTGAGACAAAGCGGGCTTATGCGGCAAATTTCAACACTCTTTATAAACGCTTCGATGTGTTCGGGCTGTTTTTTGAGCAAGCCTTAATGAAACTCGTAATAAGGGGAACAGTCGCTTTCATTATCCCGTCGCAGATTTTGAACAATCTTTCATATAAAAAACTGCGTGATTTGATGCTCTCAAATGAGTGGCTGAGGGAAGTTCTTTATCTTGGCGATAAGATTTTCGAGGCTGCAAATAATGATGTTTGCGTGTTGTTTTTGCAGAAACCAAAATCGGAGAAGATTCGCCTTGTTAACGCGCTTGATTTTGCAACGCCGATAGTTAATGAGGTCGAAACAAACTACTTCGATAGATTTGAGCGCGTCATCAGTTTTTCCACCGATGCCGGAGGCGATGACATTTTCGATGAAATTTTCAATCCGAAGTTTCAGAAACTGCGAGAGAGTTTCGACGTTTTCCAAGGTATCGTAACAGGCAATAATCCCGTTTACTTATTAAGTGATGAGCAAATCAAAGCAGCGCGCATTGAGAAACAGCTTTTGCATCCACTCTTGCTCGGACGCGACTTTGGAAAGTGGTTGATTAAAAACGCAGACCGTCAAATTATCTATCTTGATTCACGCACAGACATCAAAAAGTTTCCAAACACAGAAAGTTGGCTACTGCCGCATAAGAAAGAGTTGATGCAGCGCCGAGAATGTCAGCGTGGCGTTATCGAATGGTACTCGTTGCAGTGGGCACGCAATAAAGAGCAACTTGATTACACGCCAAAAATCATGGTTCAGCGCACCCGCAACCCGCGCTTGAAAACGCGCGTTGTGGCGGCACTCGATGAAAAAGGCTTTTACGGAATGGAAAGCATCATCTTCATAGTTCCGAAAATACCATCTGCGCCCGTGCGTTTCTTGCTTGCCGTTTTAAACTCATCGCTCATCAACTACCTTTATCAAACGAAGTTCCTCAATGTATCGATTAAAGGCGAGCTTGCCCTCGCTCCAAGACCACAAAGGCGACGAGCGCCGGAGTATCCAGAAAGTCTTTGAACGCCTCTCCGCCCGCGACCACGCCATCCGGCGCAACCTGCATTTCTTGGGCGAACTCGAAAGCGTGAGAATCATTGAGGGCAAAGCGTGAACCGGGCGCGTGCGATATAATCGCGGCAAGAGCGCGAAAGGAAAAACCGAAGTTATGTCATCAAGTCAATTACAACGAATCGTCGAGCAAGTGCGAGAACTTCCCGCCGCCGAACAACTCGAACTCATTCGCCGCGTGGCGGAACATCTCGCGCAACAACAAACCCAACAAGCCTCTGTGCGCGAACCGCGCCAGTTAGTTTACGGCGAGTTTCGCAATTCCGGGACGGGCAGACCTTCGACCGAAGAAGACTTCAAACTCGCGGAGTGGCGACCGACAGAGGAAGAACTGAATGAGTATTAGGTATGTTGTGGACGCACACGCGCTCATCTGGTATCTGGAAAGCAACGCGAAACTTGGCGCGACAGCGAAAACTATCCTCGATGCTGCCACAAGCGATTTAGTATTGCCTGTTATTGCCCTCGCCGAAGCCGTGTTCGTGGTAGCTAAGAGCAAGACGCTGATTCCTGACGTTCCGACGCTTTTTGACCGTGTAGAGCGCGACTTGCGCTTTGAAGTTTACCCGCTCACGTTTGAAATTTTACAGGCGAGTTTGCGCGCCGCGACCGTGCCGGAAATGCACGACCGTTTGATCGTCGCCACCGGGTTACATTTGCAAGCAGGCGGCGCGAGCGTCTCCATATTGACGAAAGACCCGGACATTACGGCTTGCGCGCTACTGCCAATTATCTGGTTATGAACATTTCACGGCATAAGGGCGAATATCACCCGGAGATTTACCATGACGAAAATTGAATCGAGTATCCCCGACGCTCTTTACACGCAAGTCAAGCAACTCGCCGAACGCGAGAACATCTCGGTTGACCAACTCGTGGCGATTGCACTGACGGCGCAAGTTTCCGCGTGGACGGCGCAGGATTATTTAGAGACACGCGCCGCACGCGGCGACTGGCAACGCGCCCGCGAGATTCTCGCCAAAGCGCCCGACGTTCAACCGCCCGCGCATGATGCGCTTGACTAGAGAGCGTGCGAATCATCGAAGGCAAGGCGTGAGCGTCGTGTTGGCAGGGACAACTGAGAAGCGTTAAGCTAAAAGCCAGTAAAAAAGTGAGATGAATCAACATGAATGCAATTTATCAGGTCAAAGCCGACGAACTCGACCAAAGTTTTCTCGACGCGCTGAAAGCGATATTCAAGGACAAGGAGATTGAGATCGCCATCTATGAGCGCAACGAGACCGCCTACCTGCTGCGCTCTCCGGCAAACCGCGAACGCCTCTTGCGCGCCGTCGCCGATGTCGAACAAAACCAAAACATCGTCACGCCCGCGCAGGAGCAGTTCCAGTGAGGCTCATCGTCTTTCACCAAACCGCCTTCGATGATTACAGCGCGTGGGCAAAAGACCGATCAGAAACTGTTTGAGCGGATTCATCGTCTGATCGTCGAAACCGCCAAAACTCCGTTTGACGGAATCGGCAAACCCGAACCGCTCAAAGGAAACCTTAAAGGTTGCTGGTCGCGCCGCATTACCGACGAGCATCGCTTGGTTTACAAAGCCACAAGCGAACAACTCATCATCGTCGCCTGCAAATATCACTACGAATAATGCGGACGGGATGAATGATGAATATCATAACGGACTGCGCTTCATTC
>JAIVJJ010000285.1:2377-16528 GCA_020200095.1 Acidobacteriota bacterium | reverse complement strand
ATTATCGGTTGCTCACCAAGCGTACATCATACACCGCGATATTAAACCGGAAAATATAATGATTAGGCGTGACGGTTATGCGAAAATTCTTGATTTCGGATTGGCAAAGCCGAGTGTTCTTCATCAAACAAGCGGTGCGGAAGATGCAACCTTGCAGATGATTAAAACCCAACCAGGAATGGTAATGGGAAGCGTGAGGTATATGTCGCCTGAACAAGCCCGCGGCAAAGAAACAGATGAAAGAACCGACGTTTGGAGCCTCGGGGTTGTTTTATATGAAATGCTGTGCGGCAAAAATCCGTTTGAAGGCGAAACCATCAGTGATTCGCTGGCGGCATTGATTCACATTGAACCGCCGCCGCTTACGGATGTTCCCGAAGAACTGTATCGTATTATTCGCAAATCGCTTCGGAAAAACGCTTCGGAACGCTATCAAAACATAAAGGATTTTGCGCTTGACTTGAAAGATTTACGTTTGCAGATTGAGCGCAATTCAGCCGAAAATCAAACTTTGAATTTTAACAAAACGACAAGTTTCGATAAAAATCTGACGAGCGAAAACAAAACGCTGATTCATCAAACTTTTTCTGCCAAAAACGACACCGATGGGCAAGAAAAAGGCTGGGTAAAAACGCAGGTAAATACAATTTCGACTGGACGCAATCGGAGATTTTTACCACTAATCTTGTTAGCTTTGTGCGGAATTTTAGCTTTCAGCGCGTGGTTTTATCTTCCCGCCTTAATCTGGAAAAGCGCGCCTAAATTTCAATCAATTAGCGACTTTAGGCGGGCAAAGCAAGAAAATCGCTTATGACGTAGATTCAAAAATTACCTTTTCGCCCGACGGAAAACAATTTGCTTTTATTCGGCATAACCCGACTGACGGCGGCGATACGATTTTTATTTCCGACAGTGAAGGAACGAATCTGCATCCGTTCATCGGAACAAAAGAAACGGGCTATGATAAATTCACAAGTGTTTCGTGGTCGCCGGACAATAAAAGATTGCTTTTGAGCGTCTTTAAATTAGAGAACGAGCCAACGCCGAAAATCCAAATTGCAACTGCTGAATTAAATAATAAAACTTTGCAAATTGTCGGTGAGAAAACCTGGTATAACGCAAACTTTTTTGAATGGTTTAATGACGGAACGGGAATTGTCTTTATCGGCAAAGCAAATTTGAGCGAAACAATGCAAATATGGCATCTATCGTTTCCGAGCGGCGAACTTCGCCAGATTTCATCCGATACGAGCGATTATGCGAGTTTGAGCGTTTCCGCCGACGGGAACACAATTGTCGCCACAAAAGTTGACGTTATTTCGAGCATCTGGTCATTTCTTCCAAACACGAAAGAACTAAGACAATTAACAGGAGAAAGCAGAACTTTAGTCGGTGGCAGAGGAATTTCCCAAACTCCGGACGGCAAAATTCTTTATTCAAAGAAAACCGGCAAAGAAATAAACATTTTTGCAATGGATGAAAACGGCGGTAATGAAAAACAGCTAACCGCCGAAAACGGCTTTAACTTTGAGCCGATTTCCACATCCGACAATCGTTTTATAGTTTTTAGCTCGAACCGGGATAATGCGTACAGCGTCTGGAAAATGAATACCGACGGCAGTAATGCTGTTCGTTTAACAAAGCCGGAAAATGCAATGGACGGGCAACTGCAGGTAACCGGCGATTCAAGAAACGTTGTTTTTGCAAGACAAAAAAGCGACGGCGGCAAATCGAATTTGATGAAAGTTTCAATTGACGGTGGCAAAGCCGAGCCGCTTTTGCCCGAAAGCAAATCATCGGATTTATTTTCGCAAATCTCGCCTGACGGAAACCAGCTTGCATATCATACATTTGAAGTTGACGGCGGAATTTCCAACTTTAAATCTTCGGTAAAAATTGTTGGGCTAAACAAAATGAACATTGAAAAATCAAGCAAAGAAATAGAATTGAGTTTGGATCACAACTTTAAATGGTCGCCCGGCGGTAACTCTCTTACTTATATAAACAAATTAGGGACGGACAATCTCTGGAGCGTTTCGCTCGACGATAAAAAGGAAAAGCAGATAACCGAATTCAATTCCGGGAACATCACAAATTTTGCTTGGTCGCGCAACGGCAAAAAACTTTTCATCGTGCGCGGCATTGTCAACAGCGATTTGATTTTGATAAAAGACACGGGAAAATTTTCATAAAACCCCGTGTCTAATTTTATAAAACGTTTTCACAATATCTCAAAACCACACAAACTCAACTTCTACAAATTGTTCCTCTTAAAGAGTTATAATCTAATTTCCGCCTGCAATTCACTGATTACTACCAAAAAACGCCGTATAATTTCTAAATTGATTTTGCTTTTACAGACAAAATGTGGAAAATCATTACGCATTTCAAATTGAAATAAACGGAGAAACGAATGGCATCAATTTCATTTTACGGCGGCGTCGGAACGGTTACCGGTTCAAAATATCTTCTGGAAAACAACGGCAAAAAGATTTTGGTTGACTGCGGGCTTTTTCAAGGCTTGAAAAAATTGCGCGAAAGAAACTGGCAAGACCCGCCGTTTAATCCGAGCGAAATTGACGCCGTAATTATCACGCACGCACACATTGACCATACCGGATTTTTGCCGCGCCTTGTGAAACTCGGCTTTTCGGGAAAAGTTTTTACTTCACGGGCGACTTGCGATTTGCTCAAAATTCTGTTGCCCGATTCGGCGCGCCTTCAGGAAGAAGAAGCCGATTACCGAAATCGAAACAATTTAACTTCGCATTCACCGGCGCTGCCTTTGTATGATGAGGACGACGCAAAAGAAACTTTGAAAAGACTCGAGCCGATTTCGAATGATGGAAAGGCGGTTGAGATTTGCGAAAATTTTCGCGCGGCGTTTAATGTTGCCGGACATATTTTGGGCGCAAGTCTTGTTTTAGTTGAAATGGAAAACGCCAAGGAAAACGGCGATTCGATAAAATTTTTATTCTCCGGCGATTTGGGTCATTACGACCAGCCGATTATAAAAGATCCGGCAATTCCGTCGGACTGCGATTATTTGATGGTTGAATCAACTTATGGTAATCGTTTGCACGGCGAAATCTCCTCTGATAAACAACTTACGGAAATTATAAACGAAGCAGCCCGCAGAAATGCGCCGATTTTGATTCCGGCGTTTGCAATCGGACGCACGCAGGAAATTTTATATTTAATTCGAGAGTTAGAAGAACAAAAACGCATTCCAATTTTGCCCGTTATCGTCGATTCACCAATGGCGGCGCAGGCAACGCAGGTACATAACCGTTTTAGTGAAGAACACGACGAAGAATATGCGAGCATTTTAACGCAAAAACGTCATCCGCTTCGCACCGGTTCGATGATGACCACTTCGTCACGCGATGAATCGAAAAAATTAAATGATATGAAAGGCGCGCGAATTATTATTTCCGCTTCGGGAATGTTAACCGGCGGGCGCGTTCTGCATCACGCAATGCGCGTTTTGCCGAATGAAAATGCCACGATTGTTTTTGTCGGTTATCAAGCAGCCGGCACAACCGGGCGCAGAATACAAGATGGCGAAAGGGAAGTTCGCATTATGAAACAATGGATTCCGGTGCGTTGTCATGTCGAAAAGGTTGAAGGTTTTTCAGCTCACGCTGATTGGAAAGGGGTTTTACGCTGGCTGGAAGGATTGAAAACCACGCCGAAAAAGGTTTTTACAACTCACGGCGAACCCGAAGCCGCCGAAGCTATGGCGCAACATATCCGCGAAAGATTTGGCTGGACCGTAACCGTGCCGCACTACGGTCAAACCGTTGAGCTCAATTAGATAACGGTGAAGCATGAACGGTGAATGATTAGTGAAAACCAAAACTCACTACTCATCGTTCATGCTTCGCTACTATTCATAGCTTTCCAAAACGTCCAAAAGAGTAGCTTTTTCGGTTTCAATATCTAAAATTTTTGCTTTTTTTTTCGCCAGAAAAGAAATAGTTTTCCCCAACATATCGTCATCGGCTTCGCGCGTAAAAGTTAATTTTAGAAAATCCTTTTCCGCTTCTACCGTATAGTCTAGTAAAAAATCGCTTAAAGTTTCGTGTAAGACGCTTTCCGTTAGGCTGTTAAGATAAATTTTCACCGTTTGAGTTTGGATATGCGAACGGCGAAGGTTTTCAGGCGTATCAACAGCACGAATTTCACCATTTGCGATAACGGCAACGCGATTGCAAAGTTCTTCGATTTCCGAAAGATTGTGTGATGTCAATAAAATCGAAACATTATTGAACGATTTTATTTGTTGGCGCATATTTTCGGCGGCGAGCGGGTCGAGCGAGCGCGTCGGTTCGTCGAGAAGTAAAATCGGAGGCTTCGGAAGCAAGGCGCGAGCAACCGCAAGACGTTGCTTGTTTCCCGTTGAAAGTTCGGAAAAACGGCGTTTGGCTAATTCTTTCAAATCAAGCTGCTCGAAAAGCTCGCCGATTCTTTTCCGCGCCGATTTATCTTGCATTCCGTAAAGTCGCGCAAAAAACATCAAATTTTGTTCTGATGTTAAACGCCAGTAAAACGAGCGTTCTTCTGCCGTTGCTAAACCAATCAAAGAACGCACCTTTACTTCATCTTCAACCGAATCGAAATTTTTGACCGAAACTTTTCCGCTTGTCGGGTGCACTAAAGTTGCGATAATTTTGGTCAAAGTTGTTTTTCCAGCCCCGTTTTTCCCGATAAGCCCAAAAATTTCGCCCGTTTGAACGTCAAAAGAAACACTTCTCAATGCTTCAACTGAAGGTTTTACCTGCAAATGAAAGAATTTTTTCAACCGCGGGAAAGGTGGCGGAAAAGTTTTTGAAAGATTTTGGATGGAAATCATAGAGTGAGTGGTAAATGGTAAGTGGTTAGTGGTTAGTGAAAAGGCAAATTCTTATCACTTTCCACTAACTACTTACCTTTTACCACTATCTTCTCCTTTGTTTCGGGTCGAGATATTCGCGCAGACCGTCGCCGATAAAATTAAAGGCAAGCACAGTTAAAGCTATTGCTATGGCGGGAAAAAATAAAACGTGCGGAGCGTTGTATAAAATATCAAATCCGCGAGCTTCTTCAATCATTGTTCCCCACGAAGGCGCAGGCGGCGGAATGCCTAAACCTAAAAAGGAAAGCGATGCTTCCGACAAAACCGCTCCAGCCATTCCGAGACTAGCCTGCACGATTAAAGGCTGAACGATAATACCGACTTCCAAAGAAATTCGCGCACCGAAAACAACGCGCGAAAAAACGTCGCGCCCTAAAGCGTCCGTGCCGAACCAATGTTCAGCGGAAGGCGCGGCGTAACGCGTCATCAAATTTTGCGCCGTAACGTCGTGCGTGGCAAGGAATGAAGCAAAAATCGCCGTTAAAATAAAAATTACGGCAATGGCTAGTCCGATGTAGGTTAGACGATTCATTAAAATTAAAGCGGAATATATGAAATTCGGTTAATCCATTCTTCTGCTTCCGAGGCAAGCCAAACCATCAAAAGTTCTTGGATAACTGTTTTCAATGATAAAGTTTGCGGAACAATCAAAACTCCCGTGCTTGTATTTTCCGAAATGTATTTGGCGAAATGAATTGGGATTGTGCTTTGGTCATGCGAAACCAAAACTCGTCCTTCAAAAGCCGACAAAGCCAAAACTGACGTATCCTCTAAACCGTGAAGATTCGATCCAATCGCGGTTTGGAAATCTATGGTCGGTTCGATTCGCAAAAGCGCGGCAACAATTCTTTGGTCAAGGTCATTGTCGGCTTGAAAAGAAACTTTCATAACCGTTTAAGTTTTTAGTTTCATTTTCTCACGCATTTTTTCAAAACGGGCATAAAATTCAGAATTTTTGGAACGCTGTTGCTGTCGCATTTTCTCGTATTCGATTTCGCCTTGCCGAAGATATTGATCAATCATTTCGCGGTTGGAAAGATAAAAAGCAATTGCGCCGTGAACTTGTGCCAATGTCAATGCGGGAAAACTTTGCACAATCGCTTCAGCTAATTCACCGCGTTTATAGGCATAAACCACCGAATCAAGCGAAACCCGTGTATCAGCGATACGATACGCGCCGTTTTCGAGTTTTGTAATGTATTCGTTCATAAAATAAATTTAGCGTAAAGACGGAAAGTTATAAAGGTCGTTCTCAATTTCTCTTTGTAAAATGATTGGGTCGTTTCCTCGTTTTGAAACACTTCTACCGTAACGGTCAATAGCTTCAACGATGAAAGCATTGTTAGAAGTTTCCGCTACTTTTATAAACCAGCCTTTAATTTTTGAAGTTATCGGATGAGTTTTTAAAAGTTCGGCATCAGTTTTCGGAGTAATTAGCTTCTTCATTACGACAATCTAATGCGCGGGTCGAGCCAGCGATAAACTAAATCGGTAAAAGAATTTGCTAAAATATATGTGACGCTGATAACAAGAACGCAGCCTTGGACAAGGCGATAATCGCGTTTGCCGATACCGTCTTCTAAAAGAAGCAGACCCAAGCCTTGCCAGCTAAAAATCTTTTCCGTGATAATTGCGCCCGCAAGCAAAACTCCAAGCTGCAAACCGAGAATTGTCACGACCGGAATCAAACCGTTTTTCAGAACGTGTTTGTAAATTACTTTTCTTTCGCTCAAGCCTTTTGCCCGCGCCGTTCGGACGTAATCTTCGCCGAGTTCTTCAATCACGCTTGAACGCACCATTCTGGTTAAAATCGCGGAAAGCGCCGCGCCCAAAGTCACGGCTGGTAAAATAATGTCTTCCGGATTTGCGCTTCCCGTCGGCGAAAACCATCTCAGGTTGACCGCGAAAATATAAACTAAAAAAGGTCCGATAACAAAGGTTGGGAGGCTAATTCCGAGCAAAGCAACGAACGAAGAAGAATTATCAATCAGCGAGTTTTTATTTGTTCCCGCTAAAACGCCGAGCGGAATGGCAATGCTGACCGCAACCAGCAAGGCGGCAAGCGCGAGTTTAATGGTCGCTGGATAGCGCTCCAAAATCATATCCAAAATCGGGCGGTTAGTCCGAAACGAAATTCCCAAATCGCCGGTTAAAACGCCTTTCCAATAATCAATGTAACGATTATTCGCGCCATGCCAATCGAAACCTTTTTCGCCGTTATAAGAAAAGAAAAAAGCCGGTTTATCAAGCCCGTGTTTTTGATTGAAATTCGCAACCTGTTCCGGCGTGGCTTGCTCGCCCAAAATAGCGGCTGCCGGGTCGCCGGGTACAAGCTCGATTAAAAGCGTAACCAGAGAAACAACTGTCCACACTACCAATAAAAGCAGACCGAGTTGTCGCGCAAAATTGAGAAGTTTATATTTCATTACTGCCAATCCGACAAAAAAATAATTGTTGGAAAGTTGCGGCGAATCGCATTATAAAACTTTTCATCTGCCGCGACGAATCAAAATCTTTGCTTTGTGGGACGTTCTGTAATTTTTGGTATGCTTCGTCAGAAATTCTTATAGTCGCTCACCGTTTTACTCCCAAATGAATCGCAGCAATTCCGCCGGTCAGATTTTTATATTCGACATCGAAAAAGCCAGTTTCACGCATCATCTTCGCTAAATTCTTCTGGTCGGGAAATCGAGAAACCGAATCGGGCAAATATTCATACGCGCCGCGCGAACCGCTGACAATGCCCCCAATGCGAGGCAAAACGTTTGTAAAATAAAATTGGAATAATTGATTAAAGCCAGGCACAATGAGCGTTGAAAATTCCAAAATTACCACTTTGCCGCCTTTCCTTAAAACTCGGTGAAGTTCTTTTAATCCGGCTTGCCAATTGGAAAAATTACGCAATCCGAAGGCGATGGTTATCGCGTCAAAACTTTCATCGGCAAAAGATAAATTCATTCCGTCGGCTTCGACATAGGAAATATTCGCATTGTGTTTTTTATTTTTATCAATGGCAATTTCAAGCATCGGGCGGCAAAAATCCGTGCCGAAAACTTTTGCTTTGGCATTTTTTTGCAGTTCCAGAGATAAATCTCCTGTGCCGCAAGCTACATCCAAAACCAAGGCATTTTCATCGTTCAAAACGTCTTTGAGTTTTTCGGCGACCAACCTGCGCCAATGCTTGTCAATATTGATTGAAAGAAAATGATTGAGAAAATCGTATTTCGGCGCGATGCCGGAAAACATCTCGCGCACAGCTTTGGCGTGTTTTAATTCATCGGCAGTTCTTTCATTTAACATTAATTTTTTGAATTTTTTGCGCGGATTATCAAAAGCCCTTGCTAAGCTTCGCACTACATCTTTTTTTCATCCGTAGATTTAACTATCACAACAGTTACGGTCGGCTCTTTTACTAATCTTGCAGCAAATTTTTGCACATCCGTAATTGAAACATTATTAATTTTTTGGAATTCGTCTTTTGTAGAAACCAGTTTGAACGTGTCAATATCGAGCCACAAATCAGCTGAATTCTTTTTATTCGCTTCAGTTAAAATTTCATTTTTTGCTTTTTCAAATTCTTCAGCCGAAATCTTTTCATAAGCCAGATTTGCCGCAAGATTTTCCTCTTTGAATATAATCATATGCGTTCTCGGCGGTTTTTCGCTCAATTGCGATTTTGCGTCAAACGGAAAATTAGATAATCCAACTATTATTGAACCCGGCAGCAAATTTGAGTCTTGACGGACAAAAGCAGTGATTTGACGCTCTTTCGTAAACTCTTTTTGCAATCGGTTTTGCATAATCTTAACTAAAATAGCTGAAGCAAAAAAATCCTTGTCATTTCGAGATAGACCACGCAGGGCATAGCGAATTTCAGAATTTTCGATTAACGGCGAATTGATAATAATGGCTTTCGAATCAGGCGCTTCAGGTTGGCGAAAGGTCGCCGGAACTTTTTTGTCGGCTTTTACCCACGACCCGAAAAAGCGTCGCGCGGCGCGAATAACCAGATCCTGTTTGACGTTTCCGGCAACCGCGATTGTCGTATTATCAGGCGTAAGAAATCTTTCTTTTGCCAACATCAAATCGGCAAAATCAATTTTGGCTAAAGTTTCGCTCGTTCCCGCCTGAGATCTGCCGTAGGGAAAATCACCGAAAAGACGTTCGGCAGAGGCTTGGTCAGCAATATAAGCAGGATTTTTTTCCAATTCTTTTATTTTTTCCAACCGTGCGGCGCGAAGTTTAGCGGTAATTTCTTTGTCGATCCGTAAATTGGTTACGGCGTTGGCAAGAGTTTCAAGCAGCGTTAAAAATTGGTCGGGAGTTGCCGTCGCGTCAATCTGGATATAATCGAAATTACTGGTAACTTCCAGATTTCCGCCCAAATCTTCGCGGAAAAATTCTTTGACCGATTCGTTCGGAAACAAAGCATCGGCAAGCAGCGCCATCGTGCCTTCTTTATTTTGCTGGTCAAACGCCGAGCCACTGTGAATGCGAACTTGAACGCTTACCTTTTCGGCATTCGGCAGATTCCAAACCAGTAACTTTAATCCGTTCAGAAGTTTTTCCTCGCGCGGAGTAGGAAGTTTTGTCGTTTGCGCGAGCGAATTTAAAGCGCTGAGAAACAAAATCAGAAATAAAAGCGTAAGTTTATTAAAATATTTAGTATTCATCGAATTTATATCGTAAATTTTGAATTGAAAATCATTAGTTGCCTGGTTTACGGTTTTTGGTTGTCAAACAGTTATTAAAACATTGATTTTTTCGTTTGAATTTGGCATTTTATGATAAGAAAATTTTAGATGCCTGTAGGCATCGCGTCAAACGATTAAAGCATCTATGAAAAATGAAAGTATCCTGTATAAAATGTTAAGGTGAGAGTTCCCGAAAAACTTAACATCTGAGAAAAATCGCGTTATAACTTAATGAAAATTAAATAAATTGTTAGATGCTTGAGATAAAAGCAGAAAGTTTGTGAGGTTAGAAAGATGGGAAAAATAGTAAAGCACTGCACCGCGTGCGACGAAAATTTTGCCGAAAAGTTTAAATATTGTCCAAGTTGCGGCGAAACTCTGCAAGCGTTTGAGTTGAATCCACTTGTTGATGAGGCAACAGTTACCGAAGAACCTAGGTCGAATTTAACGAATGTTGTAGATTTTGACGCTCCTACCTCTTCGCCGAATTCCTTTGAAAAATCTCCGGAAGCTGAACCCGTATCTGTTTCCGACACGGTAGCTTTCTCTGCCCACGGAAAGCAAGCATCTACAAATGAGATTGATGTAAAAAATTCAGAAGATTTTCAACCGGAAAATTCGACGGTCAAAACCGGAACTTTTGCAGCTGCTGCGACAGCCGCGTCAACAAAGGGAAACGGTAACGGCAATGGTTATCAACGTCAAACGTCAAGCTCAGATTTTCAGACAACGCCAAGCAATTCGTATTTGAAAGATGGTAATGACGGTTTTCGTGTAACGGTCCTTGAAGAAAAAAATGTCAAACAGCGTAACCTGCTTCTGCTCGGTTCATTGGTTTTGATGACTTCATTAGCTTTGGGAGGCGTTCTCTATTCGCTTTTTACTCATAGTTTATTGGTCGGGGCAATTGATGAAGGTAATCCCTTATATGTCGCGGTTGTTGATGATGTTCCGATGGAAACGGAAGAAATTGAAAAGCCGAAAAATAACAAAGACGCGGGCGGCGGCGGCGGCGGCGGCAAAGAAAATCCCGATCCGGTTACCAAAGGCGCATTGCCGACTCAGGTTGAAAAACCGGTCAATCCGCTAATGATGGTTACTAAAATGACCAATCCTGATTTTGTCGTCAGAAACGAAACGCAGGGAAACATTAAAAGACCGCCGACCGACGAGCAAGTAGGTTTACCTAACGGTTCGACATTTGGCAGATTGTCAAGCGGCGACGGCACCGGCGGCGGTTTCGGCGGCGGAAGCGGAGCGGGCGCTGGAAACGGACGCGGAACGGGTGAAGGCAATGGTATTGGTTCGGGAAGCGGAAACGGAAACGGTAATGGCAACGGCAATGGTGTTGGTAACGGAACTCAAGGAAGAGGAGCGCCTCCACCTCCGCCCCCAGCGAAAAAAGACCCGCCAGCACCGGTCGGTCCGACTACAGGTGTGAACATTATTGCCAAACCGCGTGCCAATTACACTGATGCGGCACGGCAAAATCAGGTTCAGGGAACGGTTACTTTGCGCGTAACCTTTACGGCAGGTGGTTCAATCGGAAGCATTTCTCCGGTAAGCGGCTTGCCATACGGCTTGACCGAACAAGCGATTGCCGCAGCAAGAGGAATCAAATTCGAGCCGGCTAAGAAAAACGGCGTGCCGCAAACGGTTACCAAACAAGTTCAGTATAGTTTTACGATTTATTAGAACTTGATTAAATTTTTGTAAAATTGTGGGGTAAATATATTTTAACCCGCAATTTTTTGTTTAAATTTTCAAGAAAGCACGCATCGCGCAAGCATTTTGTTTAGTAATGTTCTTATAAAATATTAAGTTAACCTATTTGTCCAAACCAAAAAATTTCCTAATTGAATTAAACACACCGGTTTTATGAGTCTTTTCAACACCCTCGTCTTCTGTAAGCTGTTGCGCCAAAAAAGCGCGGCGCTCATCAATTAAATGGCTGAAACTATTAACCAGTTCGGGATTTTCTTCCAAAATAGGTTTTAGACAAAAACTATCGATTTCCAAAACTTCGGTTTCTTCTTCGGCAACCACGGTCGCCGTGCGCGGTTCGCCGGTAAATAATCCCATTTCGCCGAAAAAATCGCCTTCGTGCAAAGTTCGGATAGTTTTTGAATTTCCGTTTTCCTTAAATTGAACTTTAACCGCGCCGCGGTGGATTACGAACATTGATTTGCCCTGTTGTCCCTGGCGGACAATTGCTTCGTCAGGAGCAAAAACTCTAATGCGGCTGCCTTGAGAAAGTGTACGCGTTTCTTCATCGGAAAGCGGGGCAAAAATATAAACATTACTCAAGCGTTCGAAAATTTCGTTATTCGGTTCGACAAATAGGTCTTCCTGCGCTTTGGTTTCGATATGGAGCGTGCGCGTCGGGTAGGCGAATTCAATTTTTTCGCGCTGAAACGCGTACCAGATGCGTTGACGAATAAGAGCATCTGTCTCGTTATATTTTGAGTAATCTTCGAGCCAGTATTTGACTTCCCAATCAATACCATTGTCACCCAAATTTCTAACACGCACCAGTGGACGCATTTTCTGCGAAACATTTTCCACCTGACGGACAACTTCACGGATAACCTGAGCCGTTCGCGCTGGTGAGTTGGCATACAGCGTATTGAAAAAAACCAGTCGCGCGTTAAGATTTTCGACCGGGGCGACCTCAATCGCTTCTTTACCCAAAACGCTGTTGCTGATGAGCAGTAATTTATTTTGAAACGTGCGAATTTTTATGCCACGCCAGGAGATATTTTCGACAACACCGGTGCCTTTATGTTCGATTGTGATAACGTCACCGATTTGAAAAGGCTGATCGGCTTGAATTGCCAGACCCGCAAAAAGATTTCCCAAAGTATCCTGCAGCGCAAGACCAATAACGACGCCGATAATTGCTGAACCGGTAAAAATCGGAGTGAGTTTTTCGTATGCGCTCGGATATTGAGATTGCAAAATGATAAAGAAAGCAACAAGGCAAATAATTATTGTCAGAACATTTCTGATTAAGCTTGGAAGCTCGTAAGAACCGGCTTTCCTTAAAGCGGTGCCGAAAACCAGAGCGTTTATAAAGCGGATAAACGTAACGACTAAAACAAACCAGAAAATTATTTTTAGTATGCGAAAAAAATTACCGAGCAATTCGGTAGCGACTTGAGCTTCATCTTGATTAACGGAAGAAAAAAATGCGGCAATGTATCTCGGAACTCGCTGCTCGATAAACGGCAAGGTAACCAAAGATAAAACAACTATGCCTGCAATGAAAACGAAGATAAAAAATTGCTTTCGCAATTCCGGAATCGCCATAGTTTATAGATAATAACCGATATTAGAAATTCAATAAATAATTAAATCTTTTTTATATCAATTTAGAACAGTCGTTACCAGCAGAAGCACGGACAATGTTGAGACGATAATTGTAATCAGCCACGCCGCGCAATTAAACAAAAAAGAATTTTTATAGTCGCCCATAATTTCATGGTTGCCGGCAAGCGAAACTATTGCAACCAGCAAAAAAGGAAGCAAAAGACCATTAATGCACTGCGTAAAAAGCAGCAGCTTTATTTGCGGAATGCCCGGAATCAAGGCGACAATCGCGCCGATTAAAATCAATGCCGAAAAAATGCCGAGAAAAATCGGCGCTTCTCTGAATGAATGTGAAAGTCCCTTTTCAAAACCGAGCGCTTCGCTAACCGAATAAGCAGTGGCGAGCGGCAAAACTCCCATCGCCAGCATTGCCGCGCCGAAAAGCCCGATAGCAAAAAGATATTTCGCGTAAACCCCCGCAACCGGAGTCAGAGCTAAGGCGGCTGTTGCCGCGGAGTCAAGTTCCGTAATGCCTTGTTTATTTAATGTGGCGGCAGTGGATATGACAATAAATGCCGCTATCGTGCAGGCAAAAATCGTCCCGACAACCACGTCGGCACGTACGAGCGGATAGTCTTCCTTGTCCAAACCTTTTTCAACCACTGACGATTGAACGAAAACCTGCATAAAAGGCGTGATAGTCGTTCCAATAACTGCTATTATTGTAAAAAGATAACCCGAATCAAGGCTAAAGCTCGGCTCGAATATCTCGGTTGCCACAACTGACCACTCAGGTTTAGATAAAAAAGCGGAGATTACATAGCAAAAAAAAACCAGTGACATCACGAGAAAAAACTGCTCCACGCGCTTTTGAGTTCCCTTTACGACGAGCCACCAAACGGCGGCGGCGGTCAGAGGAATTGTGATGTATCGAGAAATGCCGAAAAGCTCGGACGCTTGCGCGATGCCGACAAATTCGGAAATAATAACTCCGGTATTGGCAATTAAAAGTGTGAGCATAACGAGCGCCGTCCAGCGCACACCGAACTGCTCGCGGATTAAATCAGCCAAACCCTGTCCGGTCACGACGCCCATTCGCACGCACATTTCCTGCACGACAATCAAGCTCAAAGTCATTGGGATAAAAATCCACAGAAGCGTGTAGCCGTAACTTGCGCCGACGGTTGAATAAGTTGCGATTCCGCTGGCATCGTTGCCGGCGTTGGCGGCGATGATTCCAGGACCTAAAAC
>JAIVJJ010000285.1:0-2318 GCA_020200095.1 Acidobacteriota bacterium | reverse complement strand
AGACAAACCTCGACGAACACGCGCGGGCAATTGGCGTGAGCTTTTCACAAAATTTTTTATGGAAAACCCTGAGAAATTCATTCTTAATACTGTCGCCTTCGTTCATAAATTAGTGAGCAGTAAGCATTTGAAGACATAAATCTAATTCGTAAGCAATTTGCCGCTAACCGTTCACCGCTTGCCATGAAAAATCGAAATTTGAATATAACGCGATTATTTAAAACTTAAAAGCGAATGATTAGGAATTTTGAATTTTTCGGCAAAAAGCCATAAACTCAAAATTAAAGTTATTTTAATAAAATTTGAAATCTAAAATCTAAAATCAAAGTATGTCACACAATCTTTTTAACACGAGACAAACATTTAAGACCGGCGATGGAAATGAAGGCGTTTTCTACTCTCTCCCGCAACTCGAAAAGGAAGGCGTAGCGAAGGTTTCAAAGCTGCCGATTTCGATTCGTATCGTTCTTGAATCGGTTCTGCGAAACTTTGACAAAAAAAAGGTTCGGGAAAAGGATGTCAGAAACCTCGCAAATTGGGGCGCATGCGACGAAAGAACGAGTGAAATTCCGTTTGTCGTAGCGCGGGTTATTTTGCAGGACTTTACTGGCGTTCCGCTTTTAGTTGATCTTGCCGCGATGCGTTCGGCAGTGCAAAGAATGAATAAAGATATGAGTCTGATTGAGCCGCTCGTGCCGGTTGATTTAGTGATTGATCACTCGGTGCAAGTTGATTATGCCGGTTCGGAAGAATCGTATCAAAGAAACATGGAAATCGAATTTCGGCGCAACGAGCAGCGTTACCGTTTTTTGAAATGGGGAACGCAGGCATTTCACGGCTTTTCAGTTGTACCGCCGGGAATCGGCATTGTTCATCAAGTCAATCTTGAATATCTGGCGAAAGGCGTTTTCGAGCGCGACGGAGTATATTTTCCCGATTCTCTGGTCGGAACTGATTCGCATACGACAATGATTAATGGTTTGGGAATTGTCGGTTGGGGTGTCGGCGGAATTGAAGCCGAAGCCGGAATGCTCGGTCAGCCCGTTTATTTCCTAGCGCCGGATGTCGTCGGAGTTCGTTTGTCCGGTTCACTGCCACAGGGCGCAACCGCGACGGATTTGGTTTTGCGAATTACCGAAATGCTCCGAAAAGCAAAAGTCGTCGGTAAATTCGTTGAATTCTTTGGTGAAGGCGCAGCCAGTTTAGGCGCGACTGACCGGGCAACAATTGCTAATATGGCTCCCGAATACGGCGCGACGATGGGCTTTTTCGGAACTGATGAAAAAACTCTCGAATATTTTCGTTCGACTGGACGCGATGAAGCGCACATTGAGACAATCCGCAATTATTACGAAGCACAAGGAATGTTTGGTATTCCGCAAGATGACGAAATAAATTACAGCACCATTTTAGACCTTGATTTGACAACCATCACGCCGTCCGTCGCGGGACCGAAACGCCCTCAAGACCGCATCGAATTATCAAATTTAGACGATCGTTTTATCGAACTTTTCACCAAATCAATTGTGAATGGAGGCTACGGTAAAAATCAGGAAGAACTCGAAAAACGCTTTATGGTCACAATGGGCGTCAAAACCGTCGCGCACGCGGCGGGCGGCGGCGAGCAATCCCCGAAATCAATTCCGCTTCCGGTTTACGGTGTGGGTAACGTCAGCGAAAAAAATACCAACGTTTTAACCGAAGTCGAGATGATGAACAATCGTCCGACACCTGACCGCGTTGAGGATTTAGACGAAGAAATCCCGACACAGACAACTTCCATCGGACACGGTGACGTGCTTATCGCGGCGATAACTTCCTGCACGAATACGTCAAATCCGAGCGTAATGCTCGCCGCCGGAATTGTAGCGAAAAAAGCAGTTGAAAAAGGCTTGAAAGTTCCATCTTATGTAAAAACAAGTCTCGCACCCGGCTCGCGCGTGGTCACTGAGTATCTTGAAAAAACAGAATTGCTTCCATACTTAAATCAAATCGGTTTTAATCTTGTTGGCTACGGTTGCACGACTTGTATCGGAAATTCGGGACCACTCGATGCCGGAATCGAAGAAGGTGTTGTGGAACACGATTTAATCGCGGCTTCGGTTCTTTCGGGAAATCGTAATTTTGAAGCGCGGGTTCATCAAAATATTCGCGCCAATTTTTTGATGTCGCCGCCGCTTGTCGTCGCTTACGCGCTGGCGGGAACGGTTATCAAAGACGTTTATCTTGAACCACTCGGACAAGACAAGGACGGCAACGATATTTTCTTAAAAGACATCTGGGCGACGACCGAAGAAGTCGGCGAACTTCTCGAATCC
>JAIVJJ010000415.1 GCA_020200095.1 Acidobacteriota bacterium | reverse complement strand
ATATGATAAAATTGGGCAAAAACTTACATGCTATTTCAAAAATTTTTTTCTTTTTTTGATTTGTGCTGATATTTACTTATTAAAATTTTTTAGCGCGAGCAGTTAGGTAAAAATTTTTAAGACCAGAAAACCAAAAATCTAATATTCTGGTCCCCTACTAATTTGCTTTGTTGAAAAGTAATTGTTTTCTAGGATTTGTTGAGTGTCTCATAAGTTAATAAAAATGGTTAGTTTTGAGATTTTGTTATTGAAGGCGAAGATGAAGACGGCGATTTCGTGTTTTTCGGCTTCGTAAAGAGCTTTGAAGAAGCATGGGGTTATTTTTTTACCTTGAGAGAACTTGAACACATCAACGTCGAACATTTAACGGTTGAAAGAGATTTATTCTTTAAGCCCGGAAAATTCTCGGATGTGATAGCGCAATTTCGGAAAGAACGCGGTATATCTTTTGTCTAAAAGACAATTACAACCTAAATTTATTTAGGTTGTTTTATTTTGGCTCATCTTGGTCGGTTACTTATTAGATTTTTTAACGCATTTGGCACACTTACAGCCTATCGGTTTTATGAAATCATCAAAATAATTTTTACCGTAATCAATTGTGATTTCTTCACCGGCTTTAATAACCTTAATTGACCATATCCACATTCTGACACCGCTTCTATATGCTTTGGCATTAGGACGGCACGAGTGATTAATATAACGGGCGATGTTACTGCGCGGACTTCCGTCAATAAGATACTCTTCATCAATTGTCATTAAATACTTGCCGCCTTTTTTATCTGCCTCTTCTTTGGTTAAAATCAAGCCGATATATTCGATAATCCTTTTATCGGCTGGAATTGGATTAAGAGTGAAAAAGCCTAGTCCGATAGCGGTGCGTTTGATAGCGTAGCGAGGTTTCCATCTGGTCATAGCTATGAGTTTAACAGTTCCGCCTCAGAAGATGTATACAAACAAGTTGGCTGAGAAATTAAATGTTCCTGATTTAGTCACCAACATTAGTCCTGGCAGGTTCACCAAAGCATTTCAACCTTTTTATCCGATAAATTGAGGTGTTTTTGTAAACGAGAGTCTGGCGCCTACTTATTGACGCATTGTACACAGATGTTACAATGTAGTTAGAAGTTAGACTTTCTAACTTTCTACTAACTTCCTATTAATCAAGAAACTATTATGTCTATTGTCAAAGTGAAAACCAAAGGTCAAGTGACGCTGCCGACGGCGATCCGCAAAGAGGTTGGGTTGAATATTGGGGATTTACTCGAAGCTAAAATCGAACAAGGGAAAATTACCCTGACACCGAAGAGCTTAATTGATCGCCACATAGAAGAAGGATTAGAGGATATTAAAAAGGGGCGCACCTACGGTCCATTTGATACCGCTGAAGAAATGGTTGTCTCACTGCAAAGCAACATGAAGAAACGCGCCAAGCAATTGAAACGCTCCCGATGAAACTTATCTATACGGAGCGTTTCATTAAATCTCTTGAAGAGGCTCCCGCCCCGATTCAAAAAGCATTTTATAAACAGTCTGCTTTGCTTCTCCGAGACCTTCGTTATCCATCACTGAAGGCTAAGAAGTATGATAAAGCAAACGATGTCTGGCAAGGCAGAGTAAACCGCGATTGGCGTTTTTATTTCACGATTCAAGATGATACGTATTATCTCATCGACATTATTCCCCATCCAAAATAATAGGAGAGGATTCAAATAGGCTTTTCAGTTTAACCCAACGCGTTTTGCGTTTAGCTCGACTCCCCTACTCTCAAACAGAATTGACTAGAATTGAACGATTAAGCAGCGATGCATCATGGCATAAATTGTCGATTTGCTTGATAAACTCTAACTCCTAAAAGCATCTAAATCGTAAGACCCGCTGACAGACAATCATGAGGTCTGAACTTCGACTTCCTCCTACCCTTATTGATAATGACCAGAAAATCATTTTAGAACTGCTATAATAGATAGGCAGATAGTTAATTATTATAAACTTGTATCACATCTATTAGCCGCGTCTCCATCTTTAGCACGCCGTTTATCTCCGCGCAAGTTTGATTTTGCGCGGGGCGTCTTGGTTTTCAAATAAATAATTTTGCCGTGCGGTTTCTTTTCAAGAAACGCTTAACACCCGAATTAACCCGCCGCCCGACGATTAAACACAACTTGAGCGCAGGATACAAGATTAATGAGAGGCACGCTGAGGGCGGTCGGGTTGAATGAGTTGTTGGGCGCTGTCCTCAAAGGAAGTCAAGGGCTTGTATTGCCTGAAAAAAAATATTCTGTGATTTCATTATGCAATATAGGAACATTGAAACGAAGCCGAAGATACATCCGAACAAAAAGAGAAGCACCGTCAAGAAATTGAGGTAAGGTGTCACCCCAATGTTTAGCTCTTTAGGCTTTAACCTTCTATTGATCTGTTGCACAAGTAAAAACCATAGAAATGCACCGGCAATGAATGCTCCCGCTAAAATTATCCCTATAATAAACGGCGTCATCAATAAAGCCAGCAAAACGAGCGGAGGGAGCTGTGCGCCTATGCTGCGACTCGTTTCTGCCTGAGAACTACTTGGATTATAAAGGAGGGTTAAAATCGCACCCGTTATTCCATAAAAGAAAACATTAGCTTTTAAGCCAAAATCTAAGCAGAACTTATAAAACTCTGCATACAGCTTGTACTCTTCCCAAGAAAGTTTAGAGTTGGTAGGTTTACCGTCGTCATCTTTAGGTACTAATTTACGGCTCATACCTTGTTCTGGCTTAAGAAGCCAAACCAACATGCCAAGAAGCAGCCATACGACATTCATATTCATTAGCCCTCAGAACAGGTGAAGTGCCAAACGGTTGAGTTGACGTGGGCGGAAACCGGTAACACGCAAGCAGCGGGTTCAGAAGAACCGGAGCGCATTCCCTAATTCTAACCAGAGGCTCAACGTAGGGCTACAACCTTTGGGTAAAGCGTTCGCCCAACACGCTATTGAATCGGTCGTGTCGAGCCGATACTTGCCCTACTCGCTCGCAATACGTTTGGAAATTTTTGCGGCTTAAAGGCAGTTCCAAAAATTTTAACGCGAAGCGGTTGGGCAAAAATTTTGATGCCGATTAAAG
>JAIVJJ010000284.1 GCA_020200095.1 Acidobacteriota bacterium | reverse complement strand
GTGGTGAAGTCAAATGCCGATTAACAAGCGGCTTTCATACGCGAGACTTTTCGCGTGCGGCGTTGAAATGCTCAGGCGCATAAAAAAGTAATTTTATGGAAACATTACAAACTGAAACTCGAACACATTAGTCTCAAAAACGCCCTTTTTGAGTCAGAATTAAAGAATTGCTCATGGCTTAAAAATGTTAGGAGGTTCACTACTATGAAAGAAAATATTAAATTTATAAGTATTGCTTTTCTCATAATCGTTTCGCTGTTTGTTTTTCCCGCGCTGGCGCAGAACGCAATTACGGCAAAAATTGACGAATTTATCAAAGCCGAAATGCAGAAGCAGAAAATTCCCGGCGTTTCGCTTGCCGTAATCCGCGATGGACAGATTATTTATGCCAAAGGTTACGGTTATGCAAACGTCGAGCATCAAGTTCCGGTCAAAACGGAAACGATTTTTCAATCCGGTTCGGTCGGCAAACAGTTCACCGCGATGGCGATAATGATACTCGTTGAAGACGGTAAAATCGGCTTAGACGATAAAATCAACAAATATTTCCCAGATGCGCCTGCCGAATGGAACAATATCACTGTGCGTCATCTGCTGACACACTCTTCGGGAATGCGGGGTTATCCGAAAGATTTTAATTTTCGTGCCGACTACACTGAGGATTCTCTTTACAAAATAATCAAAACAGTGCCTCTCACTTTTCAACCCGGCGAAAAATGGGCTTACAGCAATCTCGGTTACGCCACGCTCGGAATTTTAATCAGTCGAGTGACAGGTAAATTCTACGGGGATTTTTTGAAAGAGCGTGTTTTTAATTCGCTGGGAATGACTACTGCGCGGGTTATCACCGAAGTTGACATCGTTCCGAATCGTGCTGCGGGTTACGTTTTGGTCAATGGTGAGCTTAAAAATCAAGAATGGGTTTCTCCGACGATTAATACAACCGCTGACGGGTCGCTTTATCTGACCATTTTAGATATGGCGAAGTGGGAAGCGGCGCTGAACGGCGGAAAGCTTTTGAAAAAAGAAAATTATGAAGCGATGTGGTCGCCTGTTAAATTAAACAACGGTAAAACGCATCCTTACGGCTTCGGTTGGGCAATAAGATACTTTAACGGCAAGCGTATTATCGAACACGGGGGGCTGTGGCAGGGATTTGTATCCGATATTAGGCGATTTCCCGAACAGAAACTAACAGTTGTTGTCTTTGCAAATTTGCGTGATGCTAATGTAAACAAATTAGCCCGAGGTTTGTTGGAAATATATTATCCGCAACTTTCCATCGCAGCAGCTAAGGTAATCGAAGATAAAGAGCCAAAGATAACGTCGTTTGTCAAAGAATTTTTGCAGAAAACAGTTGAAGAAAAATTAACGCCCGAACTTTTTACCCCTGAAGCAGGCGCATTGATTCTTAGCCAATCTAAACAGGCGGCAGAGTATTTCAAATCTCTGGGTACGCTCAACAACATCGAACTGCTCGAACGCAGAGAATTAGAGAGCGGCTCGCGCCTTTATCGTTATCGCTTAACTTACAGCAGCACAAAGTTGGAATTCATCATAACCCTGACAAAAGATAATAAAATTGACGAGATTAAACTGTGACGGCAATAAATAAAACATTGTTCAAAAACGCTGTTTATGAACAAATTAAAAGCCGTGAAAATTGTTTTACTGACACACTGGAGATGTAACGCATTTTACTTAACATATATGCGAATGATGCATCACCGTTTTGACAAAGTTGGTCGTTAGTTGCTGCAACACATTCAGACTTTTTTGCTTGTGGTTGTTCACAGCAACGGGTTTATCAAAAATTTATGGAAAGCGAAAATGAAATAAAAGCTGAAAAGGCTGCAAAGGTTACTCTAACCAAGCGGCATCTGATTTTCTTTCTGATTTTAATTGGATTGATTGTCTTTGCCGTCGTGCGTTCCAGCATCGCTACGCGGCTCGACAGCTTTACGTATGATGAGGCTTATCACATCGGCGCGGGGGTGGCTTACGTTCAAACCGGCGATTTCCGGCTCAATCCCGAACATCCGCCGCTCGTCAAATTGTGGACGGGCGCGTTTGTATCGGATGTTTGCAGTCTTTCGCCATACCGCGTTTTACAGGATAAGGGCGATGAGCGCAAATTTGTCGAAGAAGATGTCTATAACAATAACGATCCAGATTTGATTCAAAGCCGTTCGCGGGCGGCGATGTTCGCTTTGAACGGATTGCTGTTGTTTCTGTTTGCTCTGGCGGCGCGGCGCGTGTTTGGTGACGTGATTGCTTTAGCGGCAACCGCATATCTCGTGATTGACCCGACGGTTGCCGCGCATCTTCCAGTTGTGATGACTGATTTGCCCGTCGCGCTCGCTTCCGGCTCGGCTGTTTTGCTCGGCGTCGAAGCGTTTCGTTCGTGGCGCGCGGTTGATTTGATTTTTGCCACGCTTGCGCTTGGGTTGGCTCTAAGCACAAAACATTCCGCCGTGATTACGATGATTGCCGTTGCTATTATTGGATTCGTAATGGCGATTTTTCTGACAAACGGCGAGAAAATTATTGTTCGTCTGAAAAGGCTTGGAATGGTCGCGGCGGTTTTAATCGGCGCAGGTGTAGTTTTGTGGAGTTTTTATTTGTTTCGCTTCAGCGAAAGCCCGAATACAAGCGAGGAACAATTTAATCGCCCGCTGGCGGAGAAAATCAGCGACGTTAAATCGCCGATTTATCGCGCGGGATTAAACATTATGGCGAACGGACACCTTTTCCCGCGCGCATACACTTGGGGAATGGCGGACACGATTCGCGCCGGTGCGGAAGGTCGCGCCGGCTTCGCGCTGGCGTTCGGCAATCTTTATTACGGCAAAGCGCCTTTTTACTATTTTCCCGGCATCATTGCCGTCAAACTGCCGCTCGGACTGCTTTTTTTAACCGTCATCGGCGCGGGTTTGCTAATCGCCCGACGCACTCCGCGCGAATTCTTTGTGCCGCTTCTGGGTTTATTCGGTTTGTCGCTTCTGTTTTGGATTTTCTTCGCCAAAGGTTCTAGTTACGGCGGAATCCGTCACGCGCTTACGGCTGTTCCGCCGCTCGCGCTGCTCGCATCGCTAGCAATTTACAAAGCAATCGAATCTAAATCTCGCGTCTTGCGCGGAGCGGTTTCGCTCGCCTTAATCGCCGCTTTGATTTCGGCGATTCCCGTCGTGCGCCCGTGGGAGTATTTCAACGAGACTGTCGGCGGCACTGCAAACGGCTATCGCTATTTCAACGACGAGGGAGTTGATCTCGGACAACGCACGAAGGAATTGGTTGGGTATTACAACGAAAACTTAAAGCCTGCGGGCGAAATACCTTACGTCGGTTATTTTGCGGCAGATACGGAAATGAGAAGACGCGGACTCGACTGGGTAGGAAACGATCCCGAACGAGACCGCGAAAGAAGAAACAGCGATGTTAAAAGCGGAACTTTTATTCTGGGAGCCAACAGTATTACGCCAAAACTCTGGTGGGAGTCGGATGAAATTCAGGAAGCGACTCCGATTGCGCGGTTCGGCAACGTGTTTGTTTTTAGCGGAACATATAATGTACCCAAAGTAAAAGCAGGCTCACTTTACTGGCGTGCGATTGAAAAAATTTACACAAATAAACCGGAAACCGAAGAAGCAATAAAACTGTTGTCCGAATCGGTTAGCATAGACCCGAAGGCTTTCTTTGTCGCTCTGGAACTCGGAAATCAATATCTGAAAATAGGAAACCGCGAAGAAGCGTTGCGCGCTTACCGAATCGCTAAAGAAAACGCTCCCGCATCTGACGACATCAGCGAAATGCTTTCGAGGCAAATCGAGCGCGTCGAAACCAAACCGTTTTCGGACTACCCCGCAGCAAGCTGACGGGGCATTCGCCCGAAAATTAGTCGGTCAAAGCACCGACTACCACGAATTTTTTTGAACAAAGCATAACGCCCTTTCAGGGCTGATAAGGAAACCTGCACTGCAAGCAGATGGGGAATTCTTTTCGATTAAAAATTTACTGAGGAAAAATTATGAAGAAAATTACGTTATCGGTTTTGTTGATGTGTCTGTTTTCAATAGCAGCATTTGGACAAACGAATCGAAATACTGGTAATAGCCAATCTCGTTACAAAAATCTCCAGCCCTGTGAAATAAAAGGCGCTGCCGATTCGGTTTTGTGCGGAACTCATACTGTTTTTGAGAATCATCAGACAAAGCAAGGAAGGCGAATAAATCTGAATGTTATTGTTATACCCGCGCTCAATAAAGATTCTGTTAAACCGCCCGTATTCTTTTTTGACGGCGGACCGGGAATAGCCGCGACAAATGCTGCTTCATTTTTCGCTCAAAAAGATAATTCTTACAGACAGAATCACGATGTAGTATTGGTTGATATAAGAGGAACTGGCGGCTCGAATCCTCTGCACTGTCGCTCGCTGCAAGAAAAGAAAGATTTGCAGGAACAGTTCGCTGAAATGTATCCGGCAAAAGCCGTAAAAGATTGTTACTCCGAGCTTTCACAAAAAGCAGATTTATTGCAATACAACACGACGAATGTTGTTCGTGATATTGAGCAAGTAAAACAAGAACTCGGATATAAAAAGATACATCTGTTTGGGTTATCTTATGGTACACGTGTAGCGCAAGAATATATGCGTCAGTTTCCTGCATCTGTCGAAAGTGCTGTTTTCCATTCACCAACTTCTACCAACAGCAAAGCACCTTTGTTCCACGCACGATTTGCACAAGACACATTGGACAAATTATTTGATGATTGTTTGAACGATTCCCCGTGCAAAACTTCTTTTCCGCTTCTTAAGAAAGAATTCAATGAGTTAATGCAAAAAGGAAAAAAGAGACCATTTAATATCGTCCATACAATGTCGGACGGGAGCAAAAAGAATCTTTTTATTTCTTGGAATGCCTTTCAAACCAAGATACGTTCGATGATGTATCAGCCTCGAACCTTAAAAAAGATTCCATCTATTATTCATCAGGCATATCAAGGAAACTGGAAGCCGTTCGTTTCTCTATATTCTGAAAAGGGTGGTTACAATGATTTTCTCGCACAAGGATTTTATCTAAGTGTTACTTGCTCAGAAGACGTTCCTTTTATTACAAATCGAGAAGCAAAAAGGCTTACAAAGAACACATTTATGGGTATGTACAGAATTGAACAACAACAGACAGCGTGCGCTAACTGGGTTAGGGGTAATATACCAAATGACTATCTACAGCCTGTTCGCTCCGATATACCTGTTTTAATTCTTTCGGGCGAATATGACCCTGTAACACCTGTTTCAATGGCAAAAGAAATAGCCGGTTATCTACCGAATAGTCAGTTGGTAGTAATTCCGCAAATGTCACACATATTTGACGGTTTGAGTAATGAAGACTGCTTTGACCGAATAGCATTAGATTTTATCGAGTATTCCGGTAAATCAAAATTAGATACGACCTGCGTTAAATCAATGCAGCCGCCGCCATACGAAAAGGAAACAAAATTATGAGAAGAAATCTAATCACAACTTTCGCGTTTTTGTTCTGTTTCATAACCACTGCGTTCGGGCAAAATCTTAATACAAAATCCAGCAATTATCTGTTTGTCTGGGCGGGCGATGCAGATAGAAAAGAGAGCGATTTTCTCGCCGTGATTGACGTGCGCCCGAGTTCAAAACGCTATGGCAAAATTGTCACAACTTTGCCTGTCGACGCATCGAACACTGTTCCACATCACACCGAACACGAAATGCCCGCGGGCGGAATCTTGTTTGCTAACGGATTTAATGCCGGACAAACTTTCAGATTCGATTTATCAATTCCGACAAAGCCGCAGCTGCTTGATTCATTCGGCGCGGCAGGCGAGTTTATGCATCCGCACAGTTTCGTTCGTCACCCGAACGGCAACGCTCTCGCTACTTTCCAAATGCGCGGGCATCACAACGAAGAACCCGGCGCGTTGGTTGAACTCGACCCGAAAGGCAAAGTTCTCCGCATCGCTGATGCCGCCGACCCGAAGGTTGAAAAATTTATTCGTCCTTATAGTCTGGCGGTTGTTCCCGCGCTTGACCGCGTGATTACGACCAGTTCCGATATGCACGAAAAAGACATCAGCCACGTTGTGCAAGTTTGGCGTTATTCGGATTTCAAACTTCTCAAAACTGTTTGGCTTCCGCCGGGAAAGAGGGAAAAGGACGGAATTGACCCGGCAGAACCGCGCGTGCTGGCGGACGGACAAACAGTGCTTGTTTCGACTTTTAACTGCAGTTTATATCAGATTAGAAACCTTGAGCAAGCAGAGCCTTCGGCAGAATTTATTCACTCTTTTAGCGACGGAGATTGTGCCTTGCCTGTCGTCGCAGGAAATTTTTGGGTTCAAACGTTGGGAAAAGACCGCGCGCTCGTCAGCCTCGATGTATCGAATCCGGCAAAACCTGTCGAAGTCAGCCGGTTAGTATTAGGTGAAAACGAATTTCCGCACTGGATTGCGCTCGAACCAAATGGGGAGCGCATCATCATTAGCGGCGGTGGAGGGGCGCTCAAAAATCGCGTTTTGATGGCAAAAGTAGATTCTAAAACGGGAAAGCTCAGTCTGGACGAAGCATTTCGGGTAAAAGACTCGAAGCAAGTCGGGATCAACTTTAACCGCGAGACGTGGCAGCACGGCAAAAACGGCGGAGCGGTGCCGCACGGCGCGGTGTTTAGTCTTCCCTAATTAATTGGAGATTATCTATGCTGAAAATATTTATGAATTGTTTAATTTTCGTTTTATTCTTGCTTGCTCCGGCTTTGCTACAGGCGCAAAAACGGCTGCCGATTATTGATATGCATATGCACGCGCGGACTGCAAACCATTATGGTCCGCCTCCGCTGGCGATGTGCGCTCCGGTCGAGAAGATGCCTTTGTGGAATCAGACCGAATCTTGGGAGGAGGCATTAGCCAAATCACCGCCCTGCAAAAATATGGTGTGGTCTCCAAAAACGGACGAAGAGGTTTTGCAGCAAACAATTGCCGTAATGAAAAAGCATAACATCATCGGCATGCTCGGCGGCAAGCCCGAACTCGTCAAAAAATGGATGGACGCCGCGCCCAGAAGATTTATTCCCGGTCTGGATTTTCGGCTTGACCGTGCAACCGGCACGGCTACAGCGGTAGGCGACGGCAGCAAGTTTAAACTGATGTCGCCGGATGAAATGCGCGTCCTTTACAAAAGCGGCGGTTTCGCGGTTCTCGGTGAAGTGCTGAACCAATACGCCGGAATCGCACCCGATGACGAACGGATGGAGCCATACTGGGCTTTGGCGGAAGAGTTAGATATTCCAGTCGGGATTCACATCGGCGGCGGCGGTCCTGGCGAAGTTTATCTAGGAAACAGTAAATTTCGCGCGCGAATGCAAAGCGCATTGACGATGGAGGAAGTTCTCGTGCGGCATCCGAAACTGCGCGTGTATATAATGCACGCCGGATACCCGATGCTCGATGACTTGTTAGCACTACTGTTTAACTATCCGCAGGCTTATGTGGAGGTGAGCGTCATCGCCAACGTCGAGCCGCGAGCCGCTTTTTATAGGTATCTCAAAGGAATAGTTGACGGCGGATACAGCGAGCGCGTGATGTTCGGGTCAGACCAAATGGTCTGGGCGGGTTTAATTGAGCCAGCTATCGAATCTATTGAAAAAGCGCCATTTCTTAACCGCCAGCAAAAGCGCGACATCTTCTATAACAACGCAGCGCGTTTTTTGAGGCTCAACCCGGAACAAATCGCTCAACATCATCGCATGGGAATTACAAGCAGTAAGCGAGTTAGTGGTAAAACGCAAAAAAGCCATAACAAACCGAACAGAGACAGAAAACAATGAAAAAACTATTAATCGGACTCGCAATTATTTTTACAGCTTTTCAAACTGCTTCGGCGCAAGTTCCCGGCGGAAGAGCGAATCCAAAAATCGAACAAGAACTGTTAAAGCCAACCGGGAATACGATGCGGCTATCATCAGCAATGACGTGAAAACTCTCGAACGAATCTTCGCCGATGAATTTGTTTATACAACTCCCGACGGCGAAGTTTGAGATAAAGCGCAGCAATTGGCTTTCGCTCGTTCCGGCGATTTCAAACTCGAATCGGGACAAAGCGACGACGTTAAAGTTCGTATTTATAAAAACGCGGCGGTAATGACCGGACGTTTTACGGCAAAAGGTTCGTTCAGAGGCAAAAATATAGAAATCCGGGAACGATATACAGCCGTTTGGGTCAAGAAAAAAGGACGCTGGCGTCTGGTTGCCGAGCAAGGAAATCTTGTTAAGCAGTAATAAAATTATGACAAAGAATTCAATTGTAATTTTTGCTGTTCTGTTTTGTTTTCTGATAAAGGCATTCGGACAAAATCAGAATGAAAAAGTTGATTCCTTTAGTGGAGAGAAAATGAAATGGCGCACTAACTAGCACATAGATGCATAATATTGTTAGGCTTTTACTATCTAAGCCTCATAACTCAAGACCCACACGCCATAACAAATCCAAAAAGCGTGGATCAGAGCGAAGAGGATCGCAAACCGGGTTGGCTTTGAGGTAGATAACTTCGCGCGAGCGTCCCTTGTAAGCCCGTCGGAGCCATTCAAACGCGCGATTCTTGTCGTCAAGCCCAATATAAATTAGCGCGATGTGATATGGATCAACATAACCACGTTTGGAGTGCTCCTCTAATTCAGTCAGCACTTCCCTTGCCTCATCGCTCCGACCCGCAATCGCATAAGCATAGCCGAGCTCCGGTGAACTCGCAGCCTCGCGTTCAGAAAAGACGACTGCCTTATTTATCTCTGCGATGGCTTCATCAAACAACGCCTCTTGCAAGTAAACAAACCCAAGGGCGTAGCGCGCGTGCGCAAAGAATGGGTCGAGTTCTAAAGTCTTTTGTAGTTGTTCAACAGCTTGCCGGTATCGTCGCGCGAAATAGAGAATGTATCCTACGTCCGTATTGATGATGAGCGAAAGCGGATCAATCTCCAGCGCGCGCCTAACCTCCGAGACAGCATCATTTGCGCGTCCAATTGCCGTTAGATAAAGCGCATACAGGTCGCGCGCCGTCGCGTTACTTGGATTTAGTTCAAAGGCGCGCGTCAGCGACCCGGCGACCGATTCCAAGTCCCATTCGTAGAAAAGTTTAATCGCTCCCAAAACCTCGTGAGCTTCAGAAAGGGTCGGGTCGAGTGACAACGCCTTCTCAACCAATTCCCTCGCTTTAGTGAAGGCTTTTTTCGGAGAAACGATTCCAAAGATTCCGAGAGTGCAGTAGGATGCTCCCATCCATGAATAAGACGGCGCATGAGTCGGGTCAAGCGATACAGCCTGTGAACCGTATTCGATAGACTTCTGCCAGCTTTCCGGCGTCCACTTATGCCAGTAGTAACGACATTTGAGGAAAAGTTGATGAACTTCTGCGTTTTCGGTGTGGCGTTTGGTAAGCCTTAACCTTCCCTCGCTAGTCAGCTTTAGGGAAAGCGCCGCAGCGACCTTCTCTGAAATTGAATCTTGTAGTGTAAAAATGTCGGTAAAGTTTTCATCAAACTTATCTGCCCAGATGGTTGATTCGTCCCTAACGCTCAATAACCGCACGTTTACCCTTAATCGGTCACCGGATTTCTGGACGCTTCCTTCGAGAACAGTGTCCACCTTCATTTCACGACCAGCCGCGAGCGGGTCTTGCGAGGAATCAGCGTATTTGCGAATTGCGCTGATGGGACGCACGATAATCTGTCCGATGCCGCTCAATCCTGTAATCAAAGTATCGGCAATGCCAATCTCAAGGAACTCGTCGCGCTCTTCTGTTATCAAAGGCTTAAACGGTAGCACAGCAAGCGATTTAATCGTCTTGTCGCTATCTTCCTCTACTTTATCAGCCTCTTTTGCGACTACTGATTCTTTTACCTCTCCCACAAAACGGTAGCCGCGTTTCGGCACGTTTTCGATGTAGTAAGGCTCGCGCGCCGATTCGCCTAATACTTTCCGCAGCTCATATATGTTCTGCGTCAGGTTGGCTTCTTCGACAAAAGTGTCTGCCCAAAGCAGTTCCATCAACTCATCCTTTTCAATTACTCGACCACGATTCTTGACAAGTATTAGGAGCGTGTCAAACGCTTTTGGCTTGAGCGGAACAGGACGACCCCGGCGCAGCAGAAGATGATTTACTGCGTCTATGCAGAAATCTCCAAACTCATAGATATGTTCGTTCCTCGTATTCACACCTTTGCTGAGATTTTGCTAAGAACTTTTTGAACAATTGCTTAAGACTTTCGCGGAAAACAAGCGGATAATCCATTGCATGTTAGCCCAAAATTCAAAATGTGTTGCGCCCTATTCTATAACAGGGCGAACACTCAAACAAGAAAAGGAGAAAATTATGAAAAAACAAACTACAAATTTCAAAACAATTAACCGACAAAACTCGAGAGATAATTCCACTTTTTTAAATAACCGGCTTGCTAATTTTGTGAAGCCGTCAAAGGCGCTGCGCCTTCTGTTAATGTCAGCCGCATTTATTATGCTGACGATAGCATTGGCTGGCTCGGCTCAAGCACAAGTCCGTACCCAAATTCCCGAGGAAGACCCAGGACCGCCTTTTTACGCCCGTGTCGAGAGATCGAGCGTTCACACTCAAATCGTTCCTCACACAAATGAATGGGCAGCCGTCGTTTTCTATCGTTCCCCGGCTTGTGTTCCGCCGAACTTCAACCTTATGGATTTATTCAATGTTCCCGGAGCCTTTTTCTGCCAGCTTACAATCGAAGGATTTGAGATTTGGAGAAATGCTCCGCCGCCTGTTGACTTCGCCCCAATGCAAGCCAAGTTTAACGGTTTGGGCGCTGTGCCTGTGTGGTTCGTGTCGTGGGCGGAACTTCAAGCGGCTGTAGCCGACGACGTATTGACTATTACCGAATTGCAAACCCTGAGTTCATTACAAAAAGGCACGGCGACTTTCTTCCGCGAAACCCTTCATCCGACCGGCGGCGCCAATCAGCCCAAACTGACAATAAACGCCCACGGAACTTTAGAGGATGGACGGATTTTCCAACTTCATCATTCAGGCAGTACCGGCACAGTGCAAACTACTATTTCCTTTAGGTAAAGCTGCTTCAGATGAAGTTCGCAAGAGTAATGAGAATTGAAATACAACGTAATATGAGCCGGTCCTAATCAATGAAAGATTAGGACCAGACATTCATCAACCGGTCAGCAAAAGAAAGTAATTTAACGGACTTTTTTAAACTAATAGCCGATTGTATTTAAGACGTTTTTTTGAATATAAATTACGGAATTTGCGACCATGCGTCGGACATCAAGCAGCAATAATTTCTCGCACTGCTTATTAGGTTATAACGACGCTGCCAATTACTTTTACCGAAAAGCGTTTTGCGTCTGCAGACGAATGTGGATTTGCATAACAAAACAACCATATTCGTCTACTTCAAAAACTACTTATTCCACACTGACGAAATCCGTTCCTGTGCGCCCGAAAGTTTCGGGATGATACATCTCTTCGGCTTTCGCGGGTGGCACAACAAACGCTCCAGGTGTGGTTGCGCGTGTTACGTAAGTGTAATTATAAACGCCTTCCCATAACAGCGATGAAAATGCTTCGGCGCGTTCATCGCGGAAATTTTGATGCTCGAACCACGTCGGACGCCAATTGTAGTAGCCGCGTCCGTAAGATTGCGAACCGTATTCGACAACCTGTGTGTTTCCGCCGTCGTCTTGCGGAACCGGTTCGGTAACCGCTAATTCAGGATTAAGAATTTCAAGCCCGGCGGGCAACGGGTCAACCAACGCAACGTGATAACGTCTTGCGGAAGCAACCATCGTCAGACGAACTCGAACACGCGAGCCGGATTTCATCAGCCAACTTCCGTCGGCGTTTTGCTTCACGTCTTCGGCATTGTCAATCGCTTCGTATTTTCGTAAAACGGTGAAACCGTAATCGGCAGGTTTCAGATTTAGATTCTTCGGTGCATATTTCATTCCGATTCGATAATACAAACGACCAGCGCCTTGTTTATCGAAAATTAAATTTGCTGCGCCGTTTTGTTCTGTCAAATAACTCATCGGGATAGTCAAAAGATTTGAATCAATCGAGCGTCCGACGAATTTTTGCTCGCCCGCATAAGCGTTTCCGAGCCAAACTCGATTGACAAAATCGGGCGTTACCTTTTCAAACGCATTGAAGTATTTGTCTAAAGCAAGCAAGATAAATACGTTTTCCTGCGTATTTTCCCAGCGTCCATTTGTGCGATGGTCGAGAAGACCGCGAACGAGTTTTGGAATCAAATCATTGTTCGCATCGGCTTTGATTAACGCTTCCAATAGAACGCCGTCGGCGCGGCGGTTGGAATACATAATCAGCCATTCGGCGTCGCCGTAATCGGTAACGAAATTTGCGGTCGCGGCGGTTTCGGTTGTGCGATTCATCAAAAAGCGTTTGATGTTTTCGACTTCCGCAACAGAGCTTTTATCGTCGGCGAGAACCGATAAAATCCAACCCAACGCTTCAAACGGCATTTTTTCGATTGTCGCTTCTGTCAACAATTTCTTCGCCTTTGCAACATCTCTATCGCCCATTAAATTGCGAACGTAAAGCGCGTAAGCCGAAATCGTCCGGCGAACCTGCGGCGATTTGTGATATTGGTCGAAATGCGATTCGATGTTTTTCAAGAAAGGTTTTGTTTTGTTCAGCATTTCGTCCGGCACTTTGTAGCCTTTCGCTTTTGCTAAAACAAGAGCGTGCGCGACGTGCGCCGTAACGAATGGATATTTGTAACGCTCGCCGTCGCGCCGCCAC
>JAIVJJ010000044.1 GCA_020200095.1 Acidobacteriota bacterium | reverse complement strand
AAGGTTGTTAGGAAGAGATGCAGGAGGGCAGGCGAAGTTCGTCGCTTCGTTATTTCGGATCGCTGCCTGAGAAAGAATGGTTCGTGACCCTCTCCGCTCTACAATAATTTTCGCAACACTACCGTATTTTTCGCAACGCTGCCCTTTAGATGAAGCTGTCAAGAAAACTTTCGTTTTGGTATATTGGATTTTTATCCATGCAGACACTTAATTGGAGAAAATAAATGCCGAAAGCGCCATTACCTGAAAACGAGATTGAAAGACTAAAAATTCTTGACAGCTATGAAATACTGGATACAACCCCTGAAGAAGCGTTTGACGACCTAACGGCTTTAGCATCACAGATCTGCGGAACACCTATTGCGCTTGTGTCAATGGTTGCTGAAAACCGACAATGGTTTAAGTCAAGATATGGATTAGACACCAAAGAAACGCCACGTGAAATGTCATTCTGCACTCACACTATTCTCCAAGACGATGTTTTTGTTGTCTCGGACGCAACCCGTGATGAAAGATTTGCGGGCAATCAGCTTGTTACTTCAGATCCGAACATTAAATTCTATGCCGGCGTTCCGTTGAAAACAACCGAAGGACACGCATTAGGAACATTATGCGTCATAGATCGGATTCCTAGATCCCTAAGTCCGCAACAAACAAAAGCACTCAAAGTTTTAGGTCATCAGGTACTTTCCCGGCTTGAATTACGCCAGAATCTAAAGCGCCTTGAGGATTTAATGAATGAACGACAGAAAGCGGAAGCTTTCATGCGCGAAACCGAAAACAAATACCGAGCATTGAGGGAAAACGCTTCTGACGGAATATTAGTATTAGAACCAAGCGGCGTTCTCGTTGAAATCAACGCCCGAATTTGTGAAATGTTGGGATTTATACGAGAAGAATTATTGGGGTCAAAGTTTAATAATTTAATCCCAGCAGAAGATCTCGAAACAACACCCGATCGGATTGATGAAGTTCTCGAAGGCAAGCCGCTTCTCATTGAACGCAGGCTTCGAAAAAAAGACGGCAGCGAAATTATTACAGAGTTAAGCGCGAGAGAATTTCCAGGCAATAAAGTTTACGCGAGCGTGCGCGATATTACCGAACGTAAGCGCAATGAGGAAATAATGGCAAGATTAGCCTCAATGGTGGAATCATCCAATGATGCTATTATCGGTAAAAGTTTGGACGGGGTAATCACAAATTGGAATCGCGGAGCGACAATTCTTTATGGATATTCTGCCAAAGAAGTTATCGGACAGCGTTATTCAATCTTAACTCCCCCAGACCGTCAAGACGAAATTCCGAGTATTCTGGAGAAAATAAAGAATGGCGATCATGTTCAGCATTTGGAAACTGTCAGATTAAAAAAAGACAGTCAATTGGTAAATGTTTCGGTATCAGTTTCACCACTTATTTCCACTAAAAGTAAAATAATCGGTTGCGTTACAATTGCCCGCGATATTACGCAACGAAAGCAAATGGAAGCAGAACTGCGAAGTGCGCATGATGAAGCGCTTGAATCAGTGCGATTAAAGTCAGAGTTTCTGGCAAATATGAGCCATGAGATAAGAACCCCGATGAACGGAGTTATCGGGATGACTGAAATTTTACTTGAAACCTCATTGTCTCCCGAACAAAAAGATTATGTAGAAACAATTCGTTCAAGCGGGGAAAATCTTGTTTCAATTATAAATAACATCTTAGACTTCTCAAAAATTGAAGCCGGTAAAGTTGAGTTGGAAGAAATCGATTTAAATCTTCGGAATGTTATTGAAGAAACTGTTGAGCCCATTGTAAGTCAGGCACAGAAAAAAGGTGTTGAAATCGCACATTTTATTTATCGAGACGTTCCAACCGACTTGATTGGTGACCCACAAAAATTACGCCAGGTGCTGACAAATTTGCTTGGAAACGCGATAAAGTTCACCGAACGCGGCGAAGTTATTTTAAGAATCAGTAAAGAGTATGAATTAAACGAAAAAGTTCGAATTCGATTTGCCGTAACCGATACAGGCATCGGCATTAACGAAGAGGCAAGAAAACGCCTTTTCCAGCCATTCATGCAAGCTGATGGTTCCGTTACACGACAATTCGGAGGAACGGGATTGGGGTTAGCGATTTCAAAGCGGCTAGTAGAAAGTATGAAAGGTGAGATTGGGGTTGAAAGCGAGGTTGGACAAGGTTCAACATTCTGGTTTACCGCTGAATTTGGTAAGCAATCGGGAAAGGCTTTTGAAACCATTATCAATCAAAAAAACTTTTTCGAAGGACTAAAAGTTTTAGTGATTGACGATAACGAAACCAATCGAAAAATACTTCAACACTGCCTAGCATCGTGGGGAGCGCATTATACGAGTATTTCAAGCGCCGAAAAGGCACTCGAAGAAATGCTTTCCGTTTCCCGCACCTCTCGGCGCTACGATGTAGCGATTCTCGACATGCAAATGCCGAAAATGCACAGTCTGACGCTCGCCGGAAAAATTAAAAACGAGCCGGAAATTGCAGATACACCTTTAATTCTACTGACATCAATAAGACAGCAATATCTTTCAGGCACTGACAATTCGAGCGTTGTCTCAGCAATTTTGACGAAGCCGATTAAACAAGATGAATTGTTTGATTGTTTGAAAAATGTTTTGTCTGAAAATAAGCGTGAGACTGAATCTACTGCAACGATTGAAGAGACGAGCGAACAAATTCAAGCCGAAGAGATTTCAAAGCCAAAAGCCCGCGTCTTGGCTGTAGAAGATAATGATGTTAATCAAAAAGTAATTTTGAGGCAACTTTCTCAACTCGGTTATCAAAGCGATTTAGCTACAAACGGAGAGGAAGCCTTAAAGACACTGGAAAAAAACGATTATGATATTGTTTTGATGGATTGCCAAATGCCTGTTCGCGATGGTTATTCGACAGCGTCTGAAATCAGACGCCGTGAACAACAGTCCGGTAAACATATTCCCATAATTGCAATGACGGCTCACGCTCTGCCCGGTGATAGAGAAAAATGTTTAGCCGCAGGAATGGATGACTTCATCAGTAAGCCGATTCGTCAGAAAAACCTTGCTCAGTTATTGGCTCGCTTCACGAATCAACAAATGCTACAAGTTTTTAGTAACGATGCGCAATCTTCAAAACAATCTAACGAAACCGAATTTAAGGATGCTGAAAGCGTAAAGTCTGCGATCAATGAGTTAGCCGAAAATGATCAGGACTTTGCAAGCGAGTTAATCAAGGCTTATATTTTCGACACGACTGAGCGATTAAACGCATTAACTCCTGCCGTTGAAAAAAATGATTTAGAAATGATTAAAAACCTTAGTCACTCTATTAAAGGCAGTAGCGCAACATTAGGAGCGGTTACAATGGCTTCGCTAAGTGAAGAATTCGAAAGCATAGCGCAATCAGGCTCATTACAGAATGTTAATGTTTTGCTAGAGAATATGAATCAGGAATTCTCAAATCTTAAAACTTTTTTACAAAATCTTTCTAAATCAATTTAAACCACCTAATCTTTAAAGAACTTTTTGGCAAGCCAGCCTCCTTTTTGTCTGACTGTAATTTCGCGCATTACCTGCGCAGTGCGCTCATGCGAAATCGCTCGGCGGGTTAATTCATCTAGAACCGAGTCAGCATCCTTGCGGCGACGCTTGCTGTCGCTCATTTCCAGAAACTTTTCCAAAAAACCGGCAATTTTTATGACAAACAAAGCCTTTTTCCCTTTTTTTATTTCTTTAGCCACATCCGTTTTTCCTTCTTTGATGCCTTCTGCCGCGCGGAGAGCGGTTTCGATTCGTTGCCTGATATTTATTGTTTGATTTGCCGGAAGTTCGAGTGCTTTGCGTAGCGCTTCAACAGCGGGTGGGCGCGTGATCAAACCGTATTCGTCAAAAAAGGTGAAAAAGTCAATTGCGTCCAGACGCCGACGTTCGCTTGGGCTGGTCAATTGTCGGGCAGCTTCAACAACTCGCTCTAACGCCAGCCAGCGATAAACAAAATCGAATCCTGTTCCTTTAATGTTTTGCATTCCGACAATTCTGACCGCAAAACCCGGCGGCGCTGCGTTGGCAATGCGGGCTATAATGTCATCTCCTTTAGCGTTTGAATTTTCGACCACAATTATTTTTGAATTAAATATATCTTTGGCAAATGTTCTAAAAGATTCATTAACGGCGGCTTCCTGCGCCGGATTTTCCGCCTCTCTAATCAGAGCTTGTAATTCCTTGAATTTCCTTAGTTGTCCACACCAGTTCTTAAAATGCTCCAGTCTGGCTTGCCGCAATTCGCCCTCAACACCGGCGGCATTAAGCAATTCGGTCAGCACAGCCGACGCTTTTTCGTCGTTGACTTCTTCGATAGCTGATAGAAGCGACGCTTCACTACTATTAAGTCCTGAAGGCAACATTTTCGTCATTTTACTGACAATCATTTGCGGCGACATTCCCTCGATTTTCAGTTCCTTAAATCTTTCCGTTAGTGCTGAAGAAGCGATTTGAGCGCGCTCAGCCGTTGACATTTCCGGCGCGGTTTTTTCGTAAAGATTAATTTTTGACATGTAATTCTCTAGGCTCTGGCGAATATAGCCGGATAGACCGCTGAGATTTGTTCCGATCAAAACGTGTTTGTGAGCATTGGCATCAGCGACAATGACTTCTGAAAACACCTGCGAGCGAGACGGGCGATCCGCTCGATTATTAACGACTGTGATAATCCACGTTCCCGGATCGTTCTCATTGCTATGTCCGGCAAATCCGGCGCGCCGCCAACTGTCATTAAAACCGCGGCGTTCATTAGCAGACATTGATGGATTTTATAGGGGTGACGGTCTAGAATATCATTTGTAATCATTAAATAATCCCGCCACGACACTTCATAAAGCTCGGTTTTTTGTTTCCTTGCCTCGTCTCTTAAAATAGGCAGCATCTGGTCTTCGCTGGTATAAGCCGTTTTGCCGCGGGGAAGAAACTGCGTCATTACGCGCGGAATATCCATGCCGGCAGGACCTTGAATATCTTCGTGATCAGGGTAAGTGTTGGTGATTGTCGAAACATCGTCCTGCATCCATTGTCTCTGCAAAAGGCGCACAAAACGTGGATTAAGAGCCATACATTCCCACAAATAAACTTCCGCGTTTAATCGCGCGGCAAGCTCCGCTGTATAACCCATTTCCCAAATTGTCGCTTTATCGTACGGACGGTACAGGAATATTTCCGAGGCGCGAGGCTCATTAACTGAATGGAGAAACATTGCTTCACAACCCGTAGTTTTAGAAAAAATTTCGTAGCCTAAAGCGTGAAAAAGGGCTGCTTTTTTACGTTCAGTGCCGGATTTTCCTCTCGTTCCCCAACCGCCCAAAATCAGCGGAATTTTTCTGAGCGCCCGTTTTATCCGGTAAAAAGCAAGAATTTGCCTTCCCATGAAAATCAGAGCAAAAAGAATGAAGAACAACCACAGCTGCGCGATCGTATTTTCCGATAAATTCAGCACAAAAGATTTAAGCTGTTCCCATAAAAACGGCGCGAACGTAAATGCTTGAAACGAGTAAAATGTGGCAGGCGCGAGTTTGCTATCCTCCACTGAATTTGCTTTCTGCCCTTCAAAAAACAATTTATCCAGCGAAGAATCTTCCGGTGCTTCTTCGTCAAAAGGCTGCCACGAATAAGGCGAGTAACTGCACTGTACGCCGTAGTCGGCGGCAAGCGTTTGAACGAACTCAACCGGACCTTCAGGATTACGTCCGTCAAAACCGACATTTCTCAGCTCGGCGATTTTTTCGAAATTCCAAGACAATTTAACCCAGGACTTCAGCCGCGCCCACCAGTTAAGCTCGCAATTTAATTCGGTTACTCCGAGAGCGGTAGATAACTTTGCCGTTCGACGCGGGCTAAACGGACTTAACACATCCAAATAATCAGTAAGCAGCGGAACAAAAGGGCGCCAGCCGTTCTCGATTTCGATGTAGAGCGGTTCGCCCGGAACGCGCGTTTTCGCCAGTTCAGCCAAAATCTCGGACGGAGCACGAAAATCGCCGAACGGTCTTCGGGAAATAATGTGCAACGCGCCTTTGCGCTTATCCGGAGCAGGGTTTCTCAATTCGTGCAAAATTCGCCAAAAACTTGTTCCCCAACGTTCGCCCCGTTGAACGATGATGCTTCCCCGATTCGTCCGCTTGATAAAATAACCGAAATCGTCAGAAGCCTGCGCCGAAAGATACCTGATAAGAGTTTCCACAGAACAATTACTCAACTCCGAAGGCTTAATTTTGTATCTTTCCCCTTCGTAAAGGCGAGAAATTTTATTTTCAAACAATTTACGAGCAACGTCAGCGCTGGGCATTAAAACGATTGCTAGCTGCTCTCGTGCCCACCAGGCTCGGCGGCGAAAAGACAGAGCTTCTTCATTACGCTCAAGAACCTTTTTTGTCGTTTCAAAACAAAGCTGGGAAAGCGGCAAGTTTTCCTTCGCTAATTCTTCTGATAGATTCTCCGCGAAACTGACTTCAGTTTTCGCCAAATCAACCAGTTCTTCGAGTGCAACTCTTCTCACGAACAAACTTTTATCCGTCAAAATTAATTGGGCAAATAGCCGACCTGTTTCAAGTGCTTGACGGTTTTCGTTTCCCGACGCACCCTTTAGAGCCTTTGCAGCTAGATCTGAAAGTGTTTCGACGCCGGCAACTCGCACTTGTTCACAACCGTCTCGCAGCCGATCGTTTGTCGTAATCCTAAAAATTAATGGACTCGCTAATTCAAACGAAAATCCGGTCAGCGCCCGTATCGTTTCAACCCGAACGTGGTCGCTCGGATCACGTCGGCTGATAAGCCTTTCGATTACGGCTGCGCCCTGTTCGTTTCCGAATCGCTCTCCAATCAGGCGAACAACAGCAGCGCGAACAAAAAGATCGTCTCCGGTTTGGTTACTAGTAGTGAGGCGCGTTTCGAGAATGTCGAGCGCTTCACCCGGATAAATATCTATCAACAGCCGCAAAGATTCGTTTTGCACCCAGGTTTCTTCCCGCCCGTTTTGAGCGAGTTGAACGATAAGTTTTATCGTGTCTGGGGAGAGTAGATTTTCGCGTTCCGAAACCGGCAGTAAAGAGCAAAGGTGAATATAAAATTTCAGAGCGGCAACGCGCAGCTGCCACGAATCAGCATTGCGGATTATCTGGTTTAGTCGTTGTTCCAAAGTCTGTTCGGTTAAAACCCTTGCAAAAAAATCATGTTTGTTTGCCTTTGCCGGGCAATCATTATTTACAAAATTTGAAAGCAGTTCGGTAGTCGTCGATTTCGGAGAGAAGCTCAAGCATCAATTCCCGTTTCTCCTGCTCGCTGGTAGCAAGTGCCGTACGTTCTGAAAATACCTCGAAAGCAAAACGAAGACGCTGTTCTTTTGAAACACTTGCGGAAAGCACTTCGATTACACGGCTGAAAAGAGTAAGATTGTCTGTTTTCGCAACAAATCCTTTCACCCAATTCGGGACACCTGCATTACGCAATCTCGTTGCAATCGTCTTTAATAATTTGCCGGACAGTTTAACGTCGTAGCCGGCAAGATGAGACTTCAAAGTTTCTTCAAGTGCAAGATAATCACTTTTAGAAAAAGTTTCTTTAAACAAAATTTCCCCTCCGCTATTGTTCAACCCGACGGATAGCCGGCTGCCGATTTAAGGTGCGCAAGCGCTGTTCTTCAAAAGATATGTCGCTCGGATCAAACTCAGTAAAACCATTTGAACGGTTAATATCAATACGAAATTCGAGAAAAAAATCCGGTCGGTTATATTCGGTTGCCCATCTTAAGCCGCCTCCAAATTCAACACGCCGCCCGCCTTTCGTCCACCATCCATATTCAGCTCGCCCTTCGAATTGATTGCTGTGTTCCGTGTTTGCTCGGTTGCGGTCGGCAAATCTGACGGTGTGCGTAAAATTGCCGCCTAGCTCCAACTTACCTTCCATCAAAAGATGTACGAAACGCGCGCGCAAACGCAGGCGGTCAAAATCCGTCAGGCTCAAACTCGGATTCGTGGTCGCTCGAATCGAACCGGAAAAAAGCGTATCGGTAAACGGCATGTAGGTGAACGAACTTTGCAGATAAAGACCCTGTGGATGCGTTTCATAAAAACGCAGGTAAACATCGCGGCTCACTCGGCTTAAATCCCGCGCCATGTTTCCGTTAAGCGTCTGCCAGACCCTGAAGTAACCAATTGACGGCGTGACGGTTAGAAAATATGAGCGAAATCTAAAAGGTCTTCCGACAGAGCCGTCGAACCTAAACGAAGCCGCGCCACCTTCGGTTGGCTGCGCGAAGGCTCTAAAACGCGTATTCCAGTTAACCCCGAATTTCGCACGGTTTTGACTCGCTTCGTTCTCGAATCTAAAAACTGGAATAGCCGGAAAAAGCGTTCTTTCTGCGGCTATAGTTCTTGTGTATAACCGCAAATTCGGAAAAGCCTTGCGGTGAATGATTCCTTGCTCAATGTAATTTCGCGCGTTGCTGACGCGCTCACCCTCTTCAAAGGTAATTGTCCTTTCATTGTCGAAACGCGCGTAAAAAGTAAATAGTCCGAATAGTGCCGCAGGCATTTGCCGGTCGTCAAGAATTTGATAATTGATATTTGGAAATGGCGGCGAAGCAATCACTGTGGAAGGCTTTAAATAATCGGTAATGCTTCCGATAACGACGCCTGGAGCAGATTCTTCTTTTACCAAAACCTGTTTTTCGCCGCGAGCATCGTAAGGATTTACTAAAATTTGACCTGACAAAGGACGGACTTCGATTTTAAATACATCAGCGGAAGCTGGAAGAATTACGAGTATTTCACGAGCGTCGCCGACGGTCGCCGTCGAGTCATAAGCCAAAGCCGTTTGCACGGATGTTTTTGGAAACTGAACCGGAAAGGCACTTGTTTGCCCTCCGCTTTTCGGCTTTATCGTAACTACGGCTCCGTTTGAGCCGGATTCTTTCAGCCGGGTAATCGAGCGCAACGCAATTCGTAAAACGCCCGGCGCGAAGGCGTTTAGCAAAACAGGCTCAGAGCTTGTCGCGACAAGCTGAGTTGTGCGGGTTTGCGGCATTATCGCCTGCCCGGTTATCGTGTTTTCAATTTGCACCTGCGCGTACTGCGTTTGTTCCGGCTGACCGGCAACCGGATTTTCCTCCAAAAATCCGATGCGCAACAGATGCTCGCCCGGCGGAATCGCGGGCAGTTCAATTTCGGTTAGCGTTTTATAGGGAATATTGATTGTATTCACTCTTTGCCCATCCAACGTTACTTCCATTAAAGCAAAAGTCGGTTGCACAGCCGCGCTCGATTGTGTAGAAGATTGCTGCTGAGCGGCAACTAAATTGTCAACTGGCGTAACATTTTCCACATAAACCCGAGCGCGAAGATTAACCGTTTGAGAAACATCGGTTTGGATGAGTGCATATTGAAATTGCGAGACAATCTGCGCCGTCCCCGGCTCGAAGACCGGCGCGAGCAACGCTTCGCGGACAGCTCTAAACTGGCTTGAGGATTCGGCTCGAAATAACTTTAACGTATCGCTTCCGGCGGAAGATGCCGCGCTTGAGCGTCGCTCCCAGCGGCTTTTGCGCTCTGCTTGCTCGGCTAATTTTTCCGCTTCGGCGAAAGGGCGAGCGAGTTCAGCTTCAACCCAGGCTTCAACCGCGAAATCTTCTCCCTTTGAAAGTTTCAGCGCGGCGACTTGAGTGCGAATTTCCGCATCTTCGGGGTGCGCATTGAGCCATAGTGCCGCCGTTGCCAAAGCCGAATCAATAGCGCCTGAATTTTTATAATGCGAAATCCCCGCAATAAAAGCATTTTTGGCGAGCTGTTCGTTTGGAGCCAAAACCGCCGCTTGAATTAAATGCAGAACAGGATTGTTGCCTAAAGTGCTTTCGAGTTCCGCCGCAAAACGATACCAATGATACTCTCGCACGGAATCGGGAATTTGATTTAAGGCTGCATAAGCGCCTGCCGTGTCGCCAAAAAGCCTGTAACGGCTTTCGACTGCGGCGACCGACGAACGATTGCCTGTTCGCTCAAATTCGGCAAAAGCTCTTGCCCACCACGACATTGATGAAACGTTTCCGACCAGAAAATCGAATTCCGCACGTTTCATCGCAGCGGCTCTCATGAAAACGGTTCCGTCAGTCGCCATAACCCGATAACGATGAACGCCAGCCGGGACGTGAAGTTCAAGCTGTTCGGCAACTCCGGGAGTTATGCCCTGTAAATCGGCGAAAACAACTTCGCTGCTGGCAGTGTTTCGATCAATATTAAATCTTTGTCTCTGCTTACCGTTTTCTTCGATTAAAACTTTAAGCGATGCCTGCGCGTTCAGTTGATTATGAACGGGTCTTGTAGTGAGCCGAAGCATTGTCGGTCCTTCGACTTCAATTTCCAAAGGACGATTTTCATCGACGGTATAGTAAGTCAAGCCGCCGGTTCTGCCGGGAAAAGCGATTCTGGCGGTTTGAGCAAAACCTGAAACATTAACCGCTTCAGATGAAAACTGCGGATTCGTTGAGCTTTCTGCCCAAGCGTCGTTAAAACGCGCCGCCTGCACCGACAATTCAAGCGGAAATACCTGACAACGCCCGGAAATTGCTTTTATCTGATTTTGTAAACTTCCGGCTTCTGAAATTGTTTGCCGCAACTTGGCTGAACGCTCCGCCGAGATTGGAGAGAGCGAAGCGGCTTCTCTGGCGAAACCTCCGGCAGTTAGGAAATCGCCTTGTCCGGCAAAATACTCAGCAAGGCGAATGGCTGCCATGGCTCTTAAATCAGCGCCGGCATTGGCATCATTTTTAACTTCCTGCAAAAGCCTTTGCGCCTGTCCGCTCAAATTGTTCGCAATCAACGTTTCGGCAAGCAGAAGTTTGGCTTTCGCATCGCCCGGGAGACGGGCTAACAGTTTCGTTGCGGCGTTTTGCGCCGTAATTTCATCGCCGGACGCGAGAGCCAATTCCCCGCGTGCAAGCTGCGCAACCGGATTTTCAGGCTCTTCAATCAAAATCGATTCAAACATTTCAGCCGCGGCGGTCGGGCGTCCCGATGCGCGGTAAAGATTGGCAAGCTGAAGCTTAACGCGGACGCGCTCTTCGGTCGGCAAAGCAGACAAACCGAGCGCCGTCTGCAAATCGGCTCGCGCCAAAAACGTCTCGTCTATTGTTGTAAGGAGCGCTGCGCGCGCGCGGAGCAGTTCCGATTTGCCGGCATTATCTTTCCGTTGGTAAATCGAATCGGTTAACGCTTTGAGTTCCTTTAACCTTAGAATAAAATCATCGCCGAATAATTGCCTGACAATCGGGGTGAACAGTTTATGGCTCGGGTCAGTTTCATCCTGCTGCGACTGTTGCTGAATAACTCTTGTTGTTTCTTTTTCCATATGTCTTTCGGATTGCAAGTTTTTATTCGGCAAATCGGTTCCGGCGCATTGAACGGCATACGGCGAATTTGTTTTATTAATCGGCGGATTCGTTTGTCCTTGAACAATTCCAAAAAGAGCGGCGAGAAGAAGCGAGTTTGAAACTATTTTCGACGCGCCGAAAAAACGCGCCCGACGCAGGATTGGTGAGAACAGCATTAAAGCCAAATCAAAAGACATAATTACTTCATCAACAAAACCGAACTAAAATCTGTTCGGTTTCAAAATCCGGGAAAAGATACTTTAAGGCGAAACTTCTGTTAAATCTGCCGCACCGTCTTGCCGTCGTGAGCGCAAAGATAAATTTACTCCTAATTGTTTAACACCCGTCATATTGTCGGTCGTGATGGAGATGACGCCGCGCCCTGCCGGAACGCGAAACAGAAAACCCCAATTTCCGGCATTTCCATTCTGACTAGTTTGCGTCGCGGCGGAATTCTGAGACGAAAAACGTTCGACAATTTTTCCGTTAATCGAAACAGTTCCGCTGAAACCTGCCGCGCCGCGTGGATTTCCGCCTGCTTCGTCGACATCACGCAAAAAGATGCGACCGATTGTCGGATTCGGGTCGTCTCTCGTAACAAATTCTATGCGCCCGCTCTGCTCGACACTGAAATTGTAGTAACGACGCTCAACTATCTGAACCGGAACATTAACTTCACCAGTGTCGGTTATCGGCACTTGATTGATAAAGAATCCGGCGCAAGCCGCCCCGCTTGCCAAAGCTGTCTGCGGACAGCCTTCGAGCCGAAGCGCGTGAACCGTATTGCTCAAATTGAATTCTATTGTTTGGTCTGCCTTATAAATCATTGGTCGCAAAACTTCCCTTTCGTCCGTAACGATTGATAACTCGAAGGGTAAGGGACAAGCCGCAGCTGATACGCGAAGCCGCACGCGCGCAGAATCATTTCCCGGCGAAGGCAACGCTTTTGTTAAATCAATTTTCTGATTTACGTTTGGCTTAATTTCAAAAAACCGATTTTGATTTGCCGTTTGCGCTTGGAATTCAGATGCGTTTTGCCCCGCGCCGCAAGCCGGGTTTGCGGTTTGTTCATCATTGTTTGAAACAAAATCATTCGTGGGTCGTCTGTTCGGAATAGCATCCAAAACCGTGAACGCGGCGCCTGTTGCAGCGCGGCTGGGCAATTGACTTTGCCAATAAGTAAAGTCGAACCATGCGCGCTGTCTTTCGGTTTTCAATCCTGAATTGGCGGGATTCAAAATCAAAGCTCTGTCAAACTGTGCCAAAACTGCCGGGTTGCTTGACGACGGTTCCTGACTCCATTTCAGCGCTTCGCCAGCCATTTGCGGCAAATCGGCGCTCAGCGGATCAAGCGTCGAAGCCGCGGCTAAAACTTCAGCGGCTTCGGCATGCCGATCTAATCTGCGTAGTATTCTTGCGCGCTCTTTCAATGCATCAATTTGAACAGCTGAATTAATCGATATTTTTGGCTCAAACGGATTTTTTTTAACGTCAAATTTCGGCAGCGCGGACAGCGCGGCTTCAAAATTTCCGGCTTCAAAAAGCCCGCGAGCCAACATTAAGGCTGCGTATGTTTTGAAAACGTCGTCGGTTTGCTGCGTTAAAAGTTGTTCGAGGTGCGCGCTCGCTTCTTCGCCTCGTCCCTGATTCATTAGCGCGGCGGCGTAAACAAAACGGGCATAATCATCCGCGGGCGAGGAAACGAGTCTTTGATTTGCCGCGTCGAGCGAGCGCCGGAAATTATCTTCAAGTTTGTCGCCGCTTAAAGCCTGTCGCAGAGATTTGCGGTTTTCCGCCGTTGATAATGAAATAAAAACGGGCGCTGAAGATTCTATTCTCAAGTTGTGAGAGCCGGGCGGGATAATCAGCGTTTCGGTTCGACGCCTGCCGACGAGTTGATTTTGCCCGCCGACGGCGTAGCGGCAGCCGTCAACCCGCGAATCAAAATAAATTCGCTCAAACGCTTTATCATCGAGAAAAACGTCCAGATAATAAAGCCGAACATCTGAAAGCGAAGCGCTGTCAAAAGGAATCCGCGCGGTAATCCGAATCGCTTTCGAACCGTTTACTTTAATGGAAAACTTCGAGCCGAGCGCGTATTCGGTTTTATCAGCGGTCAAAACGGGTGGCATCGGTTCACTATCAGCGGCGAGGCGCAGCGAATTGTTTGTTTGCTCGTTTCTAAAATCAATAAGATCGCGCTCCAAAATCGCGCGCCGGTAAAATTTTACAAATTCCGGTTCGTTTGCGTTTTCGTTCCAGGGCAAAGCGGAAATTTGTTTTCGGTATAAAACTCGCGCTTTGTCGCCCGGCTCGGATTGTTTCCATAAATTTAACGAGCGTTCGACCCAATCGCCTTTAGAAATAGAATCGGCGGCTTCGCGCAAAACCTTTTCACGGTAAAACGGGTCCGCTTCACGGGTGGTTTTTTCGGCGGTTATAATGAGTTCGCGTTTCTCATTGAGGCGCGCATCAGGAAAACTCACTTCGTAAATCGGATCGTCGAGCCAAACGGGCGGCGCGATGATTATATCCGAGCCTTTTTTTGTTGCTTCATTTGCAATGAGTCGAATTGGTTCGCTGCCTTCGACGGAAACGCGCCATATTTCCAGTTCCTGAGCCGGCGCGTTCTGCACCCGAATGCGAAAAAGTTCGGTCCTGCCCGGTCGGTAAAAAATCGAGCCGTTGTTTGAAATTGATAATTTCTTGTTGTTTTTAACGGATTGGCTTGAAGTTTGCGAATTTAATAAATCAATTAAGGACGCGAATCCTCCAACAGACTTCCAAAGAACGCGCGTTGTTTTTAGCAGCGGGTCATCCGTTTGTGCGAAGGCTGTATTCGGTCGAAGAAAAGCCGCGCACAAAAAGATTGCGCCAAATAAAAAAATCTTTGTGTTAAAGCTGTTCTTCATTTTCATACCGATTATAAATTTCTTCAAATCATTTTATTGATTAACTGAGATTACGCGGGAGTGTGTAAGAGCAATAGAATGTAGTTGCTATGGCTACAAACTCGCTCGAACTAACTCCCGCGATGGCAGCTTACTTGACGGCTTTGATTTACCGCAACACGCGCACCAGTTGTTGCTCGTTGTCTCGCGTGTGCGCCTGCATCTCGCATGATCGCCTTCAGCGTTTGCTCTATGACAGGTTCGCATGGTCACGACGGCTGTGGGACTGGTTCGCTGTAAGGCTGGTGCGCGCGGGCGGCTATCTGATTCTTGATGACACGTGCTGGATGCGGTGGGCGAAGCAGTCGGAAGTCGTCTCGTGGGTCTGGAGTTCGACGCATGGGCGCTGTGTCAGAGGGATGCAAGTGGTGTTGCTGCTGTGGACAGATGGACGAGTGAAAATCCCGTTAGGGATGAGGCTGTGGCGCAAGGGCGGGAAGTCGAAAGTCGCACTCGCCGCCGCGCTGTTAAGAGAAGCCAAATGGCGCGGAATGTGCCCGAAATACGTGCTGTTTGATAGTTGGTATGCAGCTTCGGCACTGCTGCACTTGTTGGTTGAGCTAGGTTGGAGCTACGTGGCGCGGTTAAAGAGCAATCGCCTCTTTGACGGACAGGCGGTGCGCGAGCGGTGGCCGCATCGCTTCGGGCGCGGTGTGGGACGCTTGCGCAAGATCAAGCATGAAGTCTGCGTCGTCAAAGACGGGCGGCGTTACTTCGTGACCAATGACGTTGAGTTAAGTCCTCAAGCCGTGAAAGCTCACTATCGCCACAGGCAACAGATCGAGGAAACCTTCCGCCTGCTCAAACAAGAGTTCGGCTGGGGCGGCGCGAGCGCGCAGAAGGCGCAAGCGCAGCGGGCGCATTTGCACTTGGGACTCTATGCGCTCTGCGTGACACAGCGGGCAGCGCTCCAGCAGGGGCAGACGATCTACGCTTACGAGCGTGAGTTATTCCGGCTGCCTATCCCAGAACATCTCACGCAGTTGGCGCAGTTACCCCTCGCTGCGTAATTTCAGTGATTAAAAAATTAGCGCAGCGGCAAATTGACTTTGCAATTCTTTATCATCTCGCAATTGCTGCCTTAATTCTTCAGACATCTCCAGATGAACGAATTTTGCCCCGGCTGATTTTTTATCCATCACCGCGCAAGCGTGAACATTTTTCGTCGCGCCCAAATTTTCCACACTTTCACCATAAACGCCGATTTTAAAGTCAGGCAGCAGTTGGCTCAAGTTATCGGATAAAGCCCGCAGATCCGCTTTATTATTCGTGTTGCCACAGCCGCTGCTAAGAATCGCGTCTTCGGACAATTCGGGTCGCTTGTCTTTGGCTTCGCGCGTGAAGCCGTGGAACTGAACAAAAGTGATTTCTTTAAACTCCTGTAAAAGAACATTAAATGCCGAAAAATAGAAATTATCCTGCCGGTGCGCGAAATCCGTTCCAAAAACATCCCGACGCTGCTCGCATGATCCCGCGTAGCGGTGAAAGGTGTTTGTCATCAGAACAAAAGCACTGGTTGAAGCAAAAGCCGAAAGCGCGATGTCGCCCGTCCCGACATCAAAAAAAGTGTGCGGCGCCATCAAAACCGATGGACGGGTTAGTTTCGGCTTGACTCTGATGGCATAGAATCCGCTGCCGCGTTTTTTGTCCTTATTTTCCACGACGACGAAAAAACTTTCACCTTTTGATTGGACTTCGTTGAGTTCAAATCCGAGCGTCTGAAAATCAGTTTGAAGAGCGCGCGCCTTTTCCGTTTCGCCTTGATAAGCGTATCGGACAAGAACGCCAAATGCCGCCGCAAATTGCTTTCTCTCAATTTCGGGGTAGTCATCCGCTAATACTTTGAAAATGAATAGGCTCGAATTTAGCAGTCAAAAGTTCACGAAAAGTCCAAACATGGTCTGTCAAACCAGCGGCCATGCTTGGCGTTCTTGGTCTGTAC